>JAQGIW010000221.1 GCA_028290905.1 Caulobacteraceae bacterium | reverse complement strand
GCTCCGCCATGCGACCCATTGGGACGGTGGACACGATGCGCGCGATGGCTTCAGGCGGCTGGAGCGCCACCTGAGGCGTAACGACCGGGCCAGGACTAAGGACGTTCGAGCGGATCCCCCGGTCCTTCAGTTCCGCGGTCCAGGTCCGCACGAATGAGCGAATAGCCGCTTTGCTCGCGGCGTAGACGCCGAAGCTGGGGGTGCCTTTGGTGGCCGCGGCCGATCCGGTCAGAATGATGGAAGCGCCGTCGTTCAAAAACGGCAGCCCCTTCTGGACGGTGAAGAGCAGCCCCTTGACGTTCGTGTCAAAGGTCTTGTCGTAGTACTCCTCGGTGATGCTTCCCAACGGGACAAATCCGCCGAGGCCGACATTGGCGAAGAGCACATCGATCCGGCCCTTCGCTTTGACGCTCTCGTAGAGACGATCGAGGTCGGCCAGGTTGGCGACATCGCCTTGAACGCCCGTGACGTTGGCGCCGATTGACGCCACGGCTTCTTCAAGTTCCTTCTGGCGACGGCCCGTAATGAACACATGGGCGCCTTCGCTGGCGAAAAGTTTCGCCGTGGCGAGGCCGATGCCTTGAGTACCTCCAGTAATGACAGCCACTTTCTCTTGCAATTTACCCATAGTTCATTCTCTCTATGCCGGTCGCGCGTGGACATGCCCCTGCCTGCGAGGGTCCGAGCTCTATGCTGGCCAGTCAGCCTTCCGAGCCGCAGATATTGTGTTCGCGCCCCTTCCGACCAAGCACCCATTGCCGTGCATTCGATCGGCGTCACCGATCAATCGACCCTTGCTGTCAGGCTGATGTGCGACCGAGGTCGCCACCCGAACTTATGGCCTCATCCCGGTTGCGAGCCGCATCATCGCGGCGTAGGCTCGCATTCAATCGGCCCATCTGATCAATCGGTTGACGCGAGGATCGGCGTGGAACTGCGGCAGATCGACTGCTTCCTGGCGGTCGCTACGGATTTACATTTTGGAAAGGCGGCGGAGAGACTTTCTCTCGCCCAGTCCTCCGTCTCCGAAGCGGTACGTTCGTTGGAGCAAGAGGTCGGGGGGCAACTGTTCATGCGAACCAGCAGGCGTGTCCAACTGACGCCCCTGGGGGAGAAGTTTCGCCTTGGCGTGGAGCCCGCCGCCCTGGTTCTCCGCGCCACGCTGGACGATTGCAGGAAGACCGCCCTTGGTCAGACAAACCGGCTGCGGATCGGCTTCTTTGGTGGCGGCCTTTATGAATTGACCTTGCCGTTTGTCAGGCATCTCAAGAGTAAGTTCCATATCGATGTCGAATGGGTGGAGCTTTCGATACTGGACCAGTTCGAGGCGGTCGCATCGGGCAAGGTCGACGCGGCGTTCTGCAGACTACCCCTTTCTCACGATGGCCTGGTCCAATGCGCAATTCTCTTCGAGGATAAGCGCAAGCTGATGGTGCCTGCCGATCATCGACTGGCGCACAGAAGCCTGATCGATCCGGAGGAACTGGCGTTCGAGACCATGCCGACATTGCCCGACAATCATCAACTGGGGGCGTTTGCGGCGGTCCATTTCCCCGACCACACGCCCGCGGGACGGCCGATTGCTCGCGGACCTGTCGTAACTACGGTCCGGGAATGCCTTGCGGTCGTGGAGTCCGGCGAGGCGGTGGCCTTAATGCTTGGGCGGGCGGAGCGCTACTATCCAAACCCGGGGATCCGGTACATGGAGATTGACATTCCTCCCGTGGGAACCGCTCTCGTGAGACGTCGAGCTGACCGACGGCGTGCGATACAGGACCTCGAGGAATGCTCACGCGACCTCGCCGCCGGGTTGGTAGACACCGTAGAGCATTGAGGGCGACCGCGAGGGGGAACTCAGCTGATGGCGAACCCTTCGTACCCTCGTTCGGCGCTTTCGTTGCACTTGGCGACGTATGTCGACAGACCGCCGGCAAAGGACAGCATCTCGCGCGGCTTGCCCGGAATATTTGCGCCGAAATACCAGGAATCGGCGCGCGGAAAGAGAGTCGTGTCCGCGATGGCGTGCACTTGCGCTCGCCAATCTTCCTCCGCGGGGACCGTCGCCTCGAACCGTGTGAAATCACGTTGGCGAAGGTGGTCCAGCAGCTGAACGATCCAGTCTCCCTGTAGCTCCGCGCAGGTCGGCCCGTTGGCGAAAGCGTTCGGGCTGTGCGGGCCGTAGACGAAGAGGAGATTGGGAAAGCCCGCCGAGGCCATTCCGAGATGGGTGTGAACACCCTTTGACCACTTCTCCCTCAGCGTCTCTCCCTGCGTGCCGCGGATATCGATGCTGGTCAGCCCGCCCGTCACCGCGTCGAACCCGGTGGCCAGGACAAGAATATCCAGGTCATGCTCGCCGGCCGCCGTCTTGATCCCGCTGGGCGTCACTCTTTCGATCGGGGACTTGCGGAGGTCGACAAGGCTCACGTTGCGCTGGTTGAAGATCTCGAAGAAGTTCTGCTCGAGGGATGGCCGCTTGGCGCCATAGGGGTGGAGCGGCTCCGCCGGCGCGAGCATCTCGGCGATGGCCGGGTCGTTGATCCGAGCCCGCGTCTTGTCGCGCCAGAAATCGTAGGCGGCGCGGTTTGATACTTCGTCCGCGAGGAGGTCGTTGAACGAGCCGACCCATGGCGCGAAGCCGCCGATTTCCCAGACGCGTTCGAAGGTCGCTTCCCGCTCGGCATCGGACACCTCGGCCGCGGACTTCTCGAGGAATTCGTAGTCGAACCCACCGAAGGTCGTCGTCCGCTTTTGGTAGGCGCGTGGATAGTCCTCTTTCATCCGGCGGATCGTGTCGTCGTCGAGCGTTCGCTGCCGCATCGGCAGGGCCAGATTGGGCGTGCGTTGGAAGACCGTGAGGTGGGCCGCCACGGCGGCGGCTTCCTGAGCCACCTGCACGCCGCTCGCCCCGGTGCCGATCACCCCAACCCGCTTGCCGGCCAGGTCAAGCCCCTGCTGCGGCCAGAGCGCGGTGTGATGGCGCTCCCCGGCGAAATCGCCCAGGCCCGGCAGGTCCGGTATGTAGGGCTTCGAACCCAGGCCGGTGCAGAGCACGAAATAGCGCGCCCGGGTGACGGAGCCATCGCTCGATCGGACCGTCCAAAGATTGCGCGCGGAGTCGAACTGCGCCTCGTTCACGCGTGTGTTGAAGCGAATGTCGCGACTAAGGTCGAGTTTTTCATCCAGGTAGCGGAAATAGGCGCGGATTTCCTGCCACGAGGGATAGAGCTCGCTGAACTTCCAGTCTCGCCACAGGTCGTCGCGCGAAAACTGATACATCGGGCCGGGAGAGTCGACGCGAGCCCCAGGATAGCAATTCCAATACCAGACGCCGCCAGGACCGTCCCCGGCTTCGAACACCTGGACGGACAGGCCCATGCCGCGCAGACGGTCGAGGAGATAGAGACCGGCGAAGCCCGCGCCGACGATGATGACGTCGAGGTTTTCGGTCTCGGCGTTGTGCGTCCGTTTCGCCGCAGTCGTGTTCATGGACTTACATTCCTTCGAGGAGTCGCGCACCGCATCGCGCTGAGGATTCACATTGTGGGCGCCTCCTCGCTCTGGCGGCAGGCCGGCGAGGGTGATAGCGTCTATTCCAAAGGAGAATGGATCACATGGACCGTCACCTCGCCATGGAGACCTTCGTCCGCGTCATGGATACCGGGTCGTTCTCCAGCGCGGCCCGCCAGATGCAGATTGGGCAGCCGGCGGTGTCCAAGGCCGTCGCCCAACTCGAGGAGTGGCTCGGCGTCCGGCTCCTGTTGCGATCGACCCGCAGTCTGACGCCGACCGAGGCCGGTCAGAACTTCTATGTCCGGGCGAAACGCGCCCTGGAAGAGGCGGAGGAGGCCGTTCTGGCGGCCCGCGGCGCGGGATGTGGGCTTACAGGCAAGCTCCGCGTCGCGACATCGGTCTGCTTTGGCAGACTGCACATCATGCCTCGGCTATCGGGTTTTCTGGAGAAGCATCCCGAGCTCGAGATCGAGATGTTGCTCGACGACCGGCCGATCAATCTGGTCGAGGAAGGCGTCGACGTCGCGTTCCGCAGCGGGGGACTGGAGAATTCGACCCTGGTGGCGCGCAAGATCGGTGAAGCGAGGAAGCTGGTCATGGCCACTCCAAAGTATTTCGAGGAGCACGGAGAACCGAAGAGCCCCGGGGAACTGATGGCGCACCAGACGGTCATCTATGCGGCGGAGGGCGGCGGGACATCGTGGACGTTTCGCCAAGGTTCGGTCGAGACCTCGGTGGTCGTCGGCGGGCGCCTGAGGGTCACGGCGGCCGAGGGCCTGCGCGAGGCGGTGTTTGCCCATCTGGGGCTCGCAATCACGTCGGAGTGGACTTTTGCTCCCGAGCTGGCGGCCGGGATCGTCAGGCCGGTCCTGCTCGACTGGGATTTGCCGACCCTGGAACTCCGGGCCGTCTTTCCCACGGGACGGATGGCGAGCGCCAAGACGAGGGAATTCGTGTCGTTCGTCGAGTCCTGCATTCCGGCGAGGGACTATGCGCCGTTGAGGGCGCTCGCCTCAGTGTGACGCCGGCGCCGGTGGCGAAGCCGAGGGCATATTCATTCCTAATGAGGAATATGTGTCAGTCCAGATCCGTCCAGGTTGGCTATTCGCCTCCGATCGCATTGTAGACCGCGACGACATCCGTATTGGCGGCCGTCTGGGCCTGGATCAGGGCATCCTGCGCATCGAGGGCGGTCCGCTCCGTGTCCAGCACCCTAAGGAAATCGATCGAGCCCTGTTCATAGCGGGCGTGAGCGAACCCGGAGGCGCGTTCGGCCGCCCCGGCGGCGGCGGCCAGACTGGTGAGCTCGAGCTGCCTGTCGCGGTAGGCCACCAGGGCGTTCTGGAGATCCTCGATCGCATTCAGAACAGCCAGGTCGTACTGGGCGTGGGCGACGTCGCCCAACGCCGCCTGGGCGCGCAGGCGCGCGCGCGCGCCGCCCAGATCAAGCGCGGGCCAGCTCACGGCCGGCGTGACCGCATAGGCTTGGGCTCCAGTGGCGAACAGGCTCGAGACGTTTCCGGACAGCAATCCCAGGAACCCCGTGACGTTGATTCGTGGGAAGAGATCCGCGGTCGCTTCGCCCGTTCGGGCGGTCTGGGCGGCCAGGCGGCGTTCGGCGGCTTGGACGTCCGGGCGCCGGCGCAGAAAGTTGGCGGCGTCGCCGATCGCCAGGGGCGTGGCGCGGGGCGGCCGCGGTGTCGAGAGGGGGGTGAGGCTGGCGTCGAGCGCGCCCGGCCGGACGCCGACCAGAACGGCCAGTCTATTGATCGTCTGGACCGCGGCGCTGTCTAGGGCTGGTATGCGGGCTTCGGTCGCGTTGAGCCGGGCGCGAGCGCTTTCCACGTCGACGGGATCGCCCCTGCCGGCGTCGCGCCGCAAGATGGTGAGGTCCAGGGTTCGCCGGGATGTTTCGGCGTTGTGTTCGGCCACCACCCGCTGTGCCTGAAGGCCCCGCAGGGTCAGATAGTTGCGCGCAATCTCCGCGATGACCGTGATCCGGACGTCTCGAAGGTCCTCGGTCCTGGCTTGGCTTTCGTCTCTCGCAGCGTCCACCCCGTGGCGGACGCGGCCGAAGAGGTCGATCTCCCAGCGGGCGTCGAAGCCGAGGTCAGCGGATTCGACGTTGACCCTGTTGGTCCCGAAGCCTGGGACCTGCTCGTCGCTCCGCGTGTACGACCCGAACGCGGTGATCCGCGGGAATAGATCAAGCTTCGCATCGGTGAACAGCGCTCGGGATTGGTGGATTCTGGCGACCGCGACCTTGACGTCGTTATTGTTGGCAAGGCCTCTTGCGGTCAGGTCATCGAGCACGGGGTCGCCGAAGCTGCGCCACCAGCCGCCATCGGAAGGCGCCGTCGAGACCACCGCCGCTCCCGCAGTGGACAGCGTGACCGGAGCCTCCACCGGCGCAGTATAGTGGGGTCCGACCATGCAGGCCGAGAGCGCGAGCGCGGCGCCGGCGACAAGAAGGACTGCAGTAAGGAAGCGGCTTTTGGGCATGATCTTCGCCTGCGATGCGGTTGACACGGGAGGCGTCCGTCTATTCGGTCGGTGACGGGGCCAGGGCCGCCCTTCGCCCCCGGCGAGCCGCCGCGATCTTCCCCGAGATCCACTGTACGACGGTGTAGAAGGTTGGGGTAAACAGTAGGCCAAATACAGTCACCCCGAGCATTCCGAAGAACACGGCCGTGCCGAGTGACTGTCGCATCTCCGCGCCAGCGCCTGTCGCAAGGGCCAGGGGCACGACGCCGAGGATGAAGGCCAGGGACGTCATCAGGATCGGCCTCAGCCGCGTGCGGGCGGCCCCGACCGCGGCGTCGTGGACGGCGGTCCCGTCGTCCTGCGCCTGCTTGGCGAACTCGACGATCAAGATAGCGTTCTTCGAAGCCAGCGCCACCAGCACCACGAAGGCGATCTGCGCGAGAATGTCGACGCTCATGCCGCGAAGGAGCAAGCCGGTGACGGCCGCCAGGAGGCACATGGGCACGATCAGGATCACGGAGAGCGGCTGGGTCAAGCTCTCGTACTGGGCGGCCAGGACCATGAACACGAAGAGGACGGACGCGCCGAAGATGAGGATGCCCGTGTTCCCGGCTTGTCTTTGTTCATAGGCCAGGTCCGTCCACTCAAAACTCACGCCTGACGGAAGGTGCTTGGCGGCGAGCTCTTCCATGGCGGCGAGCGCGGTTCCACTGGAAACCCCAGGGGCCGCCGCGCCCTGGATTTCCGCGGCCGGGAATTGGTTATAACGCGGCAGGCGGTAGGGGCCTGACGTATCGCGAAAACTCGCGACGGAGCCGATCGGCACCATGGCCCCCGCGTCATTGCGGGTCTTGAATCGGGCGATATCCGCGGTCGTCATGCGATCGAGCGCGTCCGCCTGGGCCATGACCTGATAGGTTCGACCCAGGTAGTTGAAATCGTTGACGTAGGCGGAGCCCAGATACACTTGCATCGCTTCAAAGACCCGTTCGGGAGGCACGCCGAGCTTGGAGGCGCGGATCCGATCGATGTTGGCGTAGACACTGGGCGTCGCGCTGCTGAAGGGCGTGAAGACCCCGGTGAGCCGCGGATCGGCGTTGGCCGCGACGACGAGATCTTGCGCCGCCGCTTCCAAGGCCGCCGGGCCGACATCGCCGCGGTCTTCCAGCATCATCTTGAAGCCGCCGGCGCCGCCGATACCGTTCACCGGCGGCGGTTCGAGCGTAATGATGAAGCCGTCCTGAATCCCCGCCAGGCTCTTATTGATCGAGGCCAGGACAGCCTTGGCGGTGAGGCCCTTGGGCTCACGCTCCGAGAACGGTTTCAGGACCGAGAAGATAGCGCCTTGATTGGGCGCCAGTGTGAAGGTCGCGCCGTCAAATCCGGCGAACGCGGCGGTCGAAAAAACGCCGGGGGTCTCGGTCAGGATGTTGTCGATCTTGCGCGTAACCGCGTCGGTCCTGGCCAGGGACGAGCCCGGTGGCAGTTGCAGGACGGTGATCAGATAGCCCTGGTCGAGATCTGGAATGAACCCGGTCGGCGCCCGGATGAACTGGACGCCGGTCAAGAGCGTCAGGCCCACATAGATCGCAAGAACCGCCCCGCTCATCCGGATCAGCCGCGTGGTCAGCCGTCCGAACCGGTCAGACAGCCATTCGAAGCCGCGGTTGAAGGCGTCGAAGAATGCATACACCGGACGAAGCAGCCGCGAGTGGTGCGTGGTCGGAAGGTCCTGGTGCGGGCGAAGCAGCACGCCGCAGAGCGCCGGACTGAGTGTGAGGGAGACGAAGCACGAGATCAGGGTGGACGCGGCGATGGTGACGGCGAACTGCTTGAAGAACTCGCCGGATATGCCCGAGATGAAGGCGCTGGGCACGAAGACGGCGCAAAGCGTCAGCGCGATCGCGATCAGGGCGCCGCCGACCTCGTCCATGGTCTTTCGCGCGGCGTCTTTCGGCGCGAGCCCAAGTCGAAGATTCCGCTCGACGTTTTCGACCACGACAATCGCGTCGTCGACCACGATGCCGACCGCCAGCACCAACCCGAACAAGGACAGGTTGTTGAGGGAAAAGCCCAGCGCCGCCAGGACCGCGAAGGCGCCCACCAGCGACACCGGGATCGCGACAATCGGGATGATCGAGGCCCGCCAGGTCTGGAGGAAGAGGATGACGACCAGCACCACGAGGATCACGGCTCCCGCGATCGCCAGGACCACCTCGTGCACCGATTGGCTGATGAAAGTGGTCGCGTCGTACTGGTTCATGTAGGCGACGCCCGGCGGGAAGCTCTTCGACAGCTCAGCCATGGTCTTTCGAATCTCGCGCGCGGTCGCGAGTTCGTTGGACCCCGGCCGCCGATAGATCAGGATTGGGACCGACCGGGAGCGATCCTTGTAGCCGTTGGCGCCGTAGTCCAACGCGCCAAGCTCGACACGGCCGATGTCGCGCACCCGCGTGACCCGGCCGTCGCTGTCGGACTTGACGATGATGTCGGCAAATTGAGCCGGGTCGGTGAGGCGGCCGAGGGCGCCGACATTGATCTGAAAGGCGCCGGTCTGCGTGACGGGAGGCTGTCCGAGCACGCCGGCGGAGATTTGGACGTTCTGCGACCGCAGCGCGGCCACGACTTCGCCCGCGGTCAAGTCATGCGCAGCGACCTTGCCCGGATCGAGCCAGACGCGCATGGCGTAGTCACGCGCGCCGAAAGACTGAACGTCGCCGACGCCGTCGAGGCGGGCGATCGCGTCCTTGATGTGCAGGGTCGCGTAATTGGAGAGGTAGAGTTGGTCGCGTGACCCATCGGGTGAATAGAGGTGTGGGACGATCAGGTAATCCTTGGCGACCTTCTTCACTGTCACCCCGAGCTGTTGCACGGTCGGCGGCAGCCTCGGCTGAGCGACGAGGACGCGGTTCTGCGTCAGGAGGATCGCCGTGTTGAGATCCGTGCCAAGCTTGAAGGTCAAGGTCAGAACCAGCTTGCCGTCCCCGGTGGATTGACTGGAGAAATATTCCAGGTGTTCGATCCCGTTGATCTGCTGCTCGAGCGGCGTGGCGACGGTCTTGCTGAGGACTTCGGCTGAGGCGCCCGGATAGTTGGCGGTCACCTGGATCGTTGGCGGCGCCACCTCCGGATATTGCGCGACCGGCAAGGCGAAGAAGGCGACCGCGCCCACAATCGTGATGAAGAGGGAGAGCACGACGGCGAAGATCGGTCGATCGATGAAGAAGCGGGAAAGGCGCATGGCTGCACTCAGCTCTTGGGTGGCACGGAGAGTGGCTCCAGCCGAGCCGCGACCCTGAGTCCTGGATGCGCACGCATCAGGCCGTTCACCACCACACGGTCCGTCGGCGAAAGGCCGCGTGTGACGACTCTCATTCCGTGGTCTTCCAGCGGGCCGATCTCGATCTGTCTGGACGCAGCTACGCCGTTGGACTGTACGACCAACACGGTCTTGGCCGATTGATCGGCGCCGATCGCGGCGTCCGGGATTAGCAATTGGGGAACGGCGCCTGAGACCGGTACGCGAACCCGAGCGAACTGCCCGGGCGCGAGGGCGTTGTCCATATTCGTTAGTGTCGCCCGCGCGTGCATTGTGCCGCTTGCGCGATCGATCTCATTGTCCAGAAAATCAAGTTGCGCCGTGCGACTCCAGGCCGCTTCGCCATCGACGCTGATTTCCACCGCGGTCTTGGATCCGGCGGGTCGGCCAGCCATCGAGTGCTGGTAGGCGCTGTAGTCGGCTTCGCTCATATCGAAGTCGACGTAGATAGGGTCCAGGGAGACGATGGATGTAAGCGGGGTCTGCCCGGTCCCGGACGCGCCGTTGACCAGGCTGCCGATCGACACGCGCCGCATGCTGATCCGGCCCGTGAAAGGGGCGACGATGCGCGTGAATTCCAGATTCAGGCGGGCCGCGCGGATCGCCGCTTCGGCGGTCTTGACTGCCGCCGCCGCCGCTTCCTGGTTTTGCGTGCTTTGATCCAGTATTTCGACCGCTTCGGCGCCGGCGCGGGTCAGCTGGGTGGCGCGCCCGACTTCCTTTGTCGCCAGGGTCAGCGCCGCTGAGGCCGACTGGTATTGCGCGTTCGCCTGTTGAAGCTGGATTTCAAACGGTCGGGGGTCGATCACGAAGAGAAGGTCGCCCTTGTGGACGATCTGGCCGTCCTTGAAGTGAAACTCCCTGAGATAGCCGCTCACCTGAGCCAGGAGCGTCACCTGGTTCACGGCGGACAACTGGCCGGTGAATTCTGTGCGGCTTGTGATGATCCCGCGTGCGGGGAACGCCACGGTCACCTCCGGAGGCGGGGCCGCAGAGGCCGCCGCCGCTTGCCTGTCGCAACCCCAAAGGCCCGCGCCGACCGCGGACAGGACGGCGCTTGCGGCAAGGGAGGCGTAACCACTCGCGGTCCCACGCGGGCGCGGGGTCCTCTGGACTGTGGTGTCGCTCATCGGAATCTTTCCGGTCTGGCCAGGCGGTCGCCGCCGCGATCGCTGCGCGGAACGTGGGCTTGTGGCGAGGGCGGCACTACCCGCGGCCGCAGGAAGCTCCTATTCCTCGATGTCGTAGACGGGCCGTGATCGTCGCGACTTGGGTGGCGCGAAGCCTAGAATTCGAGGCCGGCGACTTTCTCGAGAAGGAATTCGATGAACAGGCGCGCGCGAACGGGCAGCTGGCGCCCGAAGGAATGCAGCGCGTAGACCGGCAGCCTGGACATGGCGACGTGCGGCAGCACCTCGATCAAACGCCCGGCCGCGAGATCTTCCGCGACCGTCACCCTCAGGAGATAGGCGACACCGGCCGCGTTGACCGCGGCCTGGCGGAGCGCGCCGCTGTCGTCGGAGTCGAGGCGACCATCGCGAACAACAGTCGCCCCATCGGCGAGGCCAATCGGCCAGGCCCGACCGCCGACGACGTAGCGCAAGCAAGCGTGCGCGCGGAGATCGTCGAGGCTTGTGGGCAATCCGTGGCGCTCGACGTAGAGGGGGGCAGCGACCAAAGTCCAGCGAAGATCGGTGATCTTTCGGCCGACCAGGTCGCTGTCGCTCAGCGTGCCCATCCGGATCGCTACGTCGAAGCCTTCACGAATGATGTCGACGAACCGATCGGTGATGCTGAGCTCGAGCTTGAGTCCAGGATGGCGCTCGAGGAACTCGTCCGCCCAGGCGGCGATGAGAACCCGCCCGAACTCCTGCGGGGCCGTGACGCGCAGCAGGCCCCGCGCCGTCGCCGCCACCTGAACAACGTCCTCGGCGTCATCGATGGCGCGGAGCAACGGCGCGACACGCTCGTAGTAGGCCTGGCCCTCCCCCGTCAGGCTGAGGGTGCGCGTCGACCGCTGGAACAGCCTCACGCCGAGCCGTTGCTCCAGGCGGGCAACGCTCTTTGAAACCGCCGACTGGCTGGAGCCGATCGCCCGACTGGCGGCGCTGAAAGAACCGGCGTCGACCGTCCCGACAAACGCGACAAGACCTGCAGTCTTCTCGAGGATCGATGTCATCGGAACCTCCAGCGGACAGCGGCTCGGGCTCCCTATGCTAGGCGATCTTGATCTCGAGGCCGAGCGTGATCAGCGACTGCTTGGCGTCGCCGAACAGCATCGATGTCTTGGGATCGACGAACAGGTCGTTCTCGACGCCCGAGAAGCCCGCGCCACGCCCTCTCTTCAGCGCGATCACGCTCCTGGCCTCGGCGACCTTGAGGATCGGCATCCCGTAGATCGGGGACGATGGGTTGGTCTTGGCGGCCGGATTGACGACATCGTTGGCGCCGACCACGAGGACGACGTCGGTCTCGGCGAACTTCTCGTTGATGTCCTCCATGTCGACTAGCTTGTCGTAGGGCACCCCGGCTTCGGCCAGGAGCACGTTCATGTGCCCCGGCATGCGGCCGGCGACGGGATGGATGGCGAAGCGCACCTCGCCGCCCCGCTTCTCGATAAGGTCGGCCAGTTCGCGGACCTGATGCTGGGCCTGCGGAACGGCGAGGCCATAGCCTGGCACCACCACCACCTTGTCGGCATAGGCCATACGCAGCGCGGCGTCCTCGGCGGAGATCGGCGCCATCTCGCCGCCGGCGCCGGGCGAACCGCCGTCTCCGGCGACGGCGGCGGAACCGAAGGCCCCGAACAGCACGTTCGCGAACGAGCGGTTCATCGCCTTGCTCATGGCGACCAAGAGAATGAAGCCGGAGAGGCCGTCGAGCGCACCGACGATGATCAGGATGTTGTTGTCGATCGCGAAGCCCGTCGCGACGGCCGCCAGACCGGCATAGGAATTCAGGAGGCTCACCACCACCGGCATGTCGGCGCCGCCGATCGGCAGCACCAGCAGCACCGCGACGGCGAGGCTGACCGCCAGCATCACCCCGGCGGCCACGACGTTGGTGGGATCGACCACCAGCCAGGCGAGGCTGGCGACCCCGATCGCCAGGATGGTCAGGTTGAAGGCGTTCTGGCCGCGGAACGTCAGCGGCCGGCCCGGCAGGATCTCCTGCAGCTTGCCGAACGCCATCAGGCTGCCGGTGACGGTCAGTCCGCCCAGCAGGACTTCGAAGCCCAGCGCCATGACGTGACCACGACCCAGGTGTCCGGCGGACAGGCCGTTATAATATTCGCCTATGCCCACGAGGGTGGCGGCCAGGGCGCCGAGCGCGTGGCTGAGCGCGATACGCTGCGGCATGGCCGTCATCGGCACCCATTTGCCGAGCGGATATCCGGCGACGGCGCCGATCAACGAGCCGACGAGGATCCATTCAAAGGAGACGATGCGGGCGTTCAGAAGGGTGGCCACTACGCCCACCGCCATGCCGAAGGCGGCGAGCTGCATGCCGCGCCGCGCGGTGTCGGGTTTGCCGAGGGCGCGAAGCGCGATCAGGAAGAGGAAGGCCGCCAGGAGATAGGCGAGCTGGATCAGGATGTCTCTCATTCGGCGGCCACGCCTGTGGCGTCCTCCCCCTTGTCGGCGTCGGCGCGCTTGAACATCGCCAGCATCCGGTCGGTGATCAGAAAGCCGCCGACGACATTGGCCATGGCGCAGGCGACGGCGACCGTCCCGAGGACGATGGCGAGCACACCAGCGTGGGAGCCAGCCAAAACCAGCGAGGCGACGAGCGAGATGCCGGAGATGGCGTTGGTCGCCGCCATCAGCGGTGTGTGCAGCAGTGGCGGAATCCGGCTGATCGCCTGGAAGCCGACGAATCCCGCGAGCAGAAACACGAAGAGCTGGATTAGCGTGGTGGAGTTCATACGGGATCTCGGTGGCTACGCGGCGGCGCGCAGGGTTTGATCGACGCCCAGCAGGCCGGCGATGATCGGATCGTCGGGGCGAAGCTGCAGGCCGGTCTCGTCGGGGATCAGATGTTCGAGCAGCGCCCGGATGTTGCCGCTGAAAAGCCGGCTGGCGTCGGCGGGCATCTGGCTGGGAAGGTTCACGGAGGCGACGATCTTCACGCCGCCGATGGTCACCGTCTCGCCGGGCTCGGTACGGCTGGTGTTGCCGCCGCTCTCGGCGGCGAGGTCGACGATCACCGTGCCGGGCGCGAGGCCGGCCAGCGTTTCGTCGTCGATCAGGAGGGGGGCGGGGCGGCCGGGAATCTGGGCGCTCGCCACGATGAGCTGCATGTGCGCCAGGGTCGGCGCGAGGGCGCGTCGCAGCGCGGCCTGTTCGTCGGCGGACTGGTCAGCGGCGTAACCGTTCGCCGCTTCCCGCGCCTTCAGGGCTTCGCCGGGCGAGACGAAGCGGGCGCCCAGGCTCTCGACCTGCTCGCGCGCGGCCTCGCGGACGTCGAATCCGTGGGCGACGGCGCCGAGCCGGCGGGCCGTGGCGATCGCCTGCAAGCCCGCGACGCCGGCGCCGACGGCGATCATCCTGGCCGGCTTCACCACCCCGGCCGCCGTGGTCAGCATCGGCAGGAGGACGTCGAGCGCCCGCGCGCCTTCGATCACCGCGGCATAACCGGCGATCGTCGCCTGGGACGACAGGACATCCATGGCCTGCGCGCGCGTGGTGCGCGGCAGTCGCTCCAGGGCGAGGTGCTTCAGCTCTCGCGCGAACACGGCCCGGGCCACGCCCGCGTCGCGGCCGCCGAGCGAAACGACCACGGCTCCGGGGTGGAAGCTGGCGAGATCGGACGGCGCGCGCACGCCAACGACGACGCCGGCCGACGAAACGATCGATGGGCGGTGGGCGATCGTTGCGCCGGCTTCGATGTACGCCTCATCGGGAAAGCCCGCTTCGGCGCCCGCGCCACGTTCGACCGTGATCGTCGCCGACTTGCCGAGGCGACGGACGTCCGCCGGCACGAGGGCGACGCGGCGTTCGCCCGGGAAATGCTCGGCCAAAACCCCAATACTGGGGCGAAGATCATCGTTCGCCATCTTGGCGCTCCCACGACTATTTGCGCTTCAAGGTGGTTTCCGGGCGCGGAGCAGGTCTCCGCGCCCGCTCGGGATCAGTTAACGGTGTGGCCGCCGTCGACGTTGAGGATGTGGCCGGTGATGAACTTCGCTTCGTCCGACGCGATGAAGACGATGCCGTCGGCGACTTCCTCGGAGAGGCCGAGGCGACCCAGCGGAACCTGCGCCACCAGGGCCGCCTTGTTCTCCGTCGTGCCGGTGAAGCGGGTCAGCATGCCGGTGTCCGTTGGGCCAGGCGCGACGGCATTCACGCGAATTCCTGAACCGGCGACTTCGAGCGCCACCGACTTGGTGATGCCTTCGAGGGCGTGCTTGGCGCCGACGTAGATCGAAGCAAAGGCCGCCCCCTCGTGACCATAGGTCGAGGAGATATTGATGATGTTGCCGCTCCCCTGGGCCTGCATGGCGCGCAGTTCATGCTTCATGCTCAGCACCACGCCGAGGACGTTGGTGTCGAACGTCGCGGCGAAGCTTTCCGGCGTCTGGTCGGTGATCGGGCCGACCGCACCTTCGGTGGCGGCGTTGTTCACTGCGACATCGAGACGGCCAAACCGTGCGACGGTCTTATCGACCATAGCGCGGACGTCATCCTCCTTGCGGACGTCGGCGTTGATAAACTCGGCCTCCGTACCGAAGGAGCCCAGCTCCTTGACGAGTTCCTTGCCGGCCTCATCACGCCGACCAGCAACCACCACCTTCGCACCCTTCTTGGCGAAGGCGACGGCGGCGGCGCGCCCGATGCCGGTTAGTCCGCCAGTGATCAAGACAACCTGATTGCTCATATT
>JAQGIW010000030.1 GCA_028290905.1 Caulobacteraceae bacterium | reverse complement strand
CCACGCCCCGACCTTGCTATGGTCATCCAATCGAATTCGCTAGGGTTCGGCCGCTCTTCCGCGCTCTCTCAAGGCGCTTCCGGACCCGCCTACCGATCCTCATCGAACACGATAGCCAAACGAATCCCGCAGCGTGCGGGATTCTCCACTTCAAGGACTGCATCTACATGGCTACCGGTACTGTTAAATGGTTCAACGGACAAAAGGGCTACGGCTTCATTCAGCCTGACGCTGGCGGAGCCGACGTTTTCGTCCACATCTCGGCCGTCGAGCGCGCGGGCCTAGGTTCGCTGCGTGAGGGCCAGAAGCTCACCTACGAGCTCGAGCGCGACGCCAGGAACGGCAAGATGTCCGCCAGCCAACTCCAGGGCTGAGACAAATAGGCCTCGCCTAGAGCGCGTTTCGCAAGGCCGGAGACGGTTTTCGAATCAAGCGCGCTTCAAAGCAACGAACTAGGGCGGGCGATCTGATCCTGTCAGGTCGCAACCCGCTCCAGCGAGACTTCGAAGGCCGGCGCCGCAAGCGCCGGCCTTTTGTCCGTTCAGGGCATCAGCCCGGCATCGATCACGTCGATCAGGCCGTTCGACTGGATGACGTTGCCGACGACGATGTGGGCGGTCCCGCCCTGCGCGTCGGTCAGGACAATCTTGTCGTCGTAGAGGCTGGCGGTAAGGGGCTCGCCGGCCAGGGTCGTCAGGGTGGCGGTCCCGCCGCCCGCCCTGATCGCCGACCGCAGCCTCGCCTCGGTCAGCTTGCCGGCCACCACATGGTAGCTGAGGACCTTGACCAGGGCGGCCTTGTTTTCAGGCTTGAGCAGGCTTTCAACCGTGCCGGGCGGCAGCTTCTCGAAGGCTTCGTTGGTGGGCGCGAACACGGTGAACGGTCCCGGCCCTTCCAGGGTCTGCTCCAGTCCCGCCGCCTTCACCGCCGCCACCAGGGTCGTGTGGTCCTTGGACGCCCCGGCGTTCTCGATGATGTTCTTGTAGGGATAGACCGGCGCGCCCCCCGCCATGGGGTCCTTGCCGCCGGCCGTCTGGGCGGCCGAGGCCATGCCTGCGCCCAGCGTGAGCGCGAAAGCTGCGGCCAGACAGGCTGATCTAGGGACGCTCATGCGCACCTCCGTTCCAAGGCGCCGTTTGATCATTGAGTAGGCCAGGACCAGACGGGGCGAAAGCGGCTTCGGTTTCAATTTCCCCTAAAGTTTCCAAGACTAAAGTCCGACTTCAAACCCGCGTTGCGGCTCCCGGGATCAGGGCGTGAGCACCCCGTCGACGACGTCGATCAGGCCGTTCGACTGCATGACATTGACGATGGTGACCGTGGACGTCCCGCCCTTGGCGTCGGTCAGGGTGATCCTGTCGTCGTACAGGCTGACCGTCAGCGGCTCGCCCTCCACGGTGGTCAGTGTCGCCATCCCGCCGCCGGCCTTGATCGCCGAGCGGAGCCGTGCCTCGGTCAGCTTGCCGGCCACCACATGGTAGGTGAGGACCTTGACGAGGGCGGCCTTGTTCTCCGGCTTGAGCAGTCCCGCCACCGTGCCGGGGGGAAGCTTCTCGAAGGCCTCGTTGGTCGGCGCGAACACGGTGTAGGGCCCAGGGCCCTCCAGCGTCTGGACCAGCCCGGCCGCCTTCACGGCCGCCACCAGGGTGGTGTGATCCTTCGACTCCACCGCGTTCTGGATGATGTTCCTGTAGGGGAACATGGGCGCTCCGCCGACCATCGGGGTCTTGCCGATGTCCGTCTGGCCGAGTTCCGTCTGGTTGAGCTCCCTTTGGCCGGGCTCCGTCTGGGCGGCGGCCACCGTCGTCTCTCCGATCGACAGCGCCAGGGCCAGCCAGGCCGATTTGGAGAACGACATGGGGTACTCCGGTTGAGCGACCGAAAGACATAGCGACGCTTCCTAAACGACGCCTTAAGCGGTTTGGTTCATCAATTCCCCGCCTCGGATCGCTGGCGTCCAGACGTGAAGCTTGCCCTGGAGCCGCCGCGCCTCTAAACGCGCCGTTTAGCCCACAACCCAAGACCGCCACCGGACGCGCGTTCCCGCGGCCGCTTTCGCGCGCGAGACCGCCATGCCCAGACGCACCGACATTGCCAGTATCCTGATCATCGGCGCCGGCCCGATCGTCATCGGCCAGGCCTGCGAGTTCGACTATTCGGGGGTCCAGGCCTGCAAGGCCCTGCGGGCCGACGGCTACCGGATCATCCTGGTCAACTCCAACCCGGCCACCATCATGACCGACCCGGACGTGGCTGACGTGACCTACGTCGAGCCGATCACGCCCGAGACGGTCGAGCGGATCATCGCCCGCGAACGGCCGGACGCCCTGCTGCCGACCATGGGCGGCCAGACGGCGCTCAACACCGCCCTGGCCCTGGAGGCCTCCGGCGCCCTGGCGCGGTACGGCGTCGAGATGATCGGCGCGCGGGCCGACGTCATCGACAAGGCCGAGGACCGGCAGAAATTCCGCGACGCCATGGACGCCATCGGGCTGGAGAGCCCGAAATCCCGCGCCGCGCACTCCCTGGAGGAAGCCATGGAGGCCCAGGCCCTGGTCGGCCTGCCGGCGATCATCCGGCCCTCCTTCACCCTGGCCGGCACCGGCGGCGGCATCGCCTACAACCTCGAGGAGTTCCGCGAAATCGTCGAGCGCGGCCTCGACCTCTCCCCCACCCACGAGGTGCTGATCGAGGAGAGCGTTCTGGGCTGGAAGGAGTTCGAGATGGAGGTCGTCCGCGACAAGGCGGACAACTGCATCATCGTCTGCTCGATCGAGAACATCGATCCGATGGGCGTGCACACCGGCGATTCGATCACCGTCGCCCCCGCCCTCACCCTCACCGACAAGGAATACCAGCGCATGCGCGCCGCCTCGATCGCGGTCCTGCGCGAGATCGGCGTGGAGACCGGCGGCTCGAACGTGCAGTTCGCGGTCAATCCGGCCGATGGGCGCATGGTGGTGATCGAGATGAACCCCAGGGTGTCGCGGTCCTCGGCCCTGGCCTCCAAGGCCACCGGCTTTCCCATCGCCAAGGTCGCCGCCCGCCTCGCCGTCGGCTACACCCTCGACGAGCTCGTCAACGATATCACCGGCGCCACCCCGGCCTCGTTCGAGCCCTCGATCGACTATGTGGTCACCAAGATTCCCCGCTTTGCCTTCGAGAAGTTCCCCGGGTCCGAACCGCGCCTCACCACCCAGATGAAGTCGGTCGGCGAGGTCATGGCCATCGGCCGCACCTTCGCCGAAAGCCTGCAGAAGGCCCTGCGCGGTCTGGAGACCGGCCTCGACGGCCTGGACGAGATCGACATCCCGGGCGCCAACGACCCGGTCGGCGGCCGGGCGGCCATCGTGCGCGCCCTGGGCGATCCCACCCCCGACCGCCTGCGCGTCATCGCCCAGGCCTTCCGCCATGGCCTGGATGTGGAGGCGGTGAACGCCGCCTGCGCCTACGAACCCTGGTTCCTGCGCCAGAT
The DNA here is from genome assembly GCA_028290905.1 of Caulobacteraceae bacterium. Taxonomy (GTDB): domain Bacteria; phylum Pseudomonadota; class Alphaproteobacteria; order Caulobacterales; family Caulobacteraceae; genus Acaudatibacter. Next base: position 4,219 of record JAQGIW010000030.1, on the reverse strand, counting down.
CGAATCGCTCATCGGAACGGAAGCGAAGATCCGCGCCGAGGGCCTGCCCGCCGACGCGTCAGCCTTCCGCAAGCTGAAGGCGCTGGGCTTCTCCGACGCGCGTCTGGCGAGGCTCACCGGCGGCGCCGAAGGCGACGTCCGCGGCGCCCGCCGCGCGCTCGGGGTCAGGCCCGTCTACAAGCGCATCGACAGCTGCGCCGCAGAGTTCGCCGCCGCCACGCCCTACATGTATTCGACCTATGAGAGCGGGGTCCTCGGCCAGTCCCCGCAGTGCGAGTCCGAGCCGACGACGCGACGCAAGGCGATCATCCTCGGCGGCGGTCCCAACCGCATCGGCCAGGGCATCGAGTTCGACTACTGCTGCTGCCACGCCGCCTTCGCCATGACCGACATCGGCGTCGAATCGATCATGGTCAACTGCAACCCCGAGACCGTCTCCACCGACCCCGACACCTCCGACCGCCTCTACTTCGAGCCGCTCACCGCCGAGGACGTGCTGGAACTCATCGAGGTGGAGGCCTCGCAGGGCGAACTCCTGGGCGTGATCGTCCAGTTCGGGGGCCAGACGCCGCTGAAGCTGGCCCACCCCCTGGAGCGGGCGGGGGTCCCGATCCTCGGCACCTCCCCCGACGCCATCGACCTGGCCGAGGACCGCGAGCGCTTCCAGCAGCTTCTCCGACAGCTCGACATCCGCCAGCCGGTCAACGCCATCGCCCGCAATGCCGAGGAAGCCCTCGCCGGCGCCCGCCAGGTGGGCTTTCCCCTGGTGATCCGCCCCTCCAACGTGCTGGGCGGCCGAGCCATGGAGATCGTGCGGGACGAGGAACAGCTCGGCCGCTACATCCAGACCGCCCTCAAGGTTTCAGGCGACTCCCCCGTCCTGATCGACGCCTATCTGTCGCGCGCCACCGAGGTGGACGTGGACGCCCTGAGCGACGGCGAGACCGTGTTCGTGGCCGGCGTCCTGGAGCACATCGAGGAGGCGGGCGTGCACTCGGGCGACAGCGCCTGCTCCATGCCGCCCTTCTCGCTCCGGCCGGACACCGTCGAGGCGCTGAAGCGCCAGACCGAAGCCATGGCCCGCGCCCTGAACGTGCGCGGCCTGATGAACGTGCAGTTCGCCATCGAGGAACCGCTCTCCGACGCCCCGCGCATCTTCGTCCTCGAGGTCAATCCACGCGCCAGCCGCACGGTTCCCTTCGTCGCCAAGACCATCGGCCAGCCCATCGCCGCCATCGCCGCCAAGGTCATGGCCGGCGCGCCCCTCGCCGGCTTCGGCCTGAAGGAGACGCCCTACGGCCACGTGGCCGTCAAGGAAGCGGTCTTCCCTTTCGCCCGCTTCGCCGGGGTCGACACCGTGCTGGGGCCCGAGATGCGCTCCACCGGCGAGGTGATGGGGCTCGACTGGCGTCGCCCGGGCGAGAGTCTCGCGCCCGCCTTCGCCCGCGCCTTCGCCAAGAGCCAGCTGGCCGGCGGCGTGATCCTGCCCAAGGCGGGCGCGGTGTTCGTCTCGGTCAAGGACGCCGACAAGCCGTGGATCGAGGAGCCGGTTCGGCTGCTGCTCGAGCAGGGCTTCCGCGTGGTGGCGACCAGCGGCACCCACGACTACCTCGCGAGCCGGGGGTACCCCGTCCAGCGGGTGCGCAAGGTCCTGGAGGGCCGTCCGCACGTCCTGGACGCCATGAAGAACCGCGAGATCCAGCTGGTGTTCAACACCACCGAAGGGGCGCAGTCGCTGCAGGACAGCTTCTCCCTGCGCCGCGCCGCCCTGATGATGAAGATCCCCTATTTCACGACCTCCGCAGGGGCCCTGGCCGCCGCCCAGGCCATCGCCGCCCAGGCGGCGGGGCCGCTGGAGGTGCGCTCGCTTCAGAGCTATGCTGCGGGATGACGACCGACTGATGAGGACCGACTGAAGACGCCGAGCGAGGGGGAGCGATGATGATCCAGATCCGGGAGGCGCGCGCGGAGGACGCCGGCGAGTGCGGGCGCATCTGCTACGAAGCGTTCCACGCCATCGCCACCGCCCACAATTTCCCGCCCGACCTTCCAAGCGTCGAGGTGGGACGGGGCCTCGTCGGCGGCATGGTGGCCCGGCCGGACGTCTATGGCGTGGTCGCCGAAGACGACGGGGTGATCGTCGGCAGCAACTTCCTCTACGAGGGCGACGCGATCTCGGGCGTCGGGCCGATCACCGTCGATCCCTCGGTGCAGAACCGGGGCGTCGGCGGGCGCCTGATGCAAGCGGTGATGGATCGCTCGGCCACCCGGGGCTTCGCCGGCATCCGCCTGGTACAGGCCGGCTACCACACCCGCTCCCTGTCGCTCTATTCCAAGCTGGGCTTCGACGTGCGCGAGCACCTCTCCTGCATGCAGGGGCCGCCGCTCGGCCAGGCGATCGACGCCTACATCGTGCGCCCGGCGACGCAAGCGGATCTCGGCGCCTGCAACGCCCTCTGCGCCGCCGTCCATGGCTTCGCGCGCGGCGGCGAACTGGGGGACGCCGTGCGCCAGGGCGTCGCCAGCGTGGTCGAACGCGACGGGCGGATCACCGGCTATGCGACCCAGGTCGCCTTCTTCGGCCATGCGGTCACCGAGACCACGGACGATCTCGAGGCCCTGATCGCCGCTGCGCCGGCCTTCCTCGGCCCGGGCTTCCTGGTCCCCTCCCGCAATGGCGCCCTCATGCGCTGGTGCCTCGGCAAGGGCCTGAAGGTGACCCAGTCGATGACCCTGATGACCATCGGCCTCTACAGCGAACCCCAGGGCGCGTGGTTGCCGTCGGTGCTCTACTAGGAGCGCTCAGGCATCCGGTCGACTGTGACGACCCGGCCAGACGTCAGGCTCGCGAAATAGGTCCGTTGCTCCTGGATCAGTTCACCGGCGCTTTGGAGAAGAACGGTCCGGTCGTGGGCGCCGGGTCGAGAGTTCCGCGGCACAGGAGGTCGACGGGAGAGGCGCAGGGGTGCGCGGGCCAGCACTGCGGTGACACCCAGCCAGGGAAGCCGCGACCTTGCGCGCAACGCCGCCCTCCCCACCTTTTCGCCATGCCCTATGACATTGCTGAGCGCCTGGACGAGGCGCTCGATCCCTATTCCGCCCGGGTCGTGCACGCGTTCGAAACCGTCGGCCCGGCGGTCGTCCACATCTCGGCCGAGGCCAGGAACGGCCGCGGCGGAACCGGCTCGGGCGTGCTGTTCGCGCCGGACGGCTATCTGCTGACCAACAGCCACGTGGTCGCGGGCGCGGCCAAGGTCACGGCCAGCCTCACCGACGGCCGCCGGTTCGCCGCCACCGTGATCGGGGACGACCCGGCCACCGACCTGGCGGTGCTTCGCCTGGCGGGGACCGGCCTGCCGCACGCGGCGTTCGGCTCGTCCAACGCCCTCAAGGTCGGCCAACTGGTGGTGGCCATCGGCAACCCCCTCGGCTTCCAGGCCACGGTCACCGCCGGCATCGTCAGCGCGCTCGGCCGCACCCTGCGTTCGCCTGGCGGCCGGCTGATCGAGAGCGTGATCCAGACCGACGCGCCGCTCAATCCGGGCAACTCCGGCGGCCCGCTGGTGGACGGCGCCGGGCGTGTCGTTGGGATCAACACCGCCATGATCGGCCACGCCCAGGGCCTCTGCTTCGCCATCGGTATCGACACCGCCGTGGACGTCACCGCCCGGCTGATGCGCGATGGGCGGGTGAAGCGCGCCCGGCTGGGCCTGGCCGGCCAGACCACCCTGCTCGACTCCCGCCTAGCGCGCCGGCTGCAACGCGACGCAGACACCGCCGTCCTGGTCATGGAAGCAGCGGGCGGCGCCGCCGAGCGCGGCGGACTGCGCCAGGGCGACCTGATCCTGGAATTCGACGGCCAGGCGGTGTTCACCGTCGACGACCTGCACCGCCTGCTCACCGACGACGCCGCCGGCCGAGACCTGCCGGTGAAGGTTCTGCGCCAGGCGAAGCTCGAGACCCTGACCCTCCGCCCCGACGCCGACGGCTAGAGCAGGTTGCGATCTGATGGAACCAGATCGCCCGCTCCAGTTCTTGTTTTGCCGCGCGTTTCATCCGAAAACCGGTTCCCACTTTTCGGAACGCGCTCTGGTCTTACTGCGTCATAAATTGCGAGTGTTTGGCGGGCCGACCATCGCTCTGGTGCAGCATGGACATCGTTGGAGGCGATTTGCCAAGGCGACGGCGAGCCGTCGCCTGAGGGTTGGGATCGAGTTGG
>JAQGIW010000001.1 GCA_028290905.1 Caulobacteraceae bacterium | reverse complement strand
ACACGCCGAGGCGATCGCGGCGGGCGAAGTCGCCGCGCTGATCCCCTCGTCCGAGGCGTTCATCGAGAAGGCGTCGGGGATCAAGTCGCGCTATGTTGTGGAAAAGGCGGGGGTGATCGACCCCCGTATCATGCGCCCCGACATCCCCGAGCGGCCGAACGAGGCGATTTCCATCCTGGCCGAGATCGGCGTGGCGGCGGCGCACGAGGCGCTGCGGCGCTGGGGCAAGGCGCCTGAGCGCATCGATGCGGTCATCTGCGCCGCCTCCAACATGCAGCGGGCCTATCCAGCCATGGCGATCGAGATCCAGCAGGCCCTGGGGACGGGCGGGTTCGGTTTCGACATGAACGTCGCCTGCTCCTCGGCGACCTTCGGGATCAAGACGGCCGCGGACTACATCTCCGCCGGCGACGCCCGCGCGGTGCTGGTGGTCAATCCGGAGATCACCTCCGGCCACCTGAACTTCCGCGACCGCGACAGCCATTTCATCTTCGGCGACGTGGCGACGGCGGTCATCGTCGAGGCCGCGGACGAGGCGGCCGGCGGCTGGGACATCCTGGGGACACGGCTGAAGACGCAGTTCTCCAACAACATCCGAAACAACTTCGGCTTCCTCAATCGCTGCGCGCCGGAGGGGATTGGCGCGGCCGACAAGCTGTTCGTACAGGAAGGGCGCAAGGTGTTTCGCGAGGTCGTCCCCCTGGTCAGCGAGATGATCCTGCAGCACGCCGCCGATCTGGGGATCGCGCCGACCGCCCTGAAGCGCCTGTGGCTGCACCAGGCCAATATCAACATGAACGAGCTCATCGCCCGCCGGGTCCTGGGCCGCGAACCGAGCCCGGAGGAGAACCCTATCATCCTGGACGAATTCGCCAACACCAGTTCGGCCGGCTCGATCATCGCCTTCCACCGCCACAGCGACGACTTCGCGGCGGGCGAGACCGGGTTGATCTGTTCGTTCGGTGCGGGCTATTCGGCCGGAACCGTTTTCGTGCGCCGGCGTTAGTCCCCGCCAAGCGTCGCCACACGACAAGGACTGCGTAATGAAGGCCTTCCGCCCGTTCTCCGCCGTTTCGCTCGCCGTACTCGCTCTTGCCCTTGGCTCTGCCGGCCTGGCCCGGGCCGAGAAGGAGGGCGAACCCCTGCCCTCTTCGGCCCCGGCCCAGCCCTATGAGCTGGCCGCCTGGTGCTACGGCGCGATGAGCGAATATCTGGATGTCTATGACCGCGTGAAGCCGGACCTGCGCGACATCGACAAGCTGTTCGGCTCGTCGGTGAAGAACGAGAAGGAACCCTACGCCAGCGACATCTCGGCCGCCCGCGACGAGCTGAAGGTGCTGGCCGATGCGGTCGAGGGCGCCGAGAAGGCCAGCGCCCAGGTGATCTCGCCGCGCGGCGCGCAGGCTGTGAAGATGGGCCGGGCAATCTGGACGCCGGCGGAGGAGAAGACCCGCCGCGAACTGGCCCGCGCCTGGCTCTCCTGGGCCCTCCCCGATCGCTGCGACGCCAACGCCCACGAGCTGGCCGCCAAGTCGGCCCTGCTCGGCAAGGTGCTGAAGTACAACACCACCTCGGCGACCGACGCCGCGCCCCCGGCCCCAGGCGCGCCCACGACCGGCCAGCCCTGACAAGACGCCGTCGACGGGACCGGCGGGCCGGTCTAGGTTTGCGGGCGTGATGTTCCCCGCCAACCCGAAGGCCGCCCTGTGACGCGAACGCCCGCCTACCTCATCGCCCGTGTCCAGGTGAACGACTGGGACCGCTATCGCGAGTACATGAAGCACTCGCCGCGGGTGATCGCGCAGTTCGGCGGCCGGTTCATCGTCCGCGGCGGCGAGACGGCGGTCCTTGAAGGCGAGGACGACGGCCGGCGCACCATCATCGTCGAATTCCCGTCCTTGGAGCAGGCCAAGGCCTTCTACGCCTCGCCGGAGTACGCCGCCGTCCGGTCCCTGCGGGAGGGCGCCGGGACGGGGACGTTCACGGCCATCGAGGGGTACGACCCGGCCGCCTGGGCCGAGGTCGTGACGGCCAGCAACGCTCTGGACCCTCCGCCTGCGTAGTGGATGGCTCGCGCGGACGTGACGTTCTGCGAAAACCTCAATCAACGGAGACGACGATGGCGACAGGCTCGGAGATCAAGGCGCGCTTGCAAAGCTATATAGACAGCCTCGCCAGCGGCGATGTCGACGCGGTGATGGCGCACTACGCCGAGGCCGCCACCTGCGAGGATCCAGTGGGCGGCAAGCTCTACCGCGGGCTCGCGGAAATACGCGCGTTCTACGAAGGGGCGATTCAGGGCCAGAAGTTGCAGATCGAGCCGGTGACGCCGCTGATCAGCACCACGACCAACTACGCGGCGATGGGCGCGCGCGTGAACACGAGCCGTGGCGTGATCCATTTCGTGGAAACCCAGCTCTTTGACGAGGCGGGCAAGATCATCGAGATGCGGGCCTATTACGATCCGGCAGACATCGCGGCCGCCTGACGCGAAGCCGTGCGGAGCATTTGCGGGGAACGCAGCGATGGATGAGGACGCGCCGGACACGGCGGGACTGGGGCCGGACCGCCGCGAGGCGCTGGCGCTGGCCGGCGGAGCGGTAGCAGGCGTGGTGGTGGTGGCCGGGGCGCCACCCGCCGACACCGCGCCGCGCGTCCCGGACATCGTGATGATGGACGCCGGCGAGCTCGGGGCCGCCATCACCTCGCGCCGGCTGTCGTGCGTGGAGGTGATGGGCGCCTACCTCGATCACGTCGACGCCTTCAATCCGAAGGTGAACGCCATCGTCGCCCTGCAGGACCGCGAGGGCCTGATGGCCCAGGCGCGGGTGCGGGACGAGCAGGTGGCCCGCGGGGAAATCATGGGGCCGCTGCATGGCTTTCCCCATGCGGTGAAGGACCTGCAGTGGGTCAAGGGCATCCGCTCGACGTCGGGCTCGCCCATCCTGAAGGACTTCGTCCCCACCCAGGACAGCCTGCCTGTGGAGCGGATGCGCGCGGCCGGGGCGATCTTCATCGGCAAGACCAATACGCCGGAGTTCGGCCTGGGCTCGCACACCTACAATCCCGTCTATGGCGCCACGCGGGGAGCCTATGACCAGACGCGGTCGGCGGGCGGGAGCAGCGGCGGGGCGGCGGTCTCCCTGGCCCTGCGCATGCTGCCGGTCGCCGACGGCAGCGACTATGGCGGCAGCCTGCGCAACCCGGCCGGCTGGAACAATGTGTACGGCTTCCGCACCAGCTTCGGCGTCGTCCCGACGGCCGGCGAGGAAGTGTGGCTGCCGTCCATGGGGGTCACCGGGCCGATGGCCCGCACGGTGGCGGACCTGGCCCGCCTGCTCGCCGTGCAGGCGGGGTACGATCCCGGCGCGCCGCTTTCCATGCCCGGCGAGGGCCGGCGGTTCCTGGAGCCGCTCGGCGCCGACCTGAAGGGCAAGCGGATCGGCTGGCTGGGCGACCTGGGTGGCTGGGCGCCCTACGAAACCGGCGTGCTGGAGGTCTGCCGAGGGGCGCTGAAGGCGTTCGAGGATCTCGGCTGCACTGTCGAGGAGGCGACGCCGGACCGGGCGCCGGAGCCGGCGTGGCAGGCATTCATCAAGCTGCGCCAATGGCAGACGGGCGGCAATCTGGCGATCCACTACGCCGATCCCGCCAAGCGGGGGCTTATCAAGCCGGAGGTGGTGTGGGAGGTGGAGAACGGGCTGAAGCTCTCCGCCTTCGACGTCACCGCCGCCTCCACCGTGCGCACCGCCTGGTCGAGTTCGGTGCGGCGCCTCTTCGGCCACCACGACTACCTGGTCATGCCCACCGCCCAGGTGTTCGCCTTCGACGTGAACGAGCACTGGCCCCGCGAGATCGCCGGCCACAGGATGGCGACCTACCACGAGTGGATGAAGGCGGTGTGCATGGTGACGATGTCCGGCTGCCCGTCCCTGGCCGCCCCGGCGGGGTTCGGCGCCAACGGGCTTCCGATGGGCCTGCAGATCATCGCCCCGGTCGGCGGCGAGATGGACTGCCTGAGGCTGGCCCACGCCTACGAGGCCGCGACCGGCTGGGTGGCGAAACGCCCACCGCCTTTGCTGGGAAGCGCGTGAGGATCGGGGGGACCGTCCAACGCGTTGAATGATCGCGACTTCATCACCTCGAACGAGGGCTACCCCGATGAAACGGACAACGGTCTCCCTGGCGATTGTTCTGACGGCGCTCGCGGGTCCAGCCCTCGCCGCCATGACGCTCAGCAGCCCCGACATCGCTCCAAACGGGCCGATCGGTCAGCCACACATCTACACCCGCTGCGGCGGCCAGAACCTCTCGCCGCAGCTGGCCTGGAGCGGCGCGCCGGCGGGAACGCGCAGCCTGGTGCTGACGATGATCGACCTGGACGTGAAGCCCGCCTTGTGGTCGCACTGGATCGTCGTCGATCTCCCGCCGACGGTCAGTGGCCTGCCCAGAGCGGTCAAGCCCCTGCCCAGTGCAGCGCGGGCAGTGACCAACAATTTCGGCGAAGCCGCCTACGATGGCCCCTGCCCGCCAAAGGGGTCCGGCGTCCACCACTACAGGTTCACCATCTGGGCCATGCCGATCCCTACGACCACCATCGCCCCCAACGCCAAGGCGAACGCCGTGGCGGCGAGCCTGGCGAAGCGCGCGCTCGGGAGCGCGTCCTTCGAGGGCGAAGTGAAGGGGTAAGGCCCTACCGCCCCGGCTCGTAATTGAGGATCGGGCCGAGCCAGCGCTCCGCCGTCTTGGCGTCCCAGCCTTTGCGGGCGGCGTAGTCGGCGACCTGGTCGCGCTCGATCTTGCCGACGCCGAAGTAGTGGGCGTCGGGATGGGCGAAGTAGAGGCCGGAGACCGAGGACGCCGGGCTCATGGCGAAGCTCTCGGTGAGGGCGATGCCGGTCGCCGCCTCGGCGTCCAGCAGCTCGAACAGGGTCGCCTTTTCGGTATGATCGGGCTGGGCGGGATAGCCGGGAGCGGGGCGGATGCCCTGGTACTTCTCGCCTAGCATGGCGTCGATATCGAATGGCTCCGTCTGAGCATAACCCCAGAGTTCCATTCGCACCTTGTGGTGCAGGGCCTCGGCGAAGGCTTCGGCGAGGCGGTCGGCGAGGGCGGCCGAGAGGATCGCGGAGTAGTCGTCGCCGTCGGCCTTGAAGCGGGCGGCGATCTCCGCCTCGCCATGGCCGGCCGTGACCGCGAAGCCGCCGACGTAGTCGGCGCCGGCGGGAGCGATGAAGTCGGCCAGGGCGACGTGGCCCCTGCCCTCGCCCTTGGCCATCTGCTGGCGAAGGGTGTGCAGGCGGGCGCGCTCGCGAGTGCGGGTGTCGTCGGTCCAGACGACGATGTCGTCGCCGTCGGCGTTGGCGGGCCAGAGGCCGACGACGCCGCGCGCCTCGAACCAGCGCTCCGCGACGATCCTCTTCAGCATCTTCTGGGCGTCGGCGAAAAGATCACGGGCGGCCTCGCCCACCACCTCGTCCTCCAGGATCGCCGGGTAGCGGCCTGTGAGCTCCCAGGCGGCGAAGAACGGGGACCAGTCGATGTAGCGGGTAAGGTCGGCGAGATCCCAGTTGGAGAAGACCCGGGTCCCCAGAAAGCTCGGCGTCGGCGCGCGCCATGCCTGCCAGTCGATGGAAAAGCGGTTGGCGCGAGCGGCCGGCAGCGGGGTGCGGACCTTGGCCTCCTGGGCGCGGCCGAACTGCTCGCGGATGCGGATGTACTCCTCACGGGTGGCGGCCTCGACCTTGCACTTGTCGGTGGGCGAGAGCAGGCCCGAGACGACGCCGACGGCGCGGCTGGCATCGAGGACATAGGTCGTCGAACCCGCCTGGTAGGCCGGCTCGATCTTCACCGCCGTGTGGGTGCGGCTGGTGGTGGCGCCGCCGATCAGGAGGGGAACCGAGAAGCCGCGGCGCTGCATCTCGGAGGCGACAAACACCATCTCGTCCAGGGATGGGGTGATCAGGCCCGACAGGCCGACGATGTCGGCCTTCACCCGCTCGGCCTCGTCGAGGATGCGGTCGGCCGGGACCATGACGCCGAGGTCGATGACCTCGTAGTTGTTGCACTGCAAGACGACGCCGACGATGTTCTTGCCGATATCGTGCACGTCGCCCTTGACGGTGGCCATCACGACGCGCCCCGCCATCTCGCGCGGCTTGCCGGCCAGTTCGGCCTCCATGTACGGGAGCAGCCAGGCGACCGCCTGCTTCATCACCCGGGCCGACTTGACCACCTGCGGCAGGAACATCTTGCCGGCCCCGAACAGGTCGCCGACGACGTTCATGCCGTCCATCAGCGGGCCCTCGATCACGTCGAGGGGCCTCGCGGAGGCGAGGCGGGCCTCCTCGGTATCGGCCTCGATGAACTCGGTGATGCCGTGCACCAGGGCGTGGCTGAGGCGCTCGGCCACCGTGCCCGCGCGCCATTTCAGGTCGACGACCCGCTCGACCGCCTTGCCGCCCTTGTAGCGCGGGGCGATCTCGACCAGGCGTTCGGTGGCGCCCGGCTGGTTGCGGTTGAGGATCACATCCTCCACCGCCTCGCGCAGCACCGGATCGACCTCGTCGTAGACCGGCAGGTCGCCGGCGTTGACGATGCCCATGTCCATGCCCGCGGCGATGGCGTGGTAGAGGAAGACCGAATGCATGGCCCGGCGCACCGGCTCGTTGCCGCGGAAGCTGAACGAGACGTTGGAGACGCCGCCCGACACCCGGGCGTGGGGCAGCCGCCGCTTGATCTCCCGGGTCGCCTCGATGAAGTCGACGCCGTAGTTGTCGTGCTCCTCGATCCCCGTCGCGATGGCGAAGATGTTGGGGTCGAAGATGATGTCCTCGGCCGGAAAGCCGATCTGTTCGGTCAGCAGGCGGTAGGCGCGTTCGCAGATCGCCACCTTGCGATCGCGGGTGTCGGCCTGGCCCTGCTCGTCGAAGGCCATCACCACCACGGCGGCGCCGTAGCGCAGGCACTTGACCGCCTGCTCGAGGAACTTGGCCTCGCCCTCCTTCATGCTGATCGAGTTGACGATGGCCTTGCCCTGCACGCACTTGAGGCCGGCCTCGATCACCTCCCACTTGGAGCTGTCGATCATGATCGGTACGCGGGCGATGTCGGGCTCGGCGGCGACGAGGTTCAGGAACGTCGTCATGGCGTGGACGGAATCGAGCAGGCCCTCGTCCATGTTGACGTCGATGACCTGGGCGCCGGCCGCGACCTGGTCCCGCGCCACCTTCAGGGCGGCGGGATAGTCGCCGTCGCTGATCAGCTTGCGGAAACGGGCGGAGCCGGTAACGTTGGTCCGCTCGCCGATATTGACGAATGTGGGGATCATTTACGGGTTCACAGGAGAGCGGAGGGGGGCGGAGAGAACGTATTCACCACAGAGACACAGAGGACACAGAGTTTACCGTTGTTCGGCGCCGAAGGCGCGTTCGATCCCACAATTGTGGAAAGGAACGCCGCTACGCGGCAGGAACACCGGCTTCTCTGTGTCCTCTGTGTCTCTGTGGTGAACCTTCTCTTTCACGCGAGTTCGAAGGCTTCGAGGCCGGAGAGGCGCATGGCCTTGGGGCGGTCGGGGATCTTCCGTGGAGGCTTGCCTTCCACGGCGCGGGCGATGGCGGCGATGTGCTCGGGGGTGGTGCCGCAGCAGCCGCCCAGGATGTTGACCAGGCCACTCGACGCCCACTCGTTCAGGTGAGCGGCCGTTTCGTCCGGCGTTTCGTCGTACTCGCCGAAGGCGTTGGGGAGGCCGGCGTTCGGATAGGCGGCGACCAGGGTGTCGGCGATGCGGGCGAGCTCGGCGACGTGTGGGCGCATAAGGTCGGCGCCAAGGGCGCAGTTGAAGCCCACCGCGAACGGCCGGGCGTGGCGGACAGAGTTCCAGAACGCCTCCACCGTCTGGCCGGACAGCGTGCGGCCCGAGCGGTCGGTGATGGTGCCGGAGATCCAGATCGGCAGCGGCTCGAAGCCTTCGTCCTCCAGATCGAGGAGCGCCTTGATGGCGGCCTTGGCGTTGAGGGTGTCAAAGATGGTCTCGACCAGGAACAGGTCCACGCCGCCGCGATGCAGGGCGCGGGCCTGTTCGAGATAGGCGTCGTGGACGGCGTCGAAGGTCACCTGCCGGGCCCCCGGGTCGTTGACGTCGGAGGACATCGAGAGGGTGCGGCTGAGCGGGCCGATGGCCCCGGCGACGAACCGCGGTTTGTCGGGCTGGGCGGCAGTCCAGCGATCGGCCGATTCCCGGGCCAGCGTGGCGGCGGCCAGGTTGAGGTCGGTAACCGCGCTCTCCAGGCCATAGTCCGATTGGCTGAGGCGCGTGGCGTTGAAGGTGTTGGTCTCGCCGATGTCCGCGCCAGCCTCGAAATAGGCGTCATGCAGCTCGCTGACGATGTCCGGCCGTGTCAGGCAGAGCAGGTCGTTGTCGCCCTTGAGCGTCATGTGGTGGTCGGCGAAACGCTGCCCCCGGAAATCGGCTTCCGAGAGGCCGCGGCGTTGGATCATCACGCCCCACGAGCCGTCGAGAACGAGGATGCGCCGCCGGGCGGCGGCCGTGAGGGCCTCGATACGATCGCCCCGCGACAGGATCGGGCGGGACTTCGCGGTGGTGGTCATGACGCCTGCTCCCTCACGCCCAGGACCCGGCAGATGGCGTAGACCAGGTCGGCGCGGTTCAAGGTGTAGAAGTGAAAGTCTTCGAAGCCCTCCTCCTCGAGGCGGGCGCACATCTCGGCGGATACCGACCCGGCGATGAGGCGGCGCGTGTCGGGATCCTTGTCCAGTCCCTCGAAGAGGTTGCCGAGCCAGTCCGGCAGGACGATGCCGCAGGGCGCCGACATCCTCATCAGGCCCTTGAAATTGGTGACAGGCATGATCCCGGCGCAGATCGGGATGGTGACGCCGGCCTTGCGCACCTGGTCCATGAACCGCAGGAAGCCGTCGATGTCGAAGAAGAACTGGGTGATCGCCCGCGTCGCGCCGGCGTCGACCTTGGCCTTGAGGACGTCGATGTCGTGGGCGACCGACGGGCTCTCCGGGTGGACCTGGGGATAGAGGCCCACGGAGATCTCGAACGCGCCCTTGGCGGCGATGGCCTGGGCGAGCTCGGTGGCGTTGGCGTAGCCGTCTGCGCGCGGCTGATAGCTGCCGCCGATCTGGCCCGGCGGGTCGCCGCGCAGGGCGACGATGTGGCGGACGCCGGCGTTCCAGTAGTCCTCGATCACCCGGTCGACGTCGTCGCGGCAGGCATCGACACAGGTGAGGTGGGCCGCGGGGCGCAGCCGCGTCTCGTCGAGCATCCGCATCACCGTGCGGTGGGTGCGCTCGCGCGTGGATCCCCCGGCGCCGTAGGTGACCGAGACGAATTCGGGGTCGAGGGGTTCGAGCCGCCGGATGGCCTGCCACAGGCTCTCCTCCGCCTCCGGGGTCTTGGGCGGCGAAAACTCGAAGGAGATCCTGGGCGGCCGGCGTCCCGGACGGCCGGCGCGGGCGACCGGCCCCAAAGCACTGTGTGTGGGGGTCGTTGCAAAGGCGGAAAGATCGTTCATGCGATCAGCCTCACGCGGCCGGCGTCCCGACTGGCGCTCCAGATCTTGACGGTGAGCCCGCCGTGGGCGGCGGGCGGCAGAGAGCGGACGCTCAGGGCGGACAGGCCGGCGGCGGCCAGCCAGCGCTCGATCTCGGAATCGAAGAACCCCAGGCGCCGGTGGCGATGTTCAGCACGCAGGAACTCCAGTTCGTGCGGCGCGAAATCCACGATCAGGAGCTTGCCGCCGGGCGCAACCAGTCGCGCCGCCTCGGCCGCGGCCGAGGCGGGATCGGCGAGGTAGTGCAGCACCTGGTGGACCACCACCAGGTCGGCGCAACCGTCCGGCAGGCCGGTGCCCAGGATGTCGCCGTGGCGCAGTTCGCAGGCGCCGAGGCCGGCGTCGGCGACATGGCTCCGGGCGATGTTGAGCATCTGGCGGGAGAGGTCGAGGCCGATGGCGGATCTCGCCCGGTTCCCCAGCAGGGTGAGCATGCGTCCCGTGCCCGAGCCCAGGTCGACGATGCGCTGGAAGGGTCCCTCGCCGGCGGCGTCGAGGATGGCGGCCTCGACGGCGGCCTCGGCGGTGTGCAGGGAGCGCATCTCGTCCCAGCGCTCGGCGTTCTCGGCGAAGTAGGCGGCGGCCTGGGCGCCGCGCTCCTCGCTTACCCCCGTCAGGCGTTCGGCATCGCTCGCAAAAATGGGGTCATCGGGCGAGACCAAGGCCAGGGTCTGGTCCACCAGGGCGCGAGCCTCCGTCGCCGTGAGGCGATAGAAGACCCAGGCGCCGTCGGGAAAGCGCTCGACCAGGCCCGCTTCGGCCAACAGCTTGAGGTGGCGGGAGACGCGTGGCTGGCTCTGGCCGAGGATGCGGCACAGCTCCAGCACCGCCAGCTCCTCGCGCGCCAGCAGGGCGAGGATGCGCAGCCGCGTCGGCTCCGCCGCCGCCCGCAGAACCGCCACCGCCTGGTCGGAGGTCATCGACATCGGGATATAAGGATATCTTTATATGAGAATGTCAAGGTCGACGTGCCAAAGCCACCTCCCACCTCCGCTCATCCCCGCGGATTTTGGCCTAGGCGGCCACGACCCGGCGGTCGACGACGCGGGCGTCGTCAAGGTCCGCCACATTCCGGCTGGAGCCGCCGCGCCGACCGTAGCCGGGGGTGTCCTTGGTGTAGAGATTGCGCAGCGCCAGCGACACGTATTCGGACGTCAGTCGCGGCGCGGCGCCCTCGAATTTCGCGGCGGCCAGCACCTGATCGATGATGAACTTCGGCTGGAAACCGGCGAGGGGAAAGTCGTTGCGCACGCGCAGCTCATGGATGACCTCGTCTATCAGCAGGTCGTCCGCCTCGAGGCCGAATTTGCGGGCGATGGCGCCGAAGATCAACCGGTACTCCTCGACGGTCGGGCCGCCCACCTCGATCTTGTAAGGGATGCGGCGCAGGAAGGCGGGGTCCATCAGCTCGCCCGGAGACAGGTTGGTGGAGAAGATCACCAGTTCGTCGAACGGCAGCTCGAAGCTCTTGCCGCTGTGCAGCTTCAGGCGCTCGACCCGGCTCTCCATCGGCACGATCCAACGGTTGAGCAAGGCGGCGGGCGAGACGATCTGGCGCCCGAAGTCGTCGATCATGAAGATGCCGCCGAGGGCCTTGATGTGAAGCGGCGCTTCATAGAACTTGGCCAGGGGATTGAAACTGAGGTCGAGCATCTCGAGCGTCAGCTCGCCCCCGGTGATCAGCAGCGGCCGCCAGCAGGCCACCCAGCGCGTGTCGAGATCGTCGCGGCGAAGGCTGGGGCCTTCGGGGAGTTCCTGGAGCTGTCTTTCGACCTTCTTGTGCACGGAGGGGTCGAAAACCTTGATGATCTGGCCTTCCACCTCGAAGCAATAGGGGATGTAGATCACCTCCCGGAACAGGCTGCCGACCCGCTCGCCGATCGACGTCTTGCCGTTGCCGGCGGGGCCGTAGAGCAGGATCGACCGACCGGAGTTCACCGCCGGTCCGATCTCCCGCACGAGGGCCGGCGCGACGATCAGATCCTTGAAGGCCTTGTCGATCGCCGCCCGGTCGACCCGCTCGTTGCCGATGCGCTGGCGGGCGATCTGTTCGCTGTAGGCCGCCAGGGGCACCGGCGCCGGTCCGACGTATTCGTTCTGGTCCATCGCCTGGCGGGCCCATTCCAGGCCCTTGGCGGTGAGTGCGTAGCGGATCTCGGTCGAGCCGCCCTGCCGGGCCGCACCCAGCGTATCCAGCAGGTTGCGCTCCTTGGCTTGCGCGATCAGCGTCTGAACCGCAAGCGGCGGCAGCTTCAGGACGCCGCCGATCTCTGAGGTGGTGGTCTCGGCGTTCAGGTGGATGACCTTGACCATCAGGTTCAGCAGGCTGGCCACGGAGAGGCCGGTGTCGTCGATCGACTGCGGCGATCTGGGCGCCATGTCCAGGACACGCTCGAGATCCTCCGCGCCGAGCTTGCCCAACCGGACAAGACAGTCGCCGAGCGACCCTCCCTCGCGGCGCTGGTTTTCCAGCGCCTCGATGATGTCCGCCGATGTGGCCAGACCGTGGGCGATGAGAATGTCCGCAAGCTTCAAGTCCGAACTCCCGACACGATTGACCTGGGGGCGCTGTCTATTCGACTTCCAGCCAAATAGGGGGGCGACCTTCCGCCGCTTTCGAGACTTTCGCTCGGCCATCGTTGATAATTTGAACGAGCAACCCGCCGCAAGCTGCTTGCAGCGGCGGGAATTGGCGGCGGAACCTCGCGCCCGTCCAATCATGAGTTCTTCAACCCGCCGCAGTGCCGCGTCATCACCGCGGTGAGCGAACCCAACCCGACGACCGGCAAGCGACCGCCGGTCTACGTGCGGGAGCCGGCGCCCTGGTCGGCGGTGCGAAACGCCGCCCACGCCTACGGTTTCGCCGCCTTCACCCTCGATCCGGGCTCACGCCCGGGCGGCCACACCACCATTAAGGTCACCGACTACGACGTCGTCGGATCGGGCGGCCAACTCGCCCCCTTCGAAACCTTCACCCTGAGCCGCCCGCCGCGCGACTAGGCCCAGCCGACGCTTGATGGACTGGGCTATTCCGAAGGTCCCCTCCCGGGAGCGAGGTCCGCCCGGGCGTCAATGTCAGCTGGTTGGCCGCCAGCGCCTGACCGCAACCCCAAAGCGGACATTCGCCCATCATTGTCATCAAAGGCTCGGGGCGGTACGGTCCGCGCTGGGCCGCCTCCGTATCCGGCGCCGCGTAGTTTGACGCTCCGGCAGCTGATTCGAGAGGTTAGGGCTTCCATATGGCTCGCCTGATTGTGGTTGGGGCGGGGCCAGCGGGACTCGGCGCTGCTCTATTTTCAGCCAGGCGAGGCCATTCCGTTATTTTGGTCGAACGCGATGCTGATGGGCCCGCTGCGGATGCGGACGCCTGCTTTGATAAATGGAACCGTCGCGGCGTTGGACAGATCAGACAAGCTCACCAGTTTCTGGCGCTGTCGTGTCGCGTCCTTTTGGAGGAGGCGCCTGAGGTCTTCGCGGCGCTGAGCCAAGGGGCGGTCACGGTTCCAATGATCGACCCGACGCCGCCGGAGCTGCCAATGCTTCTGGGAACCCGCCGGACGACGTTCGAACAGGCGCTTCGTAGCGCTGTCGAGCAGCAGCCCGGGGTCGAAATCCTGCCCGGAGTCGCCGTAAAGGAACTGATTGCCCGTTCGGAGGGGCGTGTCCCGCACGTCACGGGTGTCCGTCTCGCAAGCGGCGAGGCGCTCGAGGGAGACCTTGTTGTCGATGCATCGGGTAGAGGAACCCATGCGCGCCAATGGCTTGCCGCGATCGGCGCCAGGCCCTGTCCCGAACAGCATCAGGAGGTGGGGTTTTCCTATCTCACGCGCTGGTATCGGCTGAAGGACGGAGCGCCAGCGCCGGAGCAACTTGGCCCGCCCGGAACCCAGGCGCCGTACGGCCTCTTCATGGCCGCTCCGGCGGACCGCCGCACGTTCTGCATCATGATCGGGCTCAGCCACGAAGACCCGCTGCGTAAGAGACTGTTCGATCCGGCGATCTTCGATCGGGTCGCGGCCGAGGAGCCTCTTTGCGCGCCTTGGCTGAAGGCAGGCGTAGGGATGACCACCCCACAACCCTTCGCGAATGTTCACAACGGGCGGCGCTGGCTGGTGGACGACGAGGGACCGATCGTCACAGGCTTTCTGCTTGTCGGCGATAGCGCCACGCACACCAACCCGACGCTCGGCCGCGGAACTTCGCTGGCGCTCGCCCATGCACAGGAATTGGCGCGAACGGCGCATCAGGCGGGGGCCGATGCTTACGGGTATGCCGCCCAGTTCGCGGCCTGGACCGAGCGCAATCTGGGAGTCTGGTACGAAAGCCAGTCCGCCATCGACGCGGCGGCGTCCGTGCGCCTGCGCGCCACCTTCACGGGGGAGCCCGTTCCGCGTGCGGCCTATGCGGCAAGAGCGATCGAGGCGCTCGGCGTCGCCTCGGCGACCGACCAACAGATCGCCGGCCTTCTGCAGCGCCTGATCGGAGTCCTGATGACGCTCGGCGAAGTGCTGGCTCAGCCAGGTGTCGCGGGGCAGATCGAACCGCTGCTGGAGAATGAGGGAAGACAATTCCCCCCTTGCGCCTTGACGCGGCAGCGGTTCGAAGAGCTCGCGATGAGCGAGTAGCAACATCTGAAGAGTGGCGCGCGCGGCGTGTTGATCATTACCCGCTTTTCACCCCTTCTGAGACATTGCGAACGTCCGTAAAATGGAACTGCGGCGATCGAGGCTAATGGCCGCTTGTGCGTCGCGGCGCCGGCGCCAAGCGTGGGATTAAGTGAAAGGTCGGCCGTCGACGTATTGATTTGCGTCCCCAACACGTGGAGGGAGAACGCGCCGTTACGACGAAGGGGGAGCGCTTGCGTAGATTGATTCTGGGGGTGATGCTGGCGGCCTTCGCGACCGTTTCGGCGGCGGCCCAGGACGAGGCAGGTCGGCTGAAGGCCGAAGCCGCGGGGGTGACGATCACGCGGGACGACTGGGGGATCGCCCATGTGCGCGGCCACACCGACGCGCAGGCTGTGTTCGGGATGATCTACGCCCAGGCCGAGGACGACTTCGGCCGCGTGGAGGCCAACTATCTCACCTCGCTCGGCCGCACGGCGGAGGCGGAGGGCGAGGGCAAGATCCGGCAGGACCTGCGGCAGAGGCTGTTCATCGACCCCGAGGACCTCAAGGCGCAATACGCCGCCAGCCCCGCTTGGCTGAAGACGCTGATGGACGCCTGGGCGGACGGGCTGAACTATTATCTGGCGACCCACCCCAAGGTCACGCCCAGGGTGATCCGCCACTTCGAACCCTGGATGGCGCTCAGCTTCTCCGAGGGCAGCATCGGCGGGGATATCGAGCGGGTGGACCTGGCCGACTTGGCGGCCTTCTATGGCGGAAAGCCGGAGGTTCACGCCGAGGTCGACACCGGCTTCAAGGAGCCGACCGGGTCCAACGGCATCGCCATCGCGCCGGCCGACACGGTGAGCGGCCACGCGCTGCTGCTGATCAACCCGCACACCAGCTTCTTCTTCCGCTCCGAGCTGCAGGTGACGAGCGACGAGGGGCTGAACGCCTACGGCGCGGCGACCTGGGGGCAGTTCTTCATCTACCAGGGCTTCAACCCCCACGCCGGGTGGATGCACACTTCGAGCGGCGTCGACAACGTCGACCGCTTCGCCGAGACTATCGTGCGCAAGGACGGGCGCCTGTTCTACCGCTACGGCGCGGACCTGCGTCCGGTGACCGTGTCGCGGATCACCCTGTCGTACAGGACGGCCGGCGGAGCGCAGGCGGAGCGGACCTTCACCGTCTATCGCACCCATCACGGACCGATCGTCGCCAGGTCCGGCGACAAATGGATCAGCATCGCCCTGATGAACACGCCGACCACGGCGCTGGAGCAATCGTTCCTGCGCACCAAGGCGAGCGACTACGCCTCGTACATCAAGGTCGCCGAGCTGAAGGCCAACTCCTCCAACAACACCCTGTTCGCCGACGACAAGGGCGAGATCGCCTATCTGCACCCGCAGTTCGTCCCTCGGCGCGACGACCGCTTCGACTATACGAAGCCGGTGGACGGCGCCGATCCCGCCACCGACTGGAAGGGCCTCCACGCCCTCTCCGAGGTCCCGAGCGTGGTCAACCCGTCCGTCGGCTGGGTGTTCAACACCAACGACTGGCCCTATTCGGCGGCGGGACCGGACAGCGCCAGGCGCGAGGCCTATCCGAAGTACATGGACACGGCCGGCGAGAACGCGCGGGGGCTCCACGCGCTGCGGCTGCTGCACGGTCGTCACGATTTCACGCCCTTCGCCCTGATGACCAGCGCCTACGACAGCTACCTGCCGGCCTTCGCCCTTATGATCCCGGCCTTAGGCGAGGCCTGGGACCAGCTGCCGGCCGGGGATCCGCTGAAGGCCAGGCTGGCCGACCAGGTGGCTTTCCTTCGCGCCTGGGACGATCACTGGGCCGTCAATTCCACCGAGACCTCCCTGGCGGTGTTCTGGGGCGAGGCGCTGTGGGCCAGGGCCTCGCAGGACCC
Organism: Caulobacteraceae bacterium; assembly: GCA_028290905.1. Lineage (GTDB taxonomy): Bacteria > Pseudomonadota > Alphaproteobacteria > Caulobacterales > Caulobacteraceae > Acaudatibacter. The sequence continues at coordinate 21,841 of JAQGIW010000001.1, read as the reverse complement.
GGACGCCGAGGGCGTGCCGGTCTATGAGCACCTGGCCCATCGCACCTCGGCGGCGCAGAAGCTGGCGGCCCTGGCCGAGGCGTCCGACCGCCTGACGGCGGATTTCGGAAGCTGGAGGACGCCGTGGGGCGAGATCAACCGCTTCCAGCGGGTCACTGACGACATCGTCCCGACCTTCAGCGATGCGGAGCCGAGCATCCCGGTGCCGTTCACCTCGTCGCAGTGGGGCTCGCTGGCCTCGTTCGGGGCCAAGCGCTACCCAGGAACGAAGCGCGACTACGGGACCAACGGCAACAGCTTCGTGGCCGTGGTGGAGTTCGGGCCCCGGGTCCGAGCCGTGGCCGTCACCGCGGGCGGCGAAAGCGGCGATCCTGCCTCGAGGCACTTCGACGATGAAGCCGTGCGCTACGCCCAGGGCAATCTGCGGGAAGTCTACTTCTATCCCGAGCAGCTGACCGGCCACACCGAGAGGACGTACCGTCCGGGAGAGTGAGGAGCGCCACGTCCCGGAGCTATCCAGCTCCGGGACGCGGCCCATTCCTCACACGTTCAGGCCTCATACCTTCAGGACGCGGGTGAAGAACGCCCTGTAGCGCCGTAGCGCCTGGCGCAGGTCCTCGGTGGAGACGTCCTGGCCGCGGTCCCATTGGGTCTCGAGATCCGCCCGCGCGGCCGCGAAGATCTCCGCCTGGCGCTTGAGCGCCTCGGCGACGAGGGCGTCGGCCTGTTCGACGGCGCGGCGCGGTTCGTCCACGAAACTCACCTGGATGGCGTCCCAGCGCGCTTGGAAATTCCGGGCGTCCTCCGCCGGGAAAAGCGCGGCCGGCTGCTCTTCGCCCGGCTGGCCCGGGCCTGCGCCCGGTTGCGGAGCCGCTTTCCCACGGGCCAGGTCGGCAGTGGTCAGCCCCGGGTTGGGGGGGCGATCCGTCATCGCCTGGTCTCTGGTCGGCGGGTCTCTGGGGGTCTCATCTCTCACCACCTGATCCGTGGCGGTCTGATCTCTGGTCGTCTGGTCTGGCGTGTCCATGGCGTTCACCTTTCCTATGACCGGGCGGGACGCGCCGGCGCGGGATCGAGGTCCACCCTCTCGGCGCGGGGCGTCGGGGCGACTGCCGCCTGCAGATCGGAAGTCAGTTCGTCGAACAGGGTCCGGAAATGCACCATCGCCTGGCGCAGGTCCTCGGTGGAGGCCTGGCCGCGCCCGTGACGCAGGGCGATCTCATGGGCCGTGCGGTAGTTGTCGACGACGACCGGATGGTCGACGGAAAGGTCGGCGGCGCGCTGATCGAAGTCCCCGACGGGATAGCCCCGCGCCTGCATCACCTCGCCGAGCAGCTGGTCGGCCCGGCTGACGGCCGTTTCCGGATTGTCGACGAACGTTGCCTGGACTTCGCGCCACGCCACCACGAACCGATCCCGCTCGGTCGTGCCCAGGGGCCGGACGTCGAACTTCTGCACACGTTTCTCGAGCTTCTGAAGATTGGCCTCGGCCTTGCCGCGCCCGCCGCTCTCTTCCACGGCGCGATCGTATTCGGGACCGAAGCGCGAGCGCAGGTGGCGGCTTCGCTGTGACCTCGTGTAAAGCACCGCCGCGACGACAACGACGACAAGCGCCACCACCACGATCAGCAGAAGAGTCTGGTTGTCCATTTCGGTTTACCTTGGCTGGGCGGTCGGCGGGCCAATCAAGACCGACGCCGACCTTGCCGGCCGCAGGGCGACGCCGCAGGGTTAACGTTGGGTCGCCGACGCCGTTCCGGACCTGAAGGATCGATGGAAATCCTGAGAGATGGGTCCGGCGCGCTTGCCCGAACTCCCAAGCTCCCTACAATTCCGCGCCAGGACCAGGAAGAACGCCGCGTCATGAACATTCATCCGGATATCGCCGAACTCGTCGGGGAGATCGACTTCGATCCCGACGACCTGCACGCACGCTATCTCGCCGAACGCGACCGGCGGGTGCGCGAGGACGGCAACGCCCAGTACGTGGAAGTGAAGGCGGAGTTCTCGCGCTATGTCGAGGATCCCTACGTCGAGCCGGGGTTCACGCGCGAGCCGGTGTTCGACGAGGTCCAGTTCGCGGTCATCGGCGGCGGCTTCGGCGGCCTGATGATAGGCGCGCGCCTGCGGGAGGCCGGTTTCGAGAGCATCCGCATGGTGGAGAACGCCGGCGATTTCGGCGGCACCTGGTACTGGAACCGCTATCCCGGCGCCATGTGCGACGTGGAGTCCTACTGCTACCTGCCGCTGCTCGAAGAGCTCGGCTACATCCCGAAGCACAAGTATTCCTTCGCGCCCGAAATCCTCGAGCACAGCCGCAACATCGCCCGGCGCTACAGGCTCTACGACGACGCCCTGCTGCAGACCGGCGTCACCGAGCTGCGCTGGGACGAGAAGGCCGCGCGCTGGATCATCAGCACCAACCGCGGCGACCGGTTCATGGCCCAGTACGTCGCCATGGCCAACGGTCCGCTGAGCCGGCCGAAGCTGCCGGGCATCCCCGGCATCAACGACTTCAAGGGCTACACCTTCCACACCAGCCGGTGGGACTATGGCTACACCGGCGGCGACAGCTACGGGCGCCTCACCGGCCTGGCCGACAAGCGCGTCGGCATCATCGGCACCGGCGCCACCGCGATCCAGTGCATCCCGCACCTCGGGGAATGGTCCAGGCAGCTCTACGTCTTCCAGCGCACGCCCTCGTCGGTCGATGTGCGCAACAACGCCGAGACCGATCCCGCCTGGGCCGCCAGCCTGGAGCCCGGCTGGCAGAGGCGGCGCCAGGAGAATTTCAACGTCCTGGTGAGCGGCGGCGACCAGGACGAAGATCTGGTCCACGACGGCTGGACCGACATCTTCCGCAACCTGACCGGGACAGCCGCCAAGATGGCCGCCCGCAAGCTCGGGCGCCCGCTCACCCGCGAGGAGCGCGCCGAACTGATGGTGCTGGCCGACTACAGGAAGATGAACCAGGTCCGCGCCCGCGTAGACGCCATCGTCGAGGACCCGGTCACCGCCGCGGCCCTGAAACCCTGGTACCGGCAGTTCTGCAAGCGTCCGTGCTTCCACGACGAATATCTGCAGACCTACAACCGGCCCAACGTCGCCCTGGTGGACACCCACGGCAAGGGCGTCGAAGCGCTGACCGAGCGGGGCGTGGTGGCCAATGGCCGGGAGTACGAGGTCGACTGCCTGATCTTCGCCACCGGCTTCGAGGTCGGCACCTCCTACACGCGCCGGGCCGGCTACGACATCGTCGGCCGAGGCGGCCGGACCCTCTCCGAACACTGGGCCGGGGGCCTGCGCACCCTGCACGGCCTCACCGCCCACGGCTTCCCGAACTGCTTCTTCCTCGGCTTCACCCAGACGGCGATCACCATCAGCGTGCCGATGGCGCTGAGCCAACAGGCCGACCACGTGACCTACATGGTCGGCGAGGCCCGCGCCCGGGGGCGCCAGATCCTGGAGCCGACCGCGGAGGGGGAGCAGGCCTATGTGGACGAGGTGCACAGCCTCTCGCGGATCGGCGAACGGTTCTATCGGGAATGCACCCCCGGCTACTACAACAGCGAAGGCGCGGCCGGTAACCGCAACGGCTTCTTCTCCAACATGTACGGCGCGGGCCCGCTGCGCTTCTTCGAGGTCCTCAACGCCTGGCGGTCGGACGGCCGGCTGCAAGGCCTCGACCTGCGCTGAGCGCGTCGCCTCTCTTCTCCCTTGGGGGAAGTACGGCCGAAGGCCGGGAGGGGGCCGACTGGGCGAAGCCTCGTCGCGCTTCCTACTCCACGACCGGATTGACCAGCGCCTCGCCCTTGAAGAAGCGGCGAAGGTTCTCGACGGTCAGGGCCACCATCTGGGGCACCGCGGCCGAGGTGGCGCCGGCGGTGTGGGGGGTGAGGACGGTGTGGGGAACCCCCGCCCAGCGCTCGTGCGGCGTCGGCTCCTCGGCGAAAACGTCGAGGGCGGCCGCGCCGAGGCGTCCCGCCTTCAGCGCCGCGATCAGAGCGTCCTCGTCGACCACCTGGCCGCGCGAAACATTGATCAGCAGGCCGTCCGGGCCGACGGCGTCGATGATCTCTGCGGAAATCAGCCCCCGGGTCTCCTCGCTGGCCCGGGCGGCGACGATCAGGATGTCGCTGGCCTCGGCCAGAGCCTCTAGGCTGTCGGCGCGGGGCCAGGGCGCTTCCGGCTTCTCCCGGGGACCCCACCACGAGACCTGGACGTGGAAGGCCTCGCAGCGGCGGGCGATGGCGGCGCCGATGTCGCCCAGGCCGACGATGCCGACGTGGCGCTTGGTCAGCGACGGGCTGGCAAGCTTCTCGTGCGGCTTCCAGCCGCCGGCGCGCAGCATCCGGTCGCCCACCACGATCTTGCGCCAGGAGGCCAGCATCAGGCCCATGGCGTGGTCGGCGACGTCCTCGTGGTTGACCCCCGGCGAGTGGCTGACCTGCAAGCCGCGTTCGCGCGCCCAGACGAGATCGACACCGTCATAGCCGGCCGTGAAGCAGGCGATCAGCCCGAGGTTCGTCAGGCTTTCGGCGAAGACCTTGTCAAGGGGAAACTCGCCCGCCACCACCAGGGCGCGGATCACGCTGACGGCCTCCAGCGGGGGGCCTTCCCAGAACCGCCAGACCGTGAAGTCCGTCTCCAGGAAGGGCGAGAGGAACGCCAGGTGGGGCTGGAGGATCAGCAGGGCCGGCCTGGAATTGGGCATGGATCAGCTCCCGCTGTTCCTGAACATCCATACGAAACGGATCTGGGCGACGAGGGCGACCAGCAAGGCGATCGCGAAGGCCGGCAGGCCCCAGGCCAGCTTGAACGCGAAGTAGGCCACGGCGAAGGCGACCGCCGCGACGGCGAGGATGCCTTGCAGGATCATCAAGCTCACGAAACGGCGGCGCAGGCGCTGCACTTCCGGCGGCAGGATCGGCGGGTTCATCCCTAAGTCCCTCGTAGCAGACACAATAGGCCATGCGTAGAGGACCGTGAAGCGTAGGCGCCCTTAGGGTCCTTCCCTTGACCCGGGCCCCACCCTTGACCCGGAAACGGGCCGCCGCCATGCCGAGCCATGAACCGCATCGCCATCGTCGGATGCTCGGGCGGCGGCAAGTCCACCCTGGCGCGGACGGTGGGCGCCGCCCTGGGCCTGCCGGTCGTTCACCTCGATGCGCTGTTCTGGAAGCCCGGATGGGTCGAATCCGATCCTGAGCCGTTTCGCGCCGCCGTCGACGTCGCCCTGGCGGGAGAGAGGTGGGTCAGCGACGGCAACTTCACCAGCGTCGCCGACCTCAGCCTGGGCCGGGCCGACACCATCGTGTGGATCGACCAGCCGATGCCGCTCTGCCTCTCGCGCGCCATCTGGAGGGGCCTTACCGGCCTCGGGCGGACACGCGCCGACCTGGCGCCCGGTTGTCCGGAAAAGATCGACTTCGCCTTCTACCGCTACATCGTAACCTGGAGCGGCGCCCCGCGGACGCGGCTGCAGGGCGCCCTCGACAGGTTCGCTCCGCACGCCCCGCTGGTCCGGCTGCGGAGCGACCGGGCGATCGCCGCCTGGGTGGGCCAGGTCGGCGCCACCGCCGCCTGACGATCCGACGGTTACGGTTCCTCGCAACCAGACGGGCGCCCGAGCGTTGTGCGGTGACGTTCCGGAGCGCCCGAGGCCCGGGAGCAAGCCATATAATGGAGACAAGCCCATGAACCGCAAACTGCTCATTCTCAGCGTGGCCGCGATTGCGGTCGCGGCGACTGGAGCATCCGCAAAGACCCGCCACCATCACCACGCCGGCGGCGCCAGCGCGGGCGGGCGCTACGCCCCGCCCCCGCAGCCCATCCCCTACGCCGAGCTCGACTCCTATGTGGGCGGTTCGCATCACGGCCGGTCGGCCGGCGGGTCGTCGATGGCGCCCGGCGGCGCGGGCGCCTCTTCCGGCGCCGAAATGAGCAGCTCGTCCGGCGGCGGCATGAGCAGCTCGCCGGCGCCGAGCAGCACGGCCGCCCCGAGCAGCACGGCGGCCCCGAGTGGATCGTCGGCCGGCGACACGATGGGATCCACCCCCAGCGCCGCCGGGTCCGCCTCCGGCAGCGTCAACCCGCCAGGCTCGCCCGGAACCACCACCGGCGGCGCGAGCAGCATGCCGGGGATGACCGGATCGACCCCTGGCGCGAACAGCGCCACGCCCCCGCCCACGGGCGCCCCGCCGAGTTCGCCGCCCAGCGCGCCCCCGAGCGCCACCCCGGGCGCCGCGCCGCCTCCGCAATAGTCGCTTCAGGGCGCGCCGTCAGGCGCGCCCTGGCTTCTACCGAGCAAATTTCTGGAACTTGATGCGCTTCGGGATCAGGGAATCTGCCCCGAGGCGCCTTTTCTTGTCTCTGGTCCATCGAACCCTGCCTCACGGCGGTGTTGACGCCTCGCTCGCGCCTACGCCGGTTCCATCTGGTCGCGGCTGGCGGCCGCTCCCCATGAACGGCGCCGGGTTGAACGGGAGCACGCCGTTTTCCGTGGGCAGGTCCGCCACGTTCCAGCCGCCACCCAATGCGCGAATGAGATTGACGGTGGCTTGCAAGCGGCCGACCTGAGCTTGGGTCGCGGCAATGCCGGCGACCAGCGAATTCTCCTGCGCGACGACGACGTCGACGTAAGACGTGAGGCCGCCCACGTACAGCTGCAAGGCGAGGCTCTGAGCCCTGGCTGCTTCTGCGAGCGCCTCCTGCTGGGATTGGCTTTGCATCTGCAGCAGCGACGTCTGCGCAAGGCCATCCTCCACCTCCTGAAAGGCCGACAGCACGGTCGCGCGATAGGTGTCGCGGGCCTGGGCGTACTGCGACCAGCTTCGCTGTAGCTCGGCCCGGCGCAGGCCGCCTTCGAAAATCGGCAGGACCGCGCTGGCGCCGATCGACCACAGGCTGTTGGGCAGGCTGGCCAGGTCGAACCCGGTATCCTGGAAGCCGCCCATCGCGCTGATCGTGATGTCGGGGTAGAAGGCCGCGCGAGCCACGCCGATGCCGGCATTGGCCGACGCCATCTGCCGCTCCGCGCCGGCGATGTCGGGGCGCCGCTCGAGCAGCTGGGATGGCAACCCTGTCGGTACGACCGGCACGGTGAACTTCATCCGCTCGTCCACCGGGATGACGAACGCGCTTGCGTTGGCCCCGACCAGTACGGCGATCGCATGCTGCATGACAGCACGGGCAGCGAGGGCGGCGCTTTGGGAAGCCTGGGCCGCGGCCAGTTGGCTTCGAGCCCGGGCGACGTCCAGTCCTGAGCCGATCCTTCCTCGGAGGCGCAGTTGCGTGATCTGGACCGAATTCTGGTAGTTCGCGACCGTCGCGCGGTAGATCGCGTCCTGCGCGTCGAGCCCACGCAGGGCGATGTAGTCATCGGCCAACTCGCCCTCCAGGCTCAGTCGCGCGGAGGCGACTGTCGCGGCGCTCGATTGGGCAAGGCGCTTCTGCTGCAGCACGCCGTTTCGGATGCGGCCCCAGAAATCCGGCTCCCAGGTGGCGCCCGCCTCGATCTGGTTCCCGGGCTCGACCAGGGGGACGGTGCTGTTCGGGTTCCGAAACAGCCGATTTTTCGATTGCTTGTTGTAGGACAGGCCGGCGTTGGCGGAGACCTGCGGGAAGAGGCCGGACCTTGCCACGGCGGCCAGGTCGCGAGCCTGGGTATATTGCTCGGACAAGGCGGCGAGGTCGGGGTTTTCGGATTCGAGCTGGCGCTCCAACTTGTTCAGCAAAGGGTCGTCGAACCCTTCCCACCAGGGCCCGCGTGGCAGGGCGTCGCCTGGATGGGCGATCGCGAAGAGCCCTGAACCCTGATAATGCTCCGGCACGACATAGTGGGGGGGATGGTAGGCCGGAGCCAGCTGGCAGCCGCTCAGGACGACGAGGGCGCATACGGCGCAGGCAGCGGGACGGCCCCCGATGCGTGACCTTGCCCCCATCACGGTGTCGAGCCGTCATTCGGCCCGGACCCTCCCGGGACCGCCACCGCGTGCGGACCCGGCCGCGGCGGCGGCCCCTTGTTCCCCGGTTGATAGCCCTTGACCGGCTGTACCGTCTCGACCTGCTGACCTTCGAGCAGGCCGAGCGAGGGATTGGCGACGAATCTATCGCTTGCCTTCAACCCCGAGAGGATTTCCACGTCGGTTCCAAGGTTCCGTCCCAGGCCGACGTTCTGCAGGTGAATGCGGTCGTTCGCGCCGACGAGCGCGACCTGCGGTCCCTCGGTGCGGAATAGAAGGGCCTGCTCGGGCACGATCAGCAAGCCGGGATCGCCTGGAAAGCTGAAATGGACGTTGACGTAGGTTCCCGGCCACAGGTCGTGAGTGGGGTTGTCCAGCGTCAGCTCCGTGACGACCGTTCGCGATGCGGGCTTGACGGCCTTGGCGGTGGTGAGGAATTGCGCCGGAATTATCCTTACAGGATTTTGCGGCAACGTGAGCGTGGCGCGAAGCTCAGGCGTGAGGAACGACGCGTATTCCTGCGGCACGGAGACGAATACGCGCAATTTATGAACGTCGGCGACGCTGAATAGCGGCGTCGCATTGCTGCGCAGTCCCGCGTCGCCACCGGCCGCATTGACATAGTCCCCGATGTCGGTGTTTCGGGCAATGACGATGCCGTCGAACGGAGCGACCAGCCTCTTGAACGCGATCGTTGCGGCGTAGCGAGCGACGTTCTCCTGCGCGGCGGTCACCTCGGTCTTCTGCGCGGTGGCGTCGGCTTTCTTGACGTCCACGTCCTGCTGCGAAACGGCTTGCGTGCCGGACAGGGCGGCCCAGCGTTGCGCCGTGACCACGGCCAGTTGGTAGCGGGCCTGGGCGGTGGCGAGACTGGCCTTCGCGGCCCGGAACTCCGCATCGGCGGTCGGCGCTTCGACGGTGGCGAGCACGTCGCCGGTTTTCACGGAGGCGCCGTAGTCCTTGTACCAGTGCGACACGTAACCGCTGACCTGGGCGAATATCGGCGCCTCATACCAGGCGCTGATGCTTCCCGGCAGGACCAGCGTCCGTTGATCTGGCGCGGCCTTGGGGACGCCAACCTGCACCCGCGGGATCGCGGCGTCGTCGGCTTCCGTCTGCAGGGTCGAGACGGCATGGCTGCGCGACCAGATCCCGTAGCCCGCCAGGACCACCGCGGCCGCCAGGGCAAGCGACCCGTAGAGCCACCCGCGCCGCCGGGTTCCTGATTTGGTGTCGCCGTCCATCGTCATACCGCCTTCGCCGCTTGATCGGCGCCGCGCTTGCCATGGAGAATGGCGAAGACGCAGGGAACGAAGAGCAGGGTGGTGACGGTCGCCACCAGCAGCCCGCCGATCACGGCGCGGCCGAGTGGCGCGTTCGTCGTATTGCTGAGCGACATGGGGATCATCCCGACGATCATCGCCAGGGCCGTCATCAGGACGGGTCGAATGCGCGCCGTGCCGGCTTCGATGGCCGCCTTGACAGGGTCCCCATGCGCCGCGAGCTGGTCGCGCGCGAAGGCGATGACCAGGATGGTGTTGGCCGTGGCGGTCCCCATGGCCATGATGGCGCCGGTCAGGGCCGGTACGGACAGGGTGGTGTGGGTGAGAAACAGGCTCCAGGTGATACCGGCGAGGGCCGCCGGCAGAGCGGTGATGATGATGAATGGATCCAGCCACGACTGGAAGTTTACGACGATCACGAGGTAGATGAGCACGATCGACAGCGCCAGGCCGAGCAGCAACTGGGTATAGGCCGAATGCATGGTCGAGGACTGGCCGGCGAGATCGGCGCTGGAACCGCGCGGCAGGGTGGTTCGCATCTCGGCGATCACCTTCTTGACGGCGTTGCTGACCGAGCCGAGATCGCGACCCTCCACATTGGCGTAGATGTCGATCACCGGCATGATCGCGTAATGCGAGATGACCCCCGGCGTGCCGATCTGATGAATGTGTGTGAGACCGCCGACAAGTTGCGGCTGCGTGTCGCCGGGATTGCCATCCCCCTTGTCGACGGTGATGTTCTGCAGATCGTTGACGCTTGTAAGCAGGTTTTGCGGCATCTGGATGTTTACGAGATGCGAGATGCCGTTCTTCGTATCGAGCCAGTAGGTCGGCGCTGTCTGGCCGCTGCCTGAAAGGACGGCCAATGTATTGTCGGCGATGTCCGATTCCGTAAGCCCGGCGCCCGACGCCAGACTGCGGGCCGACTGCAGCAGCAATGTGGGCTGGCCCATGATTTGCTGGATACGGACGTCGGCCATTCCCGGAATTTGCTTCAGCCGTGCGACCACGGTCGTGGCGTAGGCGAAGTTCGCGTCGAGGTTCCGGCCTCCGATCTGCACGTCGAGCGGCGCCGGCAGCCCGAAGTTGAGGATCTTGGCCGTTATGTCGCCCGGCAGGAAGCTGAACTCGGTGCCGGGAAACCGTTCGGCCAATCCCGCGCGAAGGATCTTGCGGTATCTCGCCACGGGCGAGGCCGCGTCATCGAGCGAGATCGTGAGGTCGCAATCCGAACTGCCGACCGTGCCCGTGACGCCATAAGCCTGGTTGATGCCGCTCGAGGGCAAGCCGCAATTCAGAAGTGTGTTGGTGACGTGTCCGGGCAAAAGAGCGCGCGCCTGCTGGTCCACCAATATCGAGATCTTGGCCGTGTCCTCGATGCGCGTTCCGATCGGGGCGCGCAGATGCAGGTCGATCTCGCCGGACTTGATGCTCGGAAAGAAATCCTGCCCGACAAAGAGCAGCAACAGCAGAGATACCAGCGCACCGGCCAGGTAGGCGCCGGCGAAATTCCTGCGGCGAGCCGTGAGCCGTTCCAACAAGGCCTGGTAGCCATCGCGAAATCGCTCGAACCGCCTCTCGAAACCAGCCTGGAAGCGCGTGAAGATCCCCTGGCGTTTGCCCTCCGCCGGGTTTCGGCTCGCCTCGACCTGGGCGCGCAGCAGCCACGCCGCCATCGTCGGGGTCAGCGTCCGCGACAGGATGAAGGAGGCGATCATCGCGAAGATGACGGCCTCGGCGAGAGGCAGGAACAGGTAGCCCGAAACGCCGCCGAGCTGGAACAACGGGATCCAGACGATGCATATGCAGGTGGTGGATACAAACGTCGGAACGACGATCTGGTTGGCGGCATCGATGATGGCGTTCGGGAGATCTTTGTGATGGCCCGAAGAGTCCGCCTCCTCCAGATGGGTATTGATGTTCTCGATCATGACCGTCGCATCATCGACCAGGATGCCCACGGCAAGCGCGAGGCCGCCCAAGGTCATGATGTTGATGGTCTGTCCGAGCCAGGACAGGACCAGGATGGAGCTCAGGATGGAGAGCGGGATCGATGTCGCGACGATGAGCGTTGAGCGCCAGCTGCCGACGAAGATCAGAACGGTGAGCCCCGCGAGGGTCGCGGCGATGAACATTTCCTCCACCACGTCTTCGATGGACGCGGTGACGAACGTCGAGGCGTTGTTGAGGGGTGTGATGGTGACCCCGGGCGGCAAGGTCTTGGTGAGGGCCGGCAGCTTGGCCAATATTCCGCTCACGACCGCCAGGGTCGAGGCGTTGCCGGTCTTGAGGACCTCGAGGAGGATCGACTGGTGACCCTTGACCAGGACGATATTCTGTTGGGGCGGGCCGCCTTGGTGGGCGAAGGCTACGTCACGCAGGTAGACGATCGCGCCTCCGACCTGCTTGATGGGCATGTTGTTGAGCGCCGATATTTCGATTGGCGTGGCGTTGGTCTGCACGAAATAGTCGATTGCGCCGATCTTCTCATCGCCGGCGGGCAGGACGATATTCTGGCTTGCCAGGGCATGGCTGACGTCCGTCGCGGAAAGCCCATGTTCCAGCAACTTGGTCTGGTCCAGGTCGACCTCGACCTCCGACGTCGCGCCGCCGTAGGGCGCTGGGATCGCCGCGCCCGGAACCGATACAAGGGCGGGCCGGATCATGTTCGAGGCGACGTTGTTGATCTCGGACGGCGTCATGTTGTCGGCGGCCACCTGCAGGTCGAGCACCGCGACGCTGGAGGCGTCGAACACCAGTACGTTGGGCGGCGTGATCCCCAGTGGCATCTGCTTGAGGACGGTTTGCGACGTCGCCGTCACCTGCGCCTGGGCTGCCGAGATGTCGGTGCCGGGCTGGAAGTAGATCTTGACGACGCCGCTGCCGTAGTAGGACTGGCTCTCGATGTGTTCGATGCCGCTTACTGTGGTGGTCAGGGCGCGTTCGTAATAATAGATGACCCGCCCGGACATGTCGCTCGGCGTAAGACCGTTGTATGTCCACACCACTGCGATGACCGGGATCTTGATCGGTGGGAAGATGTCCGTTGGTGTCTTCAGGGCCGCCATGGCGCCGAACAGCAGGATCAGGATCGCGAGGACCACGAACGTGAACGGTCGCCTCAGCGCTATGAGGACGATGGCGTTCATGTCGCGGCCGACGAACTTTCGCCCATCAGATCCTCGCCTTTGTCCGCCCCTTCTCGAACCCGGGAAGTTGCGGCCGGCCCTGGGGAGACGATGGGTCGGCCGCAACTGCGGCCGCCGGAGATTGAACGGCCGCGGACGAACCCGAGCGGGGAGGTGGAAGCGCGGGTGCGTGTCTCGAGTGGTTCCCTTGAGGAGGAGGCTATCGGCGGGCCCTGGCCAAAGTCCTTGTCCCGCGGCTGAGTTTTCTTGAAACTACCTGACAGGCGGTCTTCGGGCGACGGCCCCTGTGACCGCCGCGCGGCGGGCGCGGTCCCGCCGCGACCGACCCCCCGAAAAGCCACCGCACGCGCTTGGACTCTCTTCGCCCTTGGAAGAAGTACCGGCGAAGCCGGGGGCCGGGCCGGCCGGGCGAGGCTTCGGCCTCTGCGCCCCCCTCCACCCCTTCGGGGTCCCCCTTCCCCAAAAAGGGGACGAGAAGCGCTTTGTTGACCCGAATTCCTGGCCCTGGTCGCGTCACGCGGCTGCTGGCATCTGGCCGCCGGCCAGAAAATCCATCTTTCCCAGCGGCACGCCCTTGGCGCGAAGCAGGGCGTAGGCGGTGGTCACGTGGAAGAGGAAGTTCGCCAGGGAGAACTGCATCAGGAAGTCCGGCGCGGTGAAGGTCATCGTGCGCCCCGGCAGGGGGAGTTCGATGACGGCGCCATGGCGCGCATCGACCTGCTCTTTCGAGATCGTATCCAGGAACGCGATGGTCTTGGCGATCCGTTCCTTCAGCTCCGGGAAGGTCGTCTCCACGTCCTCCATCTTCGGCGCCTCTACTCCGGCCAGCCGCGCGGCGCCGCCCTTGGCCGCATCGCTCGCGAGCTGCACCTGGCGCGTGAACGGGTGCATGTCCGGCGCCAGGCGAGCCTCGGCATAGGTCGAAAGATCGGCGCCCTGGGCCTTCGCATGCGCCTCCGCCTTGTCAAGAAAGCTGGCCAGGTTCTGCAGCCCGCGACGATAGGTCGGGATCGAGATGTCGTAGAGGGAAACGGACATGGGCGTGGCTCCTTGAGGCGACGGTTGAGGCTCCCAGATAGGCCCGACGCCCGGGCGGCGCCACGTTCGCGACGCGTTTCCCCTCCCCCTCTGGGGAAGGGGGACCCCGATGGGGTGGAGGGGGCCGCCGCCGCGGAGATCTGGCCCGGTCAGCCCCTCCCGGCCTTCGGCCGTATTCCTCCCAGAGGGGGGAAAGAGCGTTGCGTCTTGCCATCCGCGAAAAAACGGGTTGCACTGCGCCTTTCCCCCCGACAGCCCGGCTTCCTTGAGGAAAAACAATGGACGATCTGGCCACAGAAACCCTGCAGCCGGCCCCGGCCCCATCACGCGCCGGCGGCGACGATACCGAGCACTTCGACGTTCTGATCGTCGGCGCCGGCATCTCCGGCATCGGCGGCGCCCACCATCTCAAAGTCCAGTGCCCGGATCGCAGCTATGTCGTCCTCGAGGCCCAGGCCGCCTTCGGCGGCACCTGGCAGAGCCACCGCTTTCCCGGCATCCGCTCCGACAGCGACCTCTACACCTTCGGCTATCGCTTCAAGCCGTGGGTGGGGCCGCCGATCGCGTCCGCGCCGGAGATCCGCAGGTATCTGGGCGAGGTGATCGCGGAGAACGACCTCGCGCGGCACATCCGCTATGGCCACAAGGTCCGCTCCGCGGTCTGGTCGAGCGCCGACAACCGCTGGACGATCACCGCCGAGGCCGACGGCCGCGAGGCGCGGTTCACCGCGGGCTTCCTCTTCATGTGCCAGGGCTATTTCCGGCACGAGGAAGGCTACACCCCCGACTGGCCGGGCATGGACAGCTTCAAGGGCGTGATCGCCCATCCCGAAAACTGGCCCGAGAGCCTGGACTACAAGGGCAAGCGGGTGGTGATCATCGGCTCGGGCGCCACCGCCGCGACCATGGCCCCGGCGATGGCCGACGACGCCGCCCACGTCACGGTGCTGCAGCGCTCGCCGACCTATTACATCCCCCAGCCCAACGCCAACGAGATGTACGACCAGCTGAAGCCCCTGGGGCTTGACCCGCTGCTGGTGCACGAGATCGTCCGGCGCAAGGTGGTGGTCGACATGGACACTATCACCCGGCGCAGCTTCGAGGAGCCGGAGGTCCTCAGCCAGGAGCTCCTGGCCGGCGTCGAGGCCTTCGTCGGGCCCGAGCAGCGCGCGAAGCATTTCACGCCGACCTATCGCCCCTGGCGGCAGCGGATCGCCATCCTCCCGGATGGCGACATGCTGGAGGCGATCCGCGCCGGCAAGGTGAGCATGGTCACCGACCACATCGACCGCTTCGTTCCGGGGGGCATCCTCTTGAAGTCCGGCGAGGTGCTTGAGGCCGACATCGTCGCCACAGCCACCGGCTTCAACCTGAGCGTGCTGGGCGACATCGATTTCGTCGTCGACGGCAAGCCGCTCGCCTTCCACGAGACGGTCACCTACCGCGGCATGATGTTTACCGGCGTCCCCAACATGGCCTGGGTGTTCGGCTACCTGCGCAACAGCTGGACGCTGCGCAGCGAGCTGATCGCCGACTTCGTGTGCCGGATGCTCAATCACATGGCCGAGAAGGGCGCCAAGCGCGTCGAGGTCGCTCTCCGGGGCCAGGACCACAACATGCCGCTCGGCCCCTGGATCGATCCCGAGAACTTCAACGGCGGCTACATCATGAGGGGCCAGCACCTGCTCCCGCAGGCTGGCGACAAGCCCGAATGGCGGCATACCCAGGACTACTGGCGCGAGAAGGACGACTTCCCGGCCATCGACCTGGAGGACGAGGTTTTCAAGTACGCGTGATTGGCGACGGCGGCCGTCGAGCCCCAACTAGGGCGTTCGCCGCCGAAGTGGGAACTGGTTCGGCGATCAGCGAACGCCCCAGCGTATGAATCTGGCGCAAATCATCACCATCCAGGTGATTCCACCTGGATGGCGTTTGCGCTAGGGCGCCGCGCCGGCGGCGGCCACCATCTCGGCCTTGCTTTGCGAGCTCACCGCACGCGCGCCGTCCAGCCGCAACGTCGAGGGACGCAGACCCACCAGCTTGCCGTCGATCTTGGCGACCACGAGCGGGCCCTGGGGACTTTCAGCGACGCTTTCGACGGCGCCCACCTGGACACCGGTCCGGTCGACGACCGCCATGCCGGCTTTCACCGCCGGCGCCGCCGTGCTCGGCAGCGCCGCTTCCGAAGGCGTTCCGGAGGAGGGCTGAGCCCCGACCTCCGCCGCCGGGCCGCGGGCGGGCGGCAGGGCCAGCGCAAGTGCGAGGCCGGCCACCCGCCATGGCCCAGGCGCTTTCCGCCTGGGGGCGAGCCTCACCATATCGGCGTGGCGCCGAGAGGGCCGTAATAGGAGTCCAGCGAGTCGCGGAGCCGCTCGTCCATATTCCCGACGTCGGCCAGTTCGTCCTTGCTGTAGCTCGGGGCCGCGCGCAGCTGCTCCTTGTTCAGGGAGACCACATAGCCGTTCAGGTCGGTGTTATAGTTCAGGATCGACCAGGGGATCGGGTGGTAGGTTTCGCCAATCCCGAGGAAACCGCCAAAGGAGAGGATCGCGAATGCGACCTTGCCGTCGCGCTTGCCGATGGCGAGGTCATCGACCTCTCCGATCCGTTCGCGCTTACCGTTGAAGACCGGCGTGCCATTGACCTTCGAGGCCAGGATCAACCGTCGCGCCGTGTCGACCGAAGCCGTGGATACGTCTGCCATGATGCAGTCCTCCGTCCTGGATGCCTCACAAAACGGGGCGCGCGCGGGTAGGGTTCCGCATGGATCATCCTCAACGACACCAGGAGCGCCGCGCCTGCAGCCCAGGAGGTCCCGGTTGAACGCCACTGGCGTGCGTTGCATTCTTACGGGTGCGGGTAAGAAAGGCGGCCCTACGCGGATCACGGCCAAAGGCCAGGTGACCATTCCTCAGGCGGTGCGTGAACGCGCCGGCCTGATGCCCGGCACGGACGTCGAGATCGAGATCGCGATCAACCCGATCATCTATGCCGAGTTCGCGTCGGGTTTCACGACCATCGCCGATCTCGAGGCAAGGTCGGCGTCGACACCTTCCGAAGGCTCGCCCTGCCCCACGAGGCGGGCTTCATGGCCGGCCGCGCGTTCGTCGAGTATCGCCGGCGCGGCGGGGTGCGGACCTCGCCCCCGCCCGACTTCTACATCGGCGCCCCCGCGTTAACTCGTGGCCGTAGAGCGGGGTGGGGCGCGCTCAGTCGGCTTCAGCCATGCGGGTCTGTCACACGGCGACCTGATAGCCCATCTCTACGACCTGGCCGGTCGGTATGTTGAAGTAGTCGCTGGGATTGGCGGAGTTGCGGTCCAGGGCGATGAACAGCCTGTCCCGAAACCGCGCAAGACCATGGGCGTGGGTCGACACGATGGTGCGGTGGACCAGGAAATAGGACGTCTTCAGGGGATCGAAGTCGAACTGCGCCAAGCTCACGCTGCCCAAGGCGCGTGGCACATCGGGCCTCTCCATGTAGCCGAAAGTCAACATGATGCGAACGAATCCGCCGCCGAGAGACTCGATCTGCGGGCCGGCCCGGTCGCGCGCCCAGGGCTCGTCCGCGGTCCGCACGCTGATCACCGCATTGAGTTCATGCAGCACGCCGTTGTGCTTGAGGTTGTGCATCAGGGCGCTCGGGGTCAGGTCCGGGTCCGGGGAAAGGTAGACGGCGATTCCCGGCACCCGGTGGCGCGGACGGCGGTTGAGGGAGGCGATGAAGTCCTTCAGCGGAATGCGGTCGCGGCGTTCCTTTTCGGCCAGGACGCGGCGTCCCCGCATCCAGGTGGCGATCACCATGGATGCCGACGATCCCATCGCCAGGGATACCCAGGCGCCGGAGACCAGCTTCAGGGAATTGGCGGCGAAGAACGTCATGTCCACGAGCAGCAGGGGCGCGATGACCAGGGAGGTGCGCCAGAGCGGCCACTTCCACAGCCGCCGCACGACGATCCCGGCCAGGGCCGTGTCCACCGCCATCGTGCCGGTAACCGCCAGCCCGTAGGCGTTGGCCATGTTCTCCGAACTCTTGAAGATACCCACGAGCAGGATGACGCCGCACATCAGCAGGAAGTTGATGGTCGGCAGGTAGATCTGGCCAGCCTGGGTCTCCGACGTCCGGCGGACGTTCAGGCGTGGCAGCAGGCCGAGCTGGATCGCCTGGCTGGACAGGGAGAAGGCGCCGGTGATCACCGCCTGGCTGGCGACGATGGTGGCCAGGGTCGCCAGGATCACCAGCGGCGCGCGGGCGAACTCCGGCGCCATGGTGAAGAACCAGTCCCGGTCGGCGATGTGGGCCTGTGCGCCCGGTCCGGCGATATAGCGCAACGCGGCGGCGCCCTGGCCCAGATAGTTCAGCGCGAGGGCTGGAAAGACGATGGCGGACCAGCCCAACCGGATGGGGCCGCGCCCGAAGTGGCCCATGTCGGCATAGAGCGCCTCGGCCCCCGTGATCGTCAGCGAGACCGAACCCAGGACGAACAGGCCGATCAAGCCGTTCCGCGCCAGGAACTCCAGGCCGTAGAGCGGGTTCAGCGCCAGGAACACCCGGGGGCTGTCGAGGATGTGAGCAAGGCCGAGGACCAGGAGGGTCGCGAACCAGAGCAGGCAGATGGGTCCAAACCAGGAAGCGACCTTGGCCGTGCCGCGCGACTGCACGAGAAAGAGCCCGACGAGGATCGTCAGGCTGATCATGATCACGACGGCCGGCGTCACCAGGTGGGCCAGGGCCGGCACCGTGCGCAGGCCCTGGACCGCCGACAGCACCGACATCGCCGGCGTGATCATCGCGTCGCCGTAGAACAGGCCCGCCCCACACACGCCTAGCGCCAGCACCAGGCGGGTGCGCCCGCCGAGTGCGTGTTGGGCCAACGCCATCAGCGACAGCATGCCGCCCTCGCCGCGGTTGTCGGCCCGCATCAGGAAGATCGCGTACTTCACCGTGACCACGATGGTCAGCGCCCACAGCATCAGCGAGATGATGCCCAGGACGTCGGACTCGTGGACGACACCGCGGGCCGCCTGGCCGATGGCCACCTTGAAGGCGTAGAGGGGGCTCGTGCCGATATCGCCGAAGACGACCCCGACCGCGCCGACCGTGAGCGCGGCGAAGCTTCCACGCACGTGTGTGGTGTCAGCGGCGCGGTCGGACGCCGGGTTATCCGCAACGGACATCACGATGGACGCCCGGGTGTGTGGAGCGATGCGGCCCTCATGGCGATGGACTCAAGCGCCTCGCGTCCCCGGGGTTCCCGATAGCCCTTACCCCTCGGTGAAGCGTCCGTACTCCCGGGCCCGCGCGTAGGGACTGAAGGGATTCAAGCGACGCGCCGGGATCGATAGCGGCCGGGGCTTTGAACTCAGAATGAAGGCCTGGTAGCCGATGCGATCGATGGCCATGTCGCCCTGTAGACTACCCAGGAGGTGAATCTGTATGCGGCCGTCGACATTGGCCCCGACAGTGACGGCCTCGAGGCGTGCCGCCGTGAAGTGATTGAAATCGTCATCCGAGATCGATGACAACCAGACGTACGCGGAACCGTCTACAAACTCCGACTGATGATCGAGTTTGTAGTCGGTCAATATGAAGGCTTCGAAACGTATGTCCTCCGGGCCCTGGTCCGTGCCGTCGATCTTCGGGACCGCGATTCCCGACGCGACGATGAGCGTGGTCACCGGATCGGGGCCGCGAACGGGCGCCTCGATGTAGCGGTGACTTTCGACGTCGCAACGGTCGGTGTCGAGGGTAAACGAGTTCTCGAAGCCTGGACCGACCTTGTGCAGTTTCAGGCTGAAGTCGCATGGGCCCATGTTATCGCGGGCCGCTGTCCAACGACATCTCGAAGTCGACGCCGAAGACCTGTGGGCTGGAAGGGGTAAGGCGGACGGGCCGGGGACCCGCGACCTGCGTAAGAGCGAAGGCGTTCGGCGGCAGGCTGAAAGCCCCGCTGACAGCGCTCACGGCCACGGTGATGTCGGTGTTCATCGGCAGATCGCCGGTCAACAGGTATGGAACGGCAAACCAGCCGTCCGCCGATGTCGGCCTGTCCGTCTCGCCGCCATGGCCGACGTCATGGACCACCACGGAACCGAAGCCGCCTCCCGCGGGCGGCATGGTTATGACGGTATGTCCGACGGCGGAGAACAGGTTGGACTGGCGCAGGAGCGTTGCCAGCGATGCCGGCCAACGAATGACGCCGGCGATGACCGGGTCCTGGACAGCGACGATGACGCTCGCCTGGTAGGAGAAGCGGTTGACGGCCGCGGGATCCCCCTTGGCGGCCAGGTCGCACACCAGGGCCAGTTCGCCGGTATCGTCGCGCAACACCACCGATACGGCGTCCGCGGCCAGGATGAAGCCCTCGCCGTCTCCGGCATGGATTGACGCCAGCCCGACAACCGCGGTGTAGCTGATCACCTGCTTCGGGGACCGTCCAAGATTAACCCACCATGTGCCAAACCCGAGTCTTTTTGAACTGCGGTTCTCGTAACCCGGAATGGCTATTCCCGTGAAAATCAGCAGCTGTTCGATCGGCGAACCCAACATGATATCGAGAACGCGCGGCGAGGAAACTTGATTGGGGTCCTTCGTATCGAGAATCGTATCTTGGGGACCGGGCTGCGCCATGCTGAAGGCTGGGCGCAAAGCTCCGCTCATGTCAAGCGATATCCCGAGCGTCCCATGTCGGCGACCCGTCCAACTTTGCCGCCGGTCGTCCAAGGATGGGCGCCGATCACGACTTGTAGCTCGCGTCGATCACTTGTGGGTAACCGTGAACCGTTGCAGCTCGTGCTTGGGCAGGTTCCAGTCCGGGGCCAGGGCTTCGGCCTGCTTGTAGTCCTGATAGGCGGCCGTCTCGTCGTCGAGGTAGTCGTGCGCGATACCGCGATAGTAGTAGGCCTTGGCGGGCTGCCGGACCCCGAGTTCGATCGCCTTGTCGAGGTCGGCCAGCGCCTCCTTGTAGTGATGCTCGCCGATGAACACGGCCCCGCGGTTGAAGCGGGCCTCCCCGGACTCCGGGATCAGCGGAATGGCGGCGTCGAAATCGCCGTGGGCGGCCGCGAATTCGCCCCGCCGCATCCTGATCACGCCCCGGTTGACCAGCGCGCCGCCACGGTCGGCGGGCTTCAGCAAGCCCTCTAGCGCCACGTCGCAGACGCGCACCGCGTCGGCGTCGGCGCGGGTCGAGCGTGAGGCTTCGAAGCAGGCGTGCGCGGTCTCGTCGCCGAGCACCATCTCGGACGCCCCCGCCGAGGATGCCCAAAGGCAGACCAGCGCCGGCGTCGCCGCGGCGGCCATCGCCGCCACAAGGCCCTTCATCGTCATCCTCCCCTATCGTGGAGACACGGTAGCGACGGTCGGACGGCGATGTCGAGCGGCATAGGGCCCGGAAGTCGCCGCGCAACGCGAGGGCCGCTCGGCATGGGAGGATGGGAGGATGATCATCGGCTGAGGGAAAGGATCGGCCGAGACATCCGGTTGTCTAGGGATCGGCGCCCAGGACCACTTGCCGTTCGGCGCGCGCCGCGCGCGCGAGGTCCCCATCGAGCGTGGCGAGCGGAAGCCCCTCCCGCAGCGAGAGCTCCAGGTAGCTCGCGTCATAGACCGTGAGCCTGTGTCGCCGGGCGAGCGTCAGGACGACGCCCTCGTCGGGCGAGCGATCGACGGCGATGTCCAGCCGCGAGACGGCGCGAAGGAAGGCGGCCGTGTCGCCCTCGGTGATCCGACCCCGGCGCTCGTTGACGATCAGCACATTGCGCAGTTCGAACCACCAGATACCCGGCACGAGGACGTCATCCTCCCGGACGCGCTCTAGCGCCAAAGCCGCCGAGGGATGATCCTCGTCGTCGAAGGCCCAGCATGCGGCGATCGACGCATCCAGCACGAACGGCATCAGTATTTGTGACCCTCGTGCCGTGACGACAGCAGATCCGCGGTCGTTATCTTTCCGGTGCGCCGCCGTATGGACTTTATGGTTTCGACCGCCGTTTCGATTTCGTGCCGGCGGCGATCGGCCTCTGGCACGAGGCGCGCGATGGCGCGTCCATGGCGCGTGATGACCACCGTCTCCCCCCGCTCGACCTCGTCGAGCAGTTGCGCCAACTGTGCTTTGGCTTCGGACGCCTGGATTTCTCGTAACGCGATGACCGGTCTCCTATTGATTGGTCAATCTGACCGGTCAAAATACGCGATCCTGAGAACGCCCGCAAGCCGCCGAGGACCGCGGCGGGTTTCCGCTCTGAATGGACCTTTCACGAGCACGATCGCGTGAGGCGCTGTCGAGAGCACGTGAAGATGTCCGCTTTTCGTAACACATCAAATGTCCGCTTCCGTTGTGGTCGAGCCTGTGGGGTTGTGGGCGAGCGGGGCTCGTCCACAAATCCACAGGCTGGCCGCCGAGCGG
>JAQGIW010000213.1 GCA_028290905.1 Caulobacteraceae bacterium | reverse complement strand
CCGGCTTCGCCGGTACTTCCCCCAAAGGGGGAAGAGATAACCGGGCGTCGATGGAGGCCGACTAGCTCCCGTCAGCTGTCGTCGTCATCCTCGTCGTCGTCGTCGCAGCAGGGATAGCCCTGGCGGCAGCAGGGTTCCGAATGCCGCTTGTCGCAGTCGCCGCGGCGGCAGCCTTCGCAGCATTCCCTGCACCCGCAGGGGTCCCAGATCGTGTAGGCGAGCACGTCCATGGTCTTGACCGGCAGGCTCGGGTCATCGCTTTCGATGATGAGCTCGCAGGCGCGCGGGCACTTCTCCGTGGCCTTGTAGCGGATCACCACGTCGAGGCGCGATCCGGCGTGCACGGTCGCCGGGAAGGGGTTGTGGAGGAGCTTCCAGTGACCGCTTTTGCGCTTGAACCGGACGCTGGTCACATGCAGGTCGCAGTCGCCGACGTTGCAGATCGAGATCGTGCGGTCCGCGCAGCAACAGGCGGTCACGCCGCCGAACGCCGTGGACCCGGTGACGGCCAGCTTGCCTGACGGTGCGAACCCCAGGACGGCGATCGTCCGCGGCCCGGCCGGATCGTCGCTGGTCACGGTGATCGTCGCCGACTTGGCGCCGAAGCTGGCCGGCGCGAACCGGATCGGGACGGGCATGGAATCGCCCGCCCCGATCTCGAGCGGATACGACAGCACTTCGGGCGTGATGAACTCGGGCGAGGACGAGCTGATCCCGGTCACCATCAGCCGGCACTTGCCGCCGTTGTTCAAGACCAGGGGCAGGTCCTCGAACGAGCCTACGCAGACCTTGCCGAAATCCCCCGTGTCGGCGAACACCAGCGCCAGCCTGGGCGCCGGGGCGTTTCCGAACACCGGAACCGTGTGCAACCCGGCCGGATCGTCGCTCAGGATCTGGATCGTCCCGACTTTCCCGCCCAGGCTCGTCGGCCGGAACCGGATCATCACGTCGAGCGAGCCCCCGACGCTGACTTTGAGCGGGTAGCTCAGCACGCTGGGCGCCTGGAAGTCCGGCGACGCGGTGGCGATGCTCGAGATCCTGAGCGGGCAGACCCCCGGGTTGTTGATGGTCAGCAGCTGGTCGTGGAAGCGGCCCAGGCAGACGTCCCCGAAATCGCCGCTGTCGGCGATCGCCGTCGCGATCCTGGCCGTTCCCCGGCTGCCCTGCGCCAGGAGGTCGACGAAGTGCGCGGCCGGGTCGTTGGTGATGATCCGGATCGTCGCCTTCTCTGTCCCGGCGGCCCCGGTCGGCGAATAGGCGACGGTGAACTCTATGTCCTCGCCGGCGGCGAGACTGAGGGGCGTCAGCGGGCTCGGGAGCACCGTGAAGCCGGCCGATCCCATCAGGCGCTGGACGCTGGTGATGACGAGATCGGTGGCGCCGACGTTGGAAACCTCGATCGTCAGGTAGTGCGGTCCCTCGCAGACGACGCCGAAGTCGAGGTTGTCCTCGAGACCGACGGCGATGGCCGGGCCGAGCGGCTTCACGAACGAGAATACGCCCCGGCCGAACGTCGCGGCCCGAAGCTCGCCGGCGTGGAACACCAGCTCGAACACCGGCGCCCCTGGGAAGTGGATATCGTCGAGCACGCTCCAGTTCGCGCCGCCGTCGACCGAGCGCAGCACGCCGAAGTCCGTCCCGGCATAGAGGGTCGTGGGCGTCTCGCTCCCATCCAGCGCGATGGCGTTGAACGGCAGGTCGAGCGCCGGAGAGATGTCCGTCCACCCCGCCGCGGTGAGCGAGGTGCGGTACACGTGCCCTCCCGCGAAACCGCTGAGCCCGCCGAGCACGGCGTAGATGGTCGCCGGATCGTTGGGATCGAAGGCGACGCGCGCGACGAACCGCGTCGGCAGGTCGCGGGTGATGTCGGTGAGGGTGAAGGCGCCCAGCGCATCGGTGGAAACCCGGACCCGTCCGCCGGCGGCGACCACCACATTGTTGCTGTTGGTCGGCGCCACATCCACTTCGCTGGCGGTCCCGAAGATCGCGGCCTTCTTCGGCCAGGTCGCCCCGCCGTCCGTGCTTTGCCAGAGATTCTGGTTGCTGCTCGCGTACACGCCGCCAGCGGTGCTCGGATCGGTCGCCACGGCGGCCAGGTAGACCCCCACCTCCGCGGCCGGCCATGGCGGCGTGATGCCTCCATAGGATTGTCCGTCGTCCGTCGACCCGAAGATATTCGCGTTGCTCCTCCCGTAGGCCGCCGTCGCGTTCTGCCCGTCGTGCGCGACGTCGAAGCCGTCGCCGCCGACGCCCATCTTCCAGGTCGGGGCGGCAACGCCCGCCGTCGTGACGATGCCGTTGTCCTGAAGCGCGCCGAGGGTGACGCTCGCCCCCGCGTCCCGCTTGACGTCGAGGTTGTAGAACAGCGCGGTCTGGAGGCCGCCGCCATTGCGCGACGTGAAGGCCGTGCCGCCCGTGCACCTGAAGATCCCCCCGTCATTGCCGCAATAGACGACGGAGAGGGGACCCGGCTGCGGCGCGAACGCCCATGAATGCGTGTCGGCGTGTAGTCCGGTCAGCCCGGTGAAGGTCCCGCCCGCATCGGTGGACCGCGCCTGGCCGAGCGTGCCGTAATAGATGATGTCGCCCGCCCCGTCGCCGGGGGACTGGGGATCGACGGCCATGTGGAAGCTGTAGCCGCCGTAGGTCGTCCCGGGCAGTCCCGCCGCGGCCTGCGCGTTCCAGGTGACGCCCCGGTCCGTGCTCCTGAACAGGCCGAGGGGATCCGGCGCGCCGCCGATCCCCACCATCGTGGCGTAGATCACCTGGATGCCGGCGGGATTGGGCGGCGCGGTCGGCGGCGCGAGGGCGACCACGACCTTGCTGAATCCGCCGCCGGCGAGCTTGCCGGCCACCGCCGGGGTGGCGGCGTTGAGGACCGTCGCCCAGTTCCGCCCGCCATCGGTGGACTGGAACACGCCGGAGCCGTTGATGCCCGCATACAGGACGCGGCCGGCGGCCGGCGAGGTCGCGTCCAGGACCAGTGCGTTCACGTCACCGAATGGGGCTGTGCCCTTGGTCCAGTTGAAGCCGCCGTCGCTGGAAACGAACAGGCCGGTGTTGGAGGCGAGGTAGATGATCTGGTGGTTGGCCGGATCGACGATGACGACGTTGATCACCTGGCTGAAGAAGATGTTCGCGTTGGTCGGAACGCTCGACGGATAGCCCGAACCGAGGCGAACCCAGCTTGCGCCGCCGTCGGTCGACTTGAAGAGCCCGGCCGGCGGCTGCGTGGCTTCGCCGGAGAACTGCGAGCCGTCGCGGTTGCTGGTCCCGACATAGAGGATGTCTGTGTCGATCGGATCGATCGCCAGGGCGCCCGGTTCGCCCACGCCGAGCGCCGGCGCGCGATCGAAGATCGGCGTCCAGTTGTCGCCCCCGTCCCGCGTGCGCCAGACTCCGCCCCACGCCGTGCCGATGTAGATGGTGTTGGCGTTGTTGGGGTTGACGGCGATCGCGGTGACCTGGCCGTTGGCCAGGATCCCGCCCTGATCGATGGGGCTGGGGCCGATCGGCGCCCAGACTGTTCCGTTCAGGCTCATCGTTCAGGCTCTCGAGCGCCCGCGTCCGTGTCCCCGGCGTTCGTATCCCCACCGTTGGTATCCATCGACGGCCTCACCAGGGCGCCGGGCAGCCGGTACCATTGCTCGCGGGCGAGCGCGTACAGTTCCGGCGTCGGCTTCAGGCCGCCGTGGAACCGGCGCCGCTCGATCTCGAGGTGCTCCTCCGGGTCATCGTACCGTTCGCGCCTGTGCTCGTGGTCGCGGTCGTGGTCGCGGCGGTCATCGCCGTCATCGCCGTCGCGATCGGATCTGCCGGAGCGGGTGTTGCGCGGCGCCCTCACCATTGGCTTCCCTCTCCTCGGTCCTTAGCTGCGTTTAAGGACTCGCGTCTCTCTCGCTAGGTCGCTCGCAGAACCCGCACGCGTTTCCGCCACGTGCGCCCGGCAGATCCAAACATGACGAGGGAGACCGCTGCCCACCCCAGGGCAAATGCCCACTCCGCAGCCCCGTTACCGGCGTCAGGCGCCCAGCCGAACAGCCCCTCCATCCAGTCAGGCGCAAGAAGGGCGAGCGCGAGAAACGCCGCGCTCATCAGTCCCGACACAGTTTCTGCCAAAAATCGGGTGAGCAATCGAGTCTGCATGGACCGCGGCTCCCTGGACATCGTCCATTCGTACCTGAGCGTAATCCTCTCCCAGGCGGCTCGCCAGCGATTTCTTTCGCTCGAATACGTCACCCCATCTGCTGCGGTGCAACGAAAACCCTCTGCCTGTTGGGGCGCCGCGCCCGCGCCGAGACCCGCGGCCGCGCCTGCTTGTAATCCCGGCCCAGGCGGCCATCGGCGGCAAGATCATCGCCCGCGCCGAACCACCCGACGTCTGGAGCATTGATTCCGAATCACGGAGCGATCAGATGAAGTACGGCTACAAGCTGATGACCGAGGAGCACGGTCCCAGGGCGCTGGTGGAGAACGCACGCCGCGCGGAGGCCGCGGGGTTCGATTTCGTCTCCATCTCGGACCACTTCCATCCCTGGCTGGAGGTCCAGGGCCACTGCCCCTTCGCCTGGAGCGTCCTGGGAGCGATCGCCGAGACCACCTCGCGCATCGCCATCACCACCGGGCTCACCTGCCCGATCATCCGCTACCATCCGGCGATCATCGCCCAGGCGGCGGCCACCGTCGCGGTGATGAGCGAGGGCCGTTTCAGCCTCGCCATCGGCGCGGGCGAGCGGCTGAACGAGCATGTCACCGGCGCCCGCTGGCCCTCGGCCCCGGAGCGCCACGAGATGCTGGGCGAAGCGATCGACATCTTCCGCGCCCTGTGGGACGGCGGCGTCCACACCATCCGCGGCAAACACTTCACCGTCGACCACGCGCGCCTCTACGAAAAGCCGCCGGGGACCATCCCCATCCTGCTGGGGATCAGCGGCCCGCGCGGCCTGGCGCTCGCCGTGGAGAAGGCCGACGGCGTCATGGCCACCGACCCCGACAAGACCCTGGCGCAAGGCTTCCGCGCCAAGGCCGGCGACAAGCCGCGCTACTGTGAGGTTACACTCGCCTATGGACCCGATGAGGCAGCGGCCCTGAAGATGGCCCGCGACCGGTTCCGGTTCGGCGCCCTGACCTGGCCGGCGATGAGCGAGATCCCCACCGTGGAGGGCTTCGAGGCCGCCTCGCAATTCGTCCGGCCCGAGGACATGGCCGACAGCGTCGGCGCCGGCCCGAACCCGGAAAAGCACCTGGCCGCCATCCGCAAATACGCCGACGCCGGCTTCGACCACATATGCCTGCTGGGGGTTGGGCCCGATCAGACGGGGTTCATCGATTTCTTCGAGAAGGAGCTGAAGCCGAAGCTCGGCGCGTTCGCTTAGGCGTCGCCGGCGCCCCTGGCCCGCGCCATAACGGCGAGCCGGCCGCCCCGTTCCACACCGCGGGCTCGGGCTTCGCCTGGCCGCCATGGCGCAACGGGCGAAAGCGCAATGCGCCGCGACTGGAAAATACGCCGTGTGCGAACAAAAAATCGCTCGCCTGTCCTTGAGTCGGCCCTGTATGCGCCTCACACGGAGGCGGATCGCATGCGGTGGTTCCAGGCCCTTTTGCCGCGCGAAGACAGTTTCTTCGATCATTTCGTCGCCCACGCGCGCGTGCTCGTGAAAGGCGCCGAGGCGCTGCGGGACCTGCTCAACGGCGGTGGCGCGGTCACGGCCGCGTGCGAGGAGATCTTTCGTCGGCGTGGGCGCGGCGCGGCGCACCTCGGCGGTGCGATGGGGCGTCGCGCGCGGCATCGTCGTCGCCTGGGTGATCACCATGCCGATGGCGGGACTGATCGCGGCCGCGCTCTACGCCCTCGCCGCCCTGGTGCTCCCGTGAAGCCGTTCAAGCTCACCGGCATCCAGTATGCGGCGCTGCCTTACCGCCTGCATGGCCGGCAGGTTCAGATAATGCTCATCACCTCCCGCCGGACCCGGCGATGGATCATCCCCAAGGGCTGGCCGATGGAAGGGTTGAGCCCCCAGGAGGCGGCGGCGCGGGAGGCGGCGGAGGAGGCGGGAATCGTCGGCCAGGTCGCGGACCGGCCGATCGGCTCCTACCGCTACGTCAAACGGTTCAAGGGCGAACGCGCCCTGCCGGTGCAGGTCATCGTCTTCCCGTTCCGGGTCGAGGACCAGATGCCCGCCTTCAGGGAGCAGGGCCAGAGGACGCTCCGGTGGCTCCGCTACGACGAGGCCGCCAGCCGGATCGCCGAGCCGAGCCTGCGGCGGCTCATCCGGGACTTCGGCGTCATGCACCGCCCGGGCCTGATCGCCCGCGGCCTGCGCGCCTATCGGGCCTGGCGCTTTGGCGGTCCGGCCTGATCGGCCGAACGGGGCTGAGACGGTTCCGCCTGGGTTGCGCTGACAGGGCGCTCTCCACGCGCTCAAGCCGCGACCAGCTCGCGCAAGAGGGTCACGATCTTCCGGTTGTCGTAGGGCTTGGTCACGAAGCGCCTGCCCGGCTGTAGCGTCTCGGGAGCGCCCCGCCCGGACGTGAGGACGACGGGTGTGCCGGGGCGGCGACTGCAGACGAGATCGGCCACGCCGACGCCGTCGATCGGCCCCGGCATCTGGATATCGGTGAACAGGACATGGAAATCCGCGCCGGAGTCCAGGACGACGATTGCCGCCGCGCCGTCCTGCGCCTGGATGACGGCAAAGCCTGCCGCTTCCAGGAAGTCGGCGATGATGACCCGCACCAGCGCGTTATCCTCGACCACCAGCACGATAGGCCGAGATTCCACGCCCGGTTATCCAATCCTTTAAAATACCCTGCAAAAGGTGTGCGCTCTGTTGCCCCTGACGGCAAGCGGAGCCGCCGGGCGCGACCAGGTCAGTCCAACTTTCTCCTAAGGGTTCCTCCTTGGGAGGTGCGGGTTCTACGGGACAATCGGAAACGATAGGCGTAAGGCTGTGGGGTCGCGTCTGCTCGCGACCGCCCAGGAGCGTGTCTGCGCTCCAGATCGGACTTGGTTTCCAGCGACATGATCAATCAGCTGCATGGGATCGTGGACGCCCAGACGCTGGCTGAGGCGATCGTGGACACGATTCACGAGCCTTTCATCGTTCTCGACGCGCGGTTTCGGGTGCTGGCGGCCAGCCGCTCCTTCTACGAGACGTTCGAGGTCGATCCCGAACACACGATCGGCAGTCTTCTCTACGGGTTGGGCGATGGGCAGTGGGACATCCCCGCGCTACGCGTTCTGATGGAAACGATCATTCCTGAGAAGACCGCCATGGACGGCTTCGAGGTCGATCATGACTTCCCCGGTGTCGGCCGCCGGATCATGCTGCTGAACGCCCGCAAGGTGCTCTACGAAACCAGCCCGGACGCGACGATCCTGCTGGCCTTCACCGATATCACGGCGCGCCGCGCGATCGAGATGGAGAAGGAAGAGCTGCTGGAGAAGGCCGAAGATCTGCTGCGCAAGAACCGGGTGCTGCTGCAGGAAATGCAGCACAGGGTCGCCAACAGCCTGCAGATCATCGCCAGCATCCTGATGCTGAAGGCCAGGCTCGTCACCTCCGATGAGACCCGCCACCATCTCGAGGATGCCCATCAGCGCGTGATGTCGGTCGCCGCGGTTCAGTCTCACCTGCACGCCCTGGGCGGCGTCGACCAGATCGAGGTCGGGCCTTACCTGACCCAGCTTTGCGCCAGTCTGGCCGCGTCGATGATCGGAGACGACCAGCCGATCGCGCTCAAGGTCATCGCCGACCACGGCATGATCGGGTCCGACAAGGCCGTCAGCATCGGCCTCATCGTCACTGAACTGGTGATCAACGCGGTCAAATACGCCTTCCCGACCAACAAGGCCGGCGCCCTGGTGCATGTCACCTACGAGAGCCAGGGCCCGGACTGGAAGTTGATTGTCTCCGACAATGGCGTCGGCAAGAGCGCCAATGACGCCGCCGAGACCCCCGGCGGCCTGGGCACGATCATCGTCAAGGCCCTGGTGCAGCAGCTCGATGCGCGCATGGATGTGGTCAGCGCCGCGACCGGCGTGAGCGTGTCGATCACCCGCGCGACCATCGAAACGCGGATGCCGCAGGCCGCCTAGGGCGATATCCCCACGAGGCGTTCATCGCGGCGCCGAAGATGGACGCGGATTAGCGCCCGGTCACCTCGTCGGATCCTCGCCGGAGCCTGCGGTGTAGACGGTTCAACGGCGCCCGTCGAACGTCAGCCGGGGGGAGCCTGGCGAACAGCCCCTCGATATCCTCCTGCGGCGGAAGACCGAAATCCTGCTCCAGGGCGCGGGCGAGGGCGCCGGGCGATGTCAGTTCGACGACCTCCGCCCGGCCATCCCGATAGCGGCGGGTCAGCCGGGTGTTGAGGAGGCTCGACCGCACCTGCGGGGTCAGCCGCTCGGCCAGGAGATTGTTGGTCAGCAGGTGGGCCGGGTGCGTGGAGGTGTGCCAGTTGGACACCTCGTAATCGGAGTCCTCAGCCGGCTCCAGGGTGAAGCGATAGAGCGACACCCAGCCCGCGGGCAGGCGCGTCTCCAGCACCAGGGCCTCGCCGGCCGGCGCCAGCCGCAGGACGCTCTCGGCCGTGGTCTGCTCCAGGCCCGGCGCGAGCTTCAGGGGCGCCGAAAACAGATGCCCGCCAAAGCCGACGTCCGCGAGATAGGGCCCCTCAGGCAGGTCGACCTTGAGAAGCATGTGGTTTCGAGGACCGAGCGGCGCCTCCGGCGGCGCCATCCAGACCACGCGGGCGATCAGCGGCGTCACCGCGAATCCGAGCGCCGTCAACGCCGCGCGGAAGAGCGCGTTCTGCTCGAAGCAATAGCCGCCGCGCCGCGCGCCGACGAGCTTGGCCTGCACGGCGCCGAGATCCAGCGGAACGGGCCGGCCGAGTAACGGGTCCAGATTGTCGAAGGGAATGGCGTCCGGGTGCAGTCGATGGAGCGCGCAAAGGACGACCAGCGTCGGCTCGCGGGGGCCATCGAAGCCGATGCGCGCGAGGTAGGCGTCGAGATCGAAAGCCATCTGTTTCCTCGAAACGGCGGCGACCCCACCCGCCAGCGCAAGCTGCTGGACAAGCAGAAGGTGGGCAAGAAGAACGGCGCCGGTTCGGCGAGGTGGATATCCCGCAGGAGGCGTTCATCGCGGCACTAAAGATGGAAGCGGATCAAGGGGAGCAGCGGTTAGTTACAATCGCTCCGAACCGTAGGCATACTCCAATTCCCGGCGAGAGTCCGCCCTCTCATCCACCGAATATACTCTAACTTTCCTGTTGCGTAGAACTCGTGCCTGACGCGTCTCGTTCGGATCTAAACCACGCCGTGAACGCTGCTTTTTGGTTTGGAAAGAGCACGTCAGAAAACGCCTTTGGATCATAATGATATAAAACATGACGTGTCACTGTGAACGGGTTGAGATAGATTCCAATCAAAGATTTATCTTCCCTGTATATTTGGATCAGAGGCAGGATTTCACGCATGATGTTTTGCATTTCCACGTCAGTCAAATTTGGTTTCATGTGGACAATCTCGTCGACAAACCCATCAATAGTATCCGGAGAAAAGGTGTAACGCGGGAAATGTCCGGTCATAATGGACAGGAAAGAAAATGCATTGATAGGTTGTGCTTCTGTTATCGCGACAACGCCCTTGTCATCTTGAACGGCAATTTTCTCAAAATTCTCTGTCTCCTCTCTAATAGAAATAAATTCTTGATCCGCTAGTTCAAACAATGCAGCGAGCCGTACAATACGACGTTGCAACGAATCCGGAATCTTTCGCTTGTATTTCAGTCGGTGATCCACCTCGCTCCATGCATCTTGGACAATAGATCGTATCTGTATCTCGAAGCGAAGATCGGAGAACCGCTTATATTCAGGAAGTTTCGCGCGGCGGGCATTTAGTCGTCCGTCGATATGGAGGCCCTTGTATCCGAAGTTATTGTAATTAGACGTGAGAATTTGAGTCTTATCAGTAATTGATATAATCTCGAAGTGCTGTTTTATAACGTCTGCCGCAACATTAATATCAGTTTCGTACAGGCATATTACTCTAATTCCTATTATGTCTGTGATGTGTTCTTCTATCTTGTAATCCGCTCCGGATTTTTCGAGCTCATTACGATATTTTAGTTCGAATTTCTTTATACATTCGTCACGATCTTTTAGTCGTGATATTATCTTTGGGGTACTAATCGGTGCATCTGAAAGAAGGAGATGAGTAAGATTTCGGAATGAATCTTCCGCCGCCCTAAGTGTATTTTGGTTCGCCGAATAATAGTCCTTGAATTCATTCTTTTTCTGCCCGAAGACCTCGTTAATGCGAGAGTCTAGGTCGAGAAAAATCTGGCGATAGCGATCCTTAAAACGCTCCGCCCCCGTTTTTGTCATTCTCGTGCCCCCCGCCCCGTTTCCTAAAATCTAATTGAAATCGTGCGGGGCTGCAATCCTGGTGTCGTTACGTTGGAGAAGCCAATACAGAAAGGCGGTGACAGGTCTAACAAAACCCGTTGACCCGACGTCCACGACCGGCTGAGGAGCATCTCGAAGCGATATGCCAACTTCGACTATCAGATCAGCGACTACCGCACCGGCGACCTGGTGAAGACCCGCGGTTGCGGCATGGTGGAAAAGATGAAGGAGCTGATTCCCCCTGCACCTCTTCGTCATCCCGATCCAGGCGCCCCGCAGGGATGTCCGCCAAGGCACGCCGATCGAGGCGCCGAAGGTGGCGAGCCGGCGGTCCTGACGCGGCGTCTGTTCAGGGTCGGGAAGCGGCGCGTGTCTGAGCGCTATGTGCTCGACGGTTCCGCGGTCCTGTGCCTGATCAGGAACGAGCCGGGCGCCGACACGGTCAAGGCGGCCCTTCCGGACAGCAGCATCAGCACGGTGAACCTGAGCGAAGTGATCGCAAAGATGGCCGATCTCGGGATGGACGCCCATCTGATCGACGCGGTGCTCGATCCGCTGCAATTGCCTGCCATCCCCTTCGACGTCGCGCAGGCGCGAGTCGCCGGCCTCCTGCGGCCGGCGACGAGGTCCCTTGGACTTTCACAGGGGGACAGAGCCTGCCTCGCGCTGGCGGAGCAGTCGGGCGCCACCGCCATGACGACCGACCGGGCCTGGGGCACCTTGGGGGCAGCGTCGAAGGTGATGCTGGCGCGCTGATCGGGGGCTGTTTCGGGCGCGACCATACGCCCTGCGGGCGCCCCGCGCGGCTTGACCCTTAGACCCTTAGCGACCCGCCGGCTTGAGCTTGGCCTCGAGCGCGGCCTTACGTGCCCTCATCTTGGCGGGGCCGACGAAGACGTGATCGAACAGGCTGGCAAGCACGTCGAGCGACCATTCGGCTTCACCCGGCTCAACTTCGAGGATCTCCCCCGACGCTTCGCTTTTCTTTGGGTGGGCGGCAAAGTTGCCGATCCGGCGCACCTCGTCGAGGCCCTCGCCGACATGCGAAGGCACGTGCTTGATCGCCTCGTCGATCTCCTGCGCCAAGTTGTTCTTCTTGATGTTCAGCTCGCGCTGAAGCACGTGTTGGAGACAGCGGCGGCTGAGGGCGGCGCTGGCCTTTGGGCTGTCTGCCAGGATGAGCGCCGCCTCGTTGTAGTCGGAGGCGTATGACCTTGGCACTTCTGGCGGCGCAGGCGGCCGACTAGAGCTCCGGGGGTAAATCGTGGTCATGCTGTCCGTCGTGGCAAAACCCTGCGATGGGTCGGCCAGAAATCCCTGCGCTCGCGGATTAGCGCCAAGGACTAGGTCGACTATCACGCCGCTACATTCGGGACATTGATACGCTGCGACTGCGTGCTGACCTTGATCGTTGGTCATATGAAACGCGATAAACTGGCAGGCGACCCTAATCGCGGTCCGGCAATGAGGGCAGATCATCGAATCACTCCGGGCTGGGTCGGGACTGTAGCAGACCGCGATCCAAACGGCTCCGGTACGACTGGCGACTAGGCCTCCACCCTGACCGCGGCTTCGTCGTCCGCTCCCGGCCCCTCTCCGCGCAGGGCCGCTAGCAGAATTTTGTATTCCGCCGCGTCGGGGACCAGCCCCTGCCTCTCCGGACGCGTGAAGTCCACGCTGGCCGCTTTGGGTGCCCCCCTTCCGTACTGCTTGGCGACCGCCTTTCCGTGCTCGGCCAAGTGCTGTGCGAGTTCCTTACCGAACATGATCACGTCGTTGGTCTGGACCCGCAATTCGTTGACTAGGTTTGGATATCGCTCGTCGACCGGGCCGTCCGGGCGTGCGAGGCCGAGATACAGCCGAATCAGTTGGGGTGTGGCCCCAGGTGGCGCCGTGCGAAACTCGTGAACCATGGCGTTTCGCTGGGCCAGCGTGTCCTGTGAATTGGTGATCGCCTGGCTGAGCAGCTGATAAATAGAAAGGGTGAAATTGTCGGACGTAACTTTATTGAACAGGATTTCCCGCAGATCGTCTATTGGCGTTTGAACCGGGGCGAAGATGTGAAATTCGGTCGTGAATTCGAACGGCTCGGGTTGTTGAGGGACGCTTGCCTTGGCGTCCGCCAGCCACGCGGCGTGTCTGTCTCCGGTTTCCTTCAAGTCCGCCACCATCGGTATCACGAACTGCCGCTTTACTCCGACGTAGGAGTTGACGATGCCTGCGGCCAGGTTGATCGCGGCGTTGGTGTTCCGAATTTCCTCGGTTTGGGCCTTTCTCCGTTCCGCTCGGCCGGCGACCATTTGCGCGACCCAGGCGCCCGCGATCGCCCCGGCGGCCGCTCCCGCGGCTGCAGTCACGAGGGATGTTCCAAAGCTCGAATTCAGAAAGGCCCACACAACGCGAGCGCCTTCAGCGAGCCCGTGGCCGGCCATCCGCAGAAGGTCAGAATTTGAGGACACCAATTGCGGCATAGGTTGAAGTGTCGCCTCGACCCATCCATGGCGCAAGGTTCTCCAGGTCATCCGATCCGCCAAAGCCCGCTCCGCGAAGGGGGACGAATGCCCGTACCCGTTGAGATGGGCGACCCTTGCGGTGTGTTGCGGGTACGCTATTTCAGGTCCTGAGCAGTCCTCGCCGCAACCTGCAAGGCTGTTGCTTGTTGCGCGGCATTTTCCATGGAACCAGCGTGCGCGGCCCATTTGAGCCGTCTTTGAGCGAGTCGTGGACCTCCAAACCTTCCGGCAGATCGTCGATCGAACCGTTCCCGGCATCGCCGCTTGTGAAGGCGATCAGCGGCGGCTTTGCGACTACGTTGGTCTCGAACTCGGGTCCAACTACAGCCGCACTTGGGTATCGGATGCGCTATACGCGCAGATTCGAGACAGCTTCACCTCCGGACACACCGACGTGTGGCGGACCTCCAAGTCGCTGCGCAAGGACCTCATTCGCGAGCATGTGCTCCTGGGAGCCCCGCTGGACCCATACTTTGAGGTGCTCGATCATCTGCAGGACGCCGTCAGGGCAACGGGCGACGCCCGCGCGCATATCGCGGGCGACTGGGACCGCGCGATCCAAGGTGCGGTCGACCATGTTCAATTGCAAAGCTGGGGCGTCGCGATC
>JAQGIW010000273.1 GCA_028290905.1 Caulobacteraceae bacterium | reverse complement strand
GGGCCGGGGAGCGCGGGGCCGGCGCACCCTAGGCCGGGCGCGAGGCCGCGCCCACTCCGTAGCGGCGCCCCGCGGTCAAGACGCCTTCTTCCGCTTCGCCGTCTTGGCCTTGGCGGCTGGCTTCTTGGCCTTGGTCGCGGCGGAAGCCTTGGCCTTGCCGGCGGCCGGCGCCGCGCGCCTCGCCGGCTTCTTCTTGCCGCCGCCCTGCGCCTCGCGGGCGTCCAGCAACGCCACCGCCTCCTCCAGCGTCAGCGCCTGGGGATCGGCGCCCTTGGGCACGTTGGCGTTGGTCGCCTCGTGCTTGATGTAGGGGCCATAGCGGCCGGCGAGCACGCGCACCGGCTTGCCGCTCACCGGATGCTCGCCCAACTCCTTGAGCGCCGTCGAGCTGGCGCCCGTCCTGCCACGGCCACCGCCGGCCTTCTTCTCGGCCAGCACCACCACCGCGCGGTTCAGCCCGATCTCGAACACCTCGTCGGCGCTCGCGACGTTGGCATAGACCCCGTTGTGCTGGAGGTAGGGGCCGTAGCGGCCGATGCCGGCGAGGATCATGCCGCCGTCCTCGGGATGGCCGCCCACCTCGCGCGGCAGGGAGAGGAGCCGCAGGGCCTTGTCGAGGTCCATCGCCGCAGGGGGCCAGTCCTTGGGCAGGCTGGCGCGCTTCGGCTTGTCGCCGGCCTGCTCGACATAGGGGCCGAAGCGGCCGTTCTTCAGCCAGATCACCGCGCCGGTGGTCGGGTCGATCCCCAGTTCGCGGTCGCCGGGAGTCTCGTTCTCCTCGCCCTCGGAGGCGGCGATCGGACGGGTGAAGCGGCATTCGGGATAGTTGGAGCAGCCGATGAAGGCGCCGTAACGGCCGGTCTTCAGCGACAGGCGCCCCTCGCCGCAGGCGGGGCAGCCACGCGGATCCGACCCGTCCGGCTTGGGCGGGAAGATGTGCGGCCCCAGCGCCTCGTTGAGGGCGTCCAGGATATGGGTCGTGCGAAGCTCCCCGATCTCGCCAACCGCGGCATGGAAATCGGTCCAGAACTCCCGCAACAGGGCTTTCCAGTCGAGGTCGCCGGCCGAGACAAGGTCGAGTTTTTCCTCGAGGCCGGCGGTGAAGTCGTATTCCACATAGCGGCGGAAGAACTGTTCGAGAAAGGCGGTCACCAGGCGTCCGGCGTCCTCGGGGACGAAGCGGTTCTTGTCCATCCGCACATAGCTGCGGTCGCGCAGGACGGTGAGGATGGAGGCGTAGGTGGACGGTCGCCCGATCCCCAGTTCCTCCATCTTCTTCACCAGGCTGGCTTCGGAGTAGCGCGGCGGCGGCTCGGTGAAGTGCTGGTCGGCGCGCGCCTCGATGATCCTGGCGGCCGCGCCTTGCCGCACCGGCGGCAGGCGACCGTCGTCCTCGCCGTCGCCCGCCGGGCCCGGGTCGTCGCGGCCCTCCTCGTAGACGGCGAGGTAGCCCGGAAACAGCACCACCTGGCCGGTGGCGCGCAAGCCGGTGCGGCCGTCGGCGCTTTCCAGGTCGATGGCGGTGCGCTCGATGCGCGCCGCCTCCATCTGGGAGGCGATCATCCGCTTCCAGATCAGCTCGTAGAGCCGGCCCATGTCGGACTCGAGGTGCAGCCGTCCCGGATTGCGCTCCAGGCTGGTGGGCCGGATCGCTTCGTGCGCTTCTTGGGCGTTCTTGGCCTTGGTTCGGTAGAGGCGCGGGGTCTCCGGGAGATAGTCCTGGCCGTAGAGCGCGGCGATGACGCCCCGCGCCTCGGTGAGCGCCTCTGGCGCCGACTGCACGCCGTCGGTCCGCATGTAGGTGATCAGGCCGACCGTTTCGCCGCCGATGTCGACCCCCTCGTAGAGCTTCTGGGCGGCCTGCATGGTCCGCTGAGCCGAGAAGCCGAGCTTGCGCGACGCCTCCTGCTGCAGGGTCGAGGTCGTGAAGGGCGGCGGCGGGCTGCGCCGGCCGGGCTTCTTCTCCACCGCCGCGACGGTGAAGCGGGCGGCCTGGACCGCCGCCTTGGCCGCCTGGGCCGCCGCCTCGTCGGCGAGGTCGAAGCGCCCCAGCCGCTTGGCCTCATGCTTGACCAGCCGGGCCAGAAAGGGATCGCCGTCGGCGGTGACGTCCGCCTCCACGCTCCAGTATTCCTGGGTGCGGAAGGCCTCGATCTCGATCTCGCGATCGACGATCAGGCGCAGGGCCACCGACTGCACCCGGCCGGCGGAGCGCGATCCCGGCAGCTTGCGCCACAGCACGGGCGAGAGGGTGAAGCCCACCAGGTAGTCGAGGGCGCGGCGGGCGAGGTAGGCCTCCACCAGCTCCATGTCGATGTCGCGGGGATGCTTCATCGCCTCGGTGACGGCGGACTTGGTGATGGCGTTGAACACCACCCGTTCCACGGTCGCCCCCCTCACGGCCTTGCGGCGGTTGAGGTCCTCCAGCACGTGCCAGCTGATCGCCTCGCCCTCGCGGTCCGGGTCGGTGGCCAGGATCAGGCGGTCCGCCCCCTTGAGCGCGGCGGCGATGTCGGAGAGCCGCTTGGACGACTTGCCGTCGACCTCCCAGTCCATGGCGAAATCGTCCTCGGGGCGCACCGAGCCGTCCTTGGCCGGCAGGTCCCGGACGTGGCCGTAGGAGGCCAGGACCGTGTAGTCCGGCCCCAGATAGCGGTTGATGGTCTTGGCCTTGGCCGGGCTCTCGACGACGACGACGTTCATGCTGGGATTGGGCATGCGGGAGATGGGCGCCAGCTTCTCTAGGTAAGCGCCGTCCAGGACGGTGGCGCGGGGGGAAAGTGGGGGCGCGACCCCGTCGCTGTCAACGTCGCGCCCGAAAGCCGACATAGCGAGGCCTCAGCCGCACGCGCCCTACAGCTTGATGGCCATGTTCCCGGGCGCCAGCTCCACACGGCCGGCGAGGGCAAGTTCGGTCAAGGCGGCGAGGACGGCCGAGACCGGCGCGCCGGCGTCCCGGGCGAGGGCGTTGATCGGCGTGGGAGTCGGGGAGAGCAGGTTGTCGAGGATCGCGTGGAGGGCGTCGAGATCGGCGGCCGGCGCAGTCCCGTCCAGCCTGGCGCTCCTTCCGCCGGCATGCACGGATCCGGCGGGCTCCGCCTCGGCGACGCCCGGCAGGGCGGCGAGGACGCGCAGCACGTCGTCCGGCCCCTCGACCAGGGTGGCGCCCTGGCGAAGCAGATCATTGGTCCCGCGGGCGCGGGGGTCCAGGGGCGAGCCCGGCACGGCGAACACCTCCCGGCCCTGTTCGCCTGCCAAACGGGCGGTGATCAGCGAGCCGGAGCGCAGCTCGGCCTCCACAACGACGACGCCCCGCGACAGGCCGGAAATGATCCGGTTGCGGCGGGGAAAGTCCGCCGCCTTGGCCCCGGCGCCAAACGGCCGCTCCGAGACGATGCAGCCCTCCCGGCGCAGGACGTCGTACAGGCCGGCGTTTTCAGGAGGGTAGACATCGTCGACCCCGCCGGCCAGGACGGCGACCGTGCCGCTCGGCAGCGCGCCCTCGTGGGCGGCCGCGTCGATGCCCCGCGCCATCCCGGAGGCCACCACCCAGCCCGCTTCGCCGAGACCGGCCGCAAGGTCGCGGGCGAACCGCCGGCCCGCCGCCGACGCCACCCGGGCTCCGACCACAGCCACCATCTCGCGGGCGAGCAGCGTGGCGTCGCCCAACGCCCAGAGCACCGGCGGCGGTGCGTCGAGGGCCTTCAGGGCGCGGGGGAAGCCGCTATCGCAGGCTGCGATCAGGCGCGCGCCGGCCGCGGCGCCCGCGCTCAGCTCCGCCTGGGCGTCGGCGAGGCTGGGAATGCGCGGCGCCTGGCCGCGGCCGCCGCGACGAGCCAGGGCCGGCAGGGCCGACAGCGCCGCCGACGCGGAGCCGTAGCGGGCGATCAGGTGGACGAAGGTCACCGGCCCCACCGACTCCGCCCGGGCCAGGCGCAGCCAGTCCAGCTGGTCCTCGGGGCTGAGAGGGGACGGCCTCAAGCGGCGGCGCGGCTTTTGCCGGCGCCGATCCGGGGCTCCTCGCCCTTGAGCAGACGACGGATATTGGCCTCGTGGCGCAGGAAGACCAGCACCGCCATCCCCGCCGCCAGGGCCAGGCGCGCGGGCGTCGCCTGATGCAACAGCAGGAACCACAGGGGCGTGAGGGCCGCCGCGGTCAGCGAGCCCAGGGAGGAGATGCGGAAGACCAGGGCCATGGCGATCCAGGTTGCCCCGGCGGCCAGGCCCACCGGCCAGGCGATGGCGAACAGGATGCCGAAAAACGTCGCCACCCCCTTGCCGCCCCTGAAGCCCAGCCAGACCGGAAACAGGTGGCCGAGGAACGCCGCGCCGCCGGCGACGACCGCGGCCAATGGGGAGAACACGGCGCCGGCGATCAGCACCGCCACCGCGCCCTTGCCGGCGTCGCCCAGCAGGGTGATCAGCGCGAGGTCCCGCCGGCCGGTGCGCAGCACGTTGGTCGCCCCGATGTTGCCGGAGCCGACCTTGCGGATGTCGCCCGCGCCGCCGAGCCGCGTGGCGATAGTCCCGAACGGGATCGACCCCAGCAGATAACCGCCGACGAGGCTGGCGACGATGGCGAGGGCAGGGGAGTCGGCAAAGCTCATGTCCCCAACCTAGACCCTGACCGCTTCTCCCCGAAGCGGGAAATCGGACCGGCGCGCCGGCGCCGTATATCCTTCACGACTGGGGAGATCGCGCGGAGGTTCGCGGGAGCCCGTGGGGAGATTCCGGGGCGATTCGGGGGAGTTTCCGTGGGATATCCGCGGCGCCCGCCGGGCGCCTTTTTGGAGCTTTTGGGGAGGTGTTCGGCGCCGGGACGCGACAGCATCACACCTGATTGATATCGGACGCGGCGGACTTCTGGGGCCGGCGGGGCTTCGGGATGTGGCCCGCCCACCGCTCGCGACCGCGGCTGTGTAAAAGCCGCTTCTCCTGATAGAATCGGCTCGCGTTCAGAGGGCCGATGATGGGGCATTCCGTAGAGGGTATGCGTGACGACGAGGTGCGGGGCGCTTTGCAGCGGCATTGGGCGGTTTCCGACGCCAACGACTTCGCGGCAGAGCACCAAATCTACGAAGATCACGCGGTCCTCGAGTATCCTCAATCGAGCGAACGCATCCGCGGTCGGCGCGGGATTCAGGCATCGCGCATGGCGCAGCCGAGCAAGAAGCGTTTCACCGTGCGACGCATACTGGGTGGCGGCGGTCTCTGGATAAGCGAACTCGTCCTCACTTATGACGAGCAACCCGTATACGTCGTGAGCATCATGGAATTCGAGGATGGCAAGGTGATCCGTGAGACGCAATACTTTGGCGAACCGTTCGAGCCGGGTCAATCTCGCGCCCAGTGGACCGAACCAATGGATTGAACAGTGCGGCTGGCGACAGATGGCTACAAGGTGCTCGCCCGAGCCGAACTACCGCGCGACACGGTCCTGCTCGCCCAACACCTGATCGGCAAGATCTTGGTGCGGGAGACGCCTGAAGGCTCTTTCAGCGGGCGCATCGTTGAGACCGAAGCCTACCCGGTCGGCGACGCCGCGGGTCACGCCTATCGGGGCGAGACGTTGCGGAATCACGCGCTCTTCCTCTGCCGTGGTCACGCCTATGTCTATCTTGCCTATGGCGCGTCTTACTTGCTCAACGTCTCGAGCGAGACCTCCGGCATCGGAGCCGGCGTCCTGGTCAGGGCGCTTGAACCGCTGGATGGCATACCCTCGATGCAGCGAAATCGTCGCGTTCAGAATTTGCGCGACCTGACGCGAGGACCAGGGCGTCTCACAGCTGCGCTCGATATCGATCGTCGCTTGGACGGCATCGACCTCTGCCGGATGGGGCCCTTATGGCTCGCGCGTGACGACCACGACGTCCCGGAAATCGGCAGGAGCGCGCGGATCGGCCTCTCGCGTGAAACCGACCGCCCCCTGCGTTTCTACGTGCGTGGCGATCGCTTCGTAAGCGGTCCGAAGACACTGAACCGTTGAGCCACAGCGGCGAACTCGGCGACACGATAGCTATCAACCATCGCCCGGAACGGGGGTAATACAAAATAAACATTTCGTTAGATTTAAGTACTCGGCCACCTTGTCATCCCTATGCGCAGGTGGTTCCTAACTAAGCTTCCTGGCGCTCCTCATGCACCACCCGGCCGTCGACCAGGGTCATCAGCACCTGGCCTTGCAGGCGCCGGCCGTCGAAGGCCGAATTCTTCGATTTGGAGATCAGTTGCGCCGCGTCGATCAGCCGGGGCGTGTCTAGGTCGGCGAGGATCAGGTCGGCGGGCGCGCCCACGGTGAGGCGCCCCGCCGCCAGGCCGATGGCGTTCGCCGGCGCCAGGGTCACGGTCTCGATCAGGCGGAGCAGCGGGATGCGGCCCTCATGGTGCAATGTCAGCAACGCCGGCAGCAGGGTCTCGAGCCCCACCGCGCCGGGGGCGGCCTCATCGAAGGGCAGGCGCTTTTCCTCCGGCGGGGCGGGGGCGTGGGCGGAGACGACGATGTCCACCAGGCCGCTGGCCACCGCCTCGATCAGGGCCTGGCGGTCGTCCTCGCCGCGCAGGGGCGGCGTCAGCTTCCAGAAGGTGCGGTAGTCGCCGATGTCCAGCTCGTTGAACGTCAGGTGGTTGATCGAGGCGGTGGCCAGGATCGGCAGGCCCTTGGCCTTGGCCCGCGCCAGACTCTCCAGCGGAGCGGCGGCGCTGATCTGGTCGACCAGCAGGCGCGCCCCCGTCAGGGCGACCAGGGCGATGTCGCGCTCGAGCATGATGGTCTCGGCGGCGACCGGCTCAGCGGCCAGGCCCATGCGGCCGGAGAACTCGCTCTCCGTGGCCACGGCGCCGGCGGCGAGCCAGGGGTCGGCCGGCCGATGCGCCACCAGCACCCCCAGGCCCCCGGCGTAGGCCAGCAGGCGGCGCATGACCCGGGAATCGACGATCGGGCGGTCGGCGTCCGTGATGTAGACGCAGCCGGCCTCGCGCATCAGGCCGATCTCCGCCATTCCTTGGCCTGCGCACGCCTTGGTGGCCGCGCCGGCTGGATAGACGTGCACCAGTTCGATGTCCCGCGCCCGGCGCAGGATGAAGTCCACCACCGCCGGATCGTCCACGACCGGATCGGTGTCGGGCTGGACGACGATGGAGGTGACCCCCCCGGCGGCGGCGGCCCGGGCGGCGGATTTCAGGGTCTCCTTCGGCTCGCTCCCAGGCTCGCCGGTCTTCACCCTCAGGTCGATGAGTCCGGGACAGAGCAGGGCGCCGCGGGCGTCGATCACCCGCACGTCGGCAGGCAGGTCGCTGAGGTCGCCGCCGTGGCTGACCCGGGCGATCAGCCCCTCGGCGACCAACAGGGCGCCCGGGCCGTCGTAGCCGGCGGCCGGGTCGACCAGCCGCGCGTTCTGGAAGACGATCAGGCCGGGAGCGCGCGGGGCGTTCATCGGTTGTCCAGCCGGGCGGCGAGGGAGGCGAGGATGGCCATGCGCATGGCCACGCCCATCTCCACCTGGTCCTGGATCAGGCTCACGGCGAGGTCGTCGGCGACGTCGGAATCGATCTCCACGCCCCGGTTCATCGGCCCCGGGTGCATGACCTTGACGCCCGGGGCGGCCAGGGCGAGCTTCTCGCGGTCCAGCCCCCACAGGCGGAAATACTCCCGCATCGAGGGGACCAGGGCCCCCTGCATGCGCTCGACCTGCAGGCGCAACATCATCACCACGTCGGCGCCGGCGATGCCGGCCTTGAGGTCGTGCCAGACGCTCACCCCCCAGCGCGACGCGTCGGTGGGGATCAGGGTGGGCGGACCGACCACCCGCACATTGGCCCCCAGCATGGTCAGGAGGGCGATGTTCGATCTCGCCACCCGGCTGTGGAGGACATCGCCACAGATCGCCACCGTCAGGCCGCCGATCCGCCCGAACGCCCGGCGCAGGCTGAGCGCGTCGAGCATGGCCTGGGAGGGATGCTCATGCTGGCCGTCGCCGGCGTTGACCACGCTGCAGTCGACCTTCTGCGACAGCAGCGAGGCCGCGCCGGAGGCCGGGTGCCGGACGATCAGGATGTCCGGCTGCATGGCGTTGAGGGTCACGGCCGTGTCGATCAGCGTCTCGCCCTTGGAGATCGAGGAAGACCTCGGGCTCATGTTGACGACGTCGGCGCCCAGGCGCTTGCCGGCCAGCTCGAACGAGCTCTGGGTCCGGGTCGAGGCCTCGAAGAACAGATTGACCAGGGTGCGACCCTTGAGCAGGTCGATTTTCTTGGCGCGCTGCCGGTTGATGCCCACGAACAGGTCGGCGAGGTCGAGCAGCCCGGTCACCTGAAGGGGATCCAGGTCGGTGACCGAAAGGAAGTGCCGCTTCGGAAACGGCGCCGCCTTGCTCCGAATTTCGTCGATGCCGGGGGCCGGAAGGGTCATCAAAGGGCGCTTCTAGAGCGCGTTCCGAAAAGTGGGAACCGGTTTTCGGGTGAAACGCGCGTCAAAACAAAACCCTAGTGAGGCGATCCGATGTGATGAGCTCGCCTCACTAGGCGTGATCGCGGATTCGGGAAAGCGGCCGCGGCAAGAGCCGGCGCCCGGGTCCGCAATCGCGGCGACCGGTCGTTTGCCGAAGCAAAAGCAGCAGTCTCCGAGACTTCTCGGTCAACTCCCGAGCCGAATTGCGTCGAAGTCTCGCCAGAAGTCTGCAATTGAGCTAGCCTCCATCCAAAGATTCACATGGGGTGGAGGAAGCTGAATATGACCATCGTCGACGAGCCCAGGCGTACCGGCCTGATCGGACGGGTGCAGGGGATACTGCTGAGACCGTCCGCGGAATGGGACGTTATCGCCGCTGAACCGGCGACCATCCAGGGCCTGTTCACCGGTTACGCATGCATCCTGGCGGCGATTCCACCGGTCGCCCTGGTGGTGCAGCACCTGCTGTTCCTGCACTGGCTGCTGATCCCGATCATCGTCATCGCCGTGATCAGCTATGTCGCCTCCCTGATCGGCGTGTTCATCCTGGGCTTCATCATCGACGTCCTGGCGACCAGCTTCGACGGCGAGAAGAACCCGGTCCAGGCCATGAAGCTGG
Organism: Caulobacteraceae bacterium; assembly: GCA_028290905.1. Lineage (GTDB taxonomy): Bacteria > Pseudomonadota > Alphaproteobacteria > Caulobacterales > Caulobacteraceae > Acaudatibacter. The sequence continues at coordinate 9,201 of JAQGIW010000273.1, read as the reverse complement.
CGGTCTATTCCTACACGGCAGCGTGGGTGGCCGGCATCCTCAACATCGTGCCGGTGCTGGGTCTGCTGGCGATCCTGGCCGGCATCTATGGCCTCTACCTGCTCTACCTGGGCCTGCCCAAGCTGATGAAATCGCCGCCGCAGAAGACCCCTGGCTATTTCGTGGCCAGCGTCCTCGCGGCGATCGTCGTCAATTTCGTGGTCTGGAGCATCATCGGCTGGCTGACCATCATGCTGACGGCCGGGGCGATCGTCTCGGGCGCCACCGCAATCGGCTCGGTGGCGGCCCACGACGCCCGTCTGGCCCGCATGGAGGCTGCGTCGGCCCAGATCAGCGCCGCCACCGCCGGTCTCGCCGCCCAACAGGCGGCCCAGCAGGCGTCCACCAGCGCCGCGACCGTTAAGACGGTCGATCCGGCCGTCCTGAAGACGTTCCTGCCGGACACGCTGGCGGGCCTGCCGCGCACTGAGGTTTCGGCCCAGACCGCCGGGGCGGCCGGCTTCGGCGCGGCCAACGCCGAGGGGGTGTACAGCAAGGGCGACAGGCGCATCACCCTCACCGTCACCGACCTGTCGGCCATGGGCGCCATGGCCGGGATGGCCAGCGCCATGGGCGTGCAGAGCGACCGGGAGACCGCCAGCGGCTATGAGAAGGTCGGCAAGGTGAACGGCCGGATGACCACCGAGGAGTGGAACCGCGATTCCCACAGCGGGAAGTACGGCGTCCTGGTGGCGGACCGTTTCATGATCCAGGCCGAAGGCACGGGCGCCAGCATCGACGAGCTCAAGGCGGCCGTCGCCGCGGTCAACCCGGACCGCTTCGAGGGCTTGGCGAAGGGCTGATCTGCCGGGCGAGCCGGTCTAGCGCGCCCTGCAGGATCCAGCTGGCGGCCATCTTGTCGACGGCCTCGGCGCGCCGCGCGCGCGTCGCGTCGGCTTGGTCGATCAGCACCCGATTCACCGCCGCGCTGGAGAGACGTTCGTCCCAGAAGGCGATCGGCAGGTCCTTCAGGCGCATCAGGTGGCGGGCGAAGGCGCGCACCGACTGGCATCGTGGGCCCTCGGAGCCGTCCATGTTGACCGGCAGGCCGATTACCAACCCGGCCGCCCCGCGCCCTACCATCAGGGCGAAGAGCGTCGCCGCATCCTTCGTGAACTTCTCGCGCTTGATCAGGGCCAGCGGACTGGCGATGGTCAGGGAGGTGTCGGACACGGCGACGCCGATGGTCTTGGAACCCAGGTCGAGGCCGGCGAGCGGCGCGCGCGGGGGCAGGGCGGCGGGCAGGTCGCTGAGGTCCAGCACGGGCATGCGGCCGATGTCGGCTGGCTCAGCGCACTTGTCAAAGTGCGCGCTCGTCGAAGAGCCCTCTCTTGTCAGAGGCGCCTCTCTTGTAAAACCAGTACGGGGCGCATAACCGAAGCCGCTCCCGCCCTCCGGAGAAACCGATGACCATCGACGCCGCGACCGTGCGCAAGGTCGCCAAGCTCGCCCACATCCGCGAAAGCGAAGATCGCCTGGAAGGCCTGGCCAAGGAGCTGTCAGGCATCCTCCAATGGATCGAGCAGCTCGGCGAAGTGGACACCGATGGCGTCGAGCCGATGGCCTCGGCCGTGGCCCTCGCCCTGCCGTTGCGTGAGGACGCGGTCACCGAGGGCGGCAACCCGGCCGAGATCCTCGCCAACGCCCCCGCCGCCCGGAACAATTTCTTCGTCGTCCCCAAGGTGGTGGAATGAGCGATCCCGCCGACCTGACCGGCCTCACCCTCAAGGACGCCCTGGAGGGACTGCGAGGGCGGCGGTTCTCGTCCGAGGAGATCACCCGCGCCCACCTGGAGGCCATGGCGGCGGCGCGGCCGCTGAACGCCTTCGTCCTGGAAACCCCCGATCAGGCCCTCGCCATGGCCCGGGCCTCCGACGCCCGCATCGCGGCCGGCGGGGCGGGCCCGCTGGAGGGCGCGCCGATCGGGGTCAAGGATCTCTTCTGCACCAAGGGGGTGCGATCCACCGCCGGCTCGCGGATCCTCGGCAACTTCGTGCCGCCCTACGAATCCACGGTCACCGCCAACCTCTGGCGGGACGGGGCGGTGATGCTGGGCAAGCTGAACATGGACGAGTTCGCCATGGGCTCGTCCAACGAGACCAGCGCCTTCGGCCCTGTGGTCAATCCCTGGCGCTCGGCGGGCTCCAACCGCGCCCTCACGCCGGGTGGCTCCTCGGGCGGGTCGGCAGCGGCGGTCGCCGCCCACCTGGCCCTGGGGGCCACGGCCACCGACACCGGCGGCTCCATCCGCCAGCCGGCCTCCCTGACCGGCACGGTCGGTGTCAAGCCGACCTATGGCCGCTGCTCGCGCTGGGGCGTGGTGGCCTTCGCCTCCTCCCTCGACCAGGCCGGCCCCCTGGCCCGAACCGTCGAGGACGCCGCACTCCTGCTGCGCTCGATGAGCGGCCACGACCCCAAGGACTCCACCAGCCTGACGGCTGAGGTTCCCGACTTCCCCAGCTTTGTCGGCCGCTCACCAAAGGGCCTCAGGGTCGGGGTGCCGAAGGAATATCGCGTCGACGGCATGCCGCCCGAGATCGAGGCCCTGTGGACCCAGGGAGTCGCCTGGCTGAAGGAAGCCGGATGCGAGGTGGTGGAGGTCTCCCTGCCGCACACCCGCTACGCCCTGCCAGCCTACTACATCATCGCCCCGGCCGAGGCGTCGTCGAACCTCGCCCGCTACGACGGCATGCGCTATGGCCTGCGCGTGGACGCGCCGACCCTGAGCGAGGTCTACGAGGAGACCCGGGCGGCGGGATTTGGCGAGGAGGTGAAGCGGCGCATCCTCATCGGCGCCTACGTCCTCTCCGCCGGCTACTACGACGCCTACTACCTGAAGGCCCAGAAGGTCCGGCGGCGCATCGCCGACGATTTCGCGACCGTCTTCGAGCAGGTCGACGCCCTCCTGACCCCCACGGCCCCCTCGGCGGCCTTCGCCCTGGGGGAAAAGGCCGCCGATCCGGTGGCCATGTATCTCAACGACATCTTCACGGTGACCGTGAACCTGGCCGGGCTGCCGGCGATGAGTGTTCCGGGCGGCCTCGACGCCCAGGGCCTGCCGCTCGGGCTGCAGCTGATCGGCCGCGCCCTCGATGAGTCGACGCTGTTCACCCTGGCGGGCGCGCTCGAAAAGGCCGCCGATTTCCGCGGCCGTCCCCAACGCTGGTGGTGAACGCGGTGGCGAGAGCATGAGCGAGCCCGACCCGGCCCCCCTTGCGCGACCCCGGCGCCAGGATTTCTGGCTGACCGTGGGCGAGGTGGTCGGGGTCCTGGCCCTGGTGATCGCGGGCTTGAACTTCTGGGAGAGCCACCAGCAGCACCAGGACGACGTCCACCGCGCCCAGGCGCAGACGCGCGCGGCGACCGCGTTCGTCGCCGTGGGCGAGGCGGACAGGGACGGACGGTTCGTAAGCCTGCTTCCGCTCAAGGCCGGCCAGGCCATCCAGTCGCAGCGCTACCGGTTCCCCGACGAGGTGCTGGACCATCCGGTGGAGATAACCGCCGAGCGGCCCAGGATCGAGGCAGACTGGATCGCGGCCGGCCTGAAGCGCGTGCTCGACGAGAGCCATGCCAGGGGCGCCGGCGAGGCGCGGATCCCCGTGGTCATGCAGACCACCTTCGTGGAGGACGGTGACGCCCGTACGGACACGTCCCTCTATCAGCTCGGGGTCGCCTGGAAGCGCGGCTTTCTGAGCGGCCGCCAAGTCCGCCTGACCGGCCTCGCGCTCTCCAAACGGCAACTCGCCGGCGACCCGGCCCCCGTCCTGCAGAGCCGCTGGTCCGCGGCCAAGGCCGCCCTCGGCACGAGATAGCGCCCCTCCAGCCAGACCGACGAGGCGCCAATTATGGCGGAGCGGAGCGGGCTCGCCTTGCGGCTACTTCTTTGCGGCGTCGAGGTCCTTCTGGATGGCGGCCAGCTTGGCGTCGTCGAGTTCGGCTTCGGGGTAGACCGAGATGCCACGCAGGGTCATGCCCTTGATCTGGTCGAGGCCGGGGTAGGATACGAGCTTGGGCATGTCCTTCTCCAACACCGCCTTGGCGCCGGGATCGGCCAACAGGTCGGCGATGGGGGTGTTCTCCACCGACATCGCGCCGGGCGCGACGGGGATCGCCGCCGGCGCGGCGGGCGGGGTGGCGGTCTGGGCGTGGGCGCCGAGGGCGGTCAGAGCCAGGGCGAGGCCGGCCAGGCCCGCTGTCAATCGTCTCATGTGGTCTCCAAGGCATAGGTGGTCGAGAACCGGCAGAAACGATCAAACCCCACGTTTGTCCAGCGCCGTTTGGGCGGGTAACAGGGCTCCCCATATGTGAAGTCAGGACAAGCGAGACCACGATGAGCGAGACAAAGATCGACGACACCCGCAACCGCCTGATCGAGGGCGCCACCGGCCCGTGGGAGATCGTGCTGGGCCTCGAGGTGCATGCCCAGGTGGCCTCTAGGTCGAAGCTGTTCTCCGGCGCGGCGGTGGGCTTCGGCGGCGGGCCGAACGAGCAGGTCAGCCTGGTGGACGCGGCGATGCCCGGCATGCTGCCGGTGATCAACCGCCGCTGCGTCGAACAGGCCGTGATCACCGGCCTCGGGCTGAAGGCGAAGATCAACTGCTGGTCCCGCTTCGACCGCAAGAACTACTTCTATCCCGACCTGCCGCAGGGCTACCAGATCAGCCAGTACAAGGACCCTATCGTCGGCGAGGGCGAGATCGAAGTGGAGCGCGACGACGGCTCGGTGTTTACCGTGCGTATCGAGCGCCTGCACCTGGAACAGGACGCCGGCAAGTCGATCCACGACCTCGACCCCAACTTCACCATGGTCGACCTCAACCGGGCGGGCACGGCGCTGATGGAGATCGTCTCCTATCCGGATATGCGCTCGGCGGAAGAGGCGGCGGCCTATGTGAAGAAGCTGCGCAGCATCCTGCGCTATCTGGGCACCTGCGACGGCGACATGGAGAAGGGCAACCTGCGCGCCGACGTCAACGTCTCGGTGCGCCGCCCCGGCGATCCGCTGGGCACCCGTTGCGAGATCAAGAACGTCAATTCCTATCGCTACATCCAGCAGGCCATCGAGTTCGAGGCGCGCCGGCAGGTCGCCATCATCGAGGACGGCGGGACGATCCGCCAGGAAACCCGCCTCTTCGATCCCGGCAAGGGCGAGACCCGCTCCATGCGCTCGAAGGAGGAGGCGCACGACTACCGCTATTTCCCGGATCCCGACCTCGTGCCCCTGGAGCTGGACCCGGCCTGGATCAAGGAAATCGAAGCCGGTCTGCCCGAGCTCCCCGACGCCAAGCGCGCCCGCCTCGTCAAGGATTATGGCCTCTCGGCCTATGACGCCGGAGTGCTGGTGATCGAACAGGCCAGGGCCGACTATTTCGAGCGCGCGGCCAAGGGCCGCGACGCGAAGTTGGTGGCCAACTGGGTCACCAACGAGCTCCTCGCGCGCCTGGCCAAGGACGGCCTCGACATCGAGCAGAGCCCGATCCCCTCCGACGACGTGGCCGGCCTGGTCGAGCTGCTGGAGGAGGGGGTGATCTCCTCCAAGATCGCCAAGCAAGTCTTTGACCATATGTGGGCCGGGGAGGGGACGCCCGGGGCCATCGTCCAGGCGCGCGGCCTCACCCAGGTCAGCGACACCGGCGCCTTGGAGGCCCTGATCGGCGAGCTGATCGCCGCCAATCCCGGCCAGGCCGCGGCGGTCAAGGCCAAGCCTCAGGCCGTGGGATGGTTCGTCGGCCTGGTGATGAATGCTACCGCCGGAAAGGCGAACCCCGGCGCCGAGAACGCCATCCTTCGGGCCAGGCTGGGCGTGGAGTAGCGCCGGCTGCGACAGCCGGGGGAGCCGCGACGGAGGCAGAGGAACGCCGTTTCGCCAAGCCGGTCGCTCGCCGAGGCCGTCCAGATCAGATCTGGGCGGTTTTGAGGCGATTTCGCTTCGCGCTTTGGTGGAATCGGTCGTACAATTGGCAGTGCCTCTGACGACTGCGGCGGCATTGCCTCTCTCGGTCAGAGTGGGGAAGGGCGGTTTGGCGATGAGCGAAACCACAGTGAAAGCGCCCGCGCCCGGCATCAGCGCCGATACCCTGTTCCAGATGGGTCTGAGGCTGTCCACCGGCGGTCAGGAGGGCGTGGAGGCCGATCCGGTCGCCGCCCTGGCGCTGTTCGACATGGCGGCGCGTTTCGGCTCGATCGAGGCCAAGATCTATCGTCACGAGTTGAGCGAGGAGATGGACCCTGACGACATTCTCGAGGCTCGCCGGCTCGTGCGCGAATGGTTGGGATCAGTCGAGCCCGTGCAGCGTTGACACTTCAGGTCGGCGATCGTCGCCGGCGCCTGGAGAGACCTATGGACAAGACTACCCCCCTGCGCGTCGCGGCGGCGATTTCGGCCCTCGTCGCGCTGCCGGCCGCGGCGGCCGAGCCGGCTTCCGTCAGCGTGCCGCAGGCCCAATCCTATGCCGAGCTGCTTGATCCGATCCCCAACGCCGCCGAGCGATTGCGGCTGGCCGACACGCAGGAAGAGCCCAGGGCCCGACTGATCGAGGCGCAGTACTATCCGTCGCCGGCCGATCATCACCACCACCATCACCACTGGCGCCGCCATCGCCGCCACTATCACCACCACCACCATCACCACCATCATCACAGCAACTACTGAACCGGACCCTCCGGCGGGAGGCCGCGGCGCGCACTGCGCGCCGCGTTTTCGCGTCGCGTCGCTCAGAAGCGGCGAGCGAGCTCGAGGTTGAGGCGGAACTGGCTCGACGCCTCACGCCGGTCGGCGCCCACGGCGGCCAGCCACCCGGCGTCGACTCCGATTTCGCAGGGCAGGAAGCGCGGTCGTCCCTCCCATTTCAGCTGAGGGCCGACATAGGCGCCCTGCGGATGATTCAGGAACCCGTGGTCGTCGCCGAAGTCGCCGAACGCTTCGGCCCCGAGGCGCAGGTTGCCGACGGTCCGCCACGTGGCCGAGGCCGCATAGCCATAGGAGGCGAAGACCTCTCCCCGCGGCCCGGAAAACGGCCGCTCGACGATGAAGTTGAACAGCCCCTGGAACCGTCCGTCCGTCTTGGCCAGAAGCAGCTTGGCCTCGCCGCCGTCGCTGGCGCCCCCAACGCCCTTGATGAGCTCGCCGTAGAGGCCGACGTCGACGCCGACGGTGGGAATCTGGGTGAGGTAGTAGATGCCCTCGAGGCCGACCCCGGTCAGCCGCTGCGATTCGCCCGGCGCACGCTGGACCTTGGTGACCAAGGCCAGGCTCAGTCGATCGCTGACGCCGTATTCGACCTCCGTGACCAGCGTCCGGGCGTTGCTCAGCGAACCGCCGCCGATCTCCTGGCCCACCCGGGCCTCGAGCTCGAGCATGTGGTTTTCGACGTACGGGGAGTAGACGATCTCGTCCAGGCGAGGGTCGGCCAGCGCGGGCGCCGCACACATCGCCGACAGCCCCACCACCGCCACCCCCATCGTCCTTGACCACATGTCCATACCTCGTTCTTGCAAGTCATTCGCATATTCCCACTTGCGAACGAGTGTCAATTGCGGGTAGGGTGCGCCGTCATCGCAGCATCGGCGATGCGCCCAGGATTTGAGACAGATCACATGGCCGCACGCGCCTTCGCCCGCATGCTTCCCGGCATGAAACCGCTCGCCCTGACCCTCGCCGGGGTCCTGGTCATGGCCGGACAGGCCTGGGCCGACACGCCAGCGACGATCACGCTCACCCTGAAGAACCATCGGTTCACGCCGGCGACCTTCACCGTGCCGGCGGGCCAGAAGGTGCGGGTCACTCTGCTCAATCAGGATCCCGCGACCGAGGAATTCGACAGTCACGATCTCAGGCTCGAGGAAGTGGTGACGCCGATGGGCCGGATCAGTTTCAACATCGGCCCACTGGCGCCCGGGCAGTACAGCTTCATGGGGGAATTCCACGCGGGAACCGCCCAGGGCACGGTCACCGCGGCCCCCGCTCCGCGCTGAACCCCCATGCTTGCCGCAGCCCTGATCGTCTTTCGCGAAGTCCTGGAGGCCGGCCTCATCGTCGGCGTCGTGCTGGCCGCCACCGAGGGCGTGGCCGGTCGCGGCCGCTGGATCGCCGGCGGGGTGGCCGCGGGCGTCGTGGGAGCGGGTCTGGTCGCGCTCTTCGCCCAGCAGCTCTCTGAGCTTTTCCAGGGGTCTGGCCAGGCGGTGTTCAACGCCGCCGTGCTGATCGCGGCCGTGCTGATGCTGAGCTGGCACATCCTGTGGATGTCCCGCCACGCCCGCGAGATGGTCCGGGATTTCAACGCCCTCGGCGGCAGGATTCGTTCCGGCGATTCGACGCTCCTGGCCATGGCGACGGTCGTCGCTGTCGCGGTCCTCAGGGAAGGCTCCGAGGTGGTGCTGTTCCTGTTCGGCATCGCCGCCTCGGGCGGCGCCGACCCGGTGGCGATGCTGGGCGGCGGGCTTCTCGGTGTCGGCGGCGGCGCTGTGATTTCCCTCGCCATCTACCGGGGCCTGCTGGCGATCCCGACCGGCAGGCTGTTCGCCGTCACCAACGGCCTTGTGGCCCTGCTGGCCGCCGGCATGGCCGCCCAGGCGGCGGTCTACCTGGTGCAGGCGAACTTGATCCCCAGCCTCGGCGACCAGGTATGGGACACCTCATGGCTCCTGCGCGACGACGGCCTGATCGGCCGCGCGCTCCACGCCCTGGTCGGTTACTCGGACCGGCCGATGGGCGTGCAGCTCGCGACCTGGTTCGTCGTCCTGGCGGTCCTGATCGCTCTCGGCCGCCATATCGGCTCCGCGCCTAGGGAACGGCGCCTGCCCACTTGAGCCCATCGGTTCGGCGGCGAGTTGCCCACCGTCCGGCCCTGGGTTATGTCAGGCGCCCCTCGGCGACCGTTCGCGGCGCGGCGGGTCGGGAGACAACCCGCGAAAACACCTCAGGTGACGTGGCCGAGTGGCTGAAGGCAACGGTTTGCTAAATCGTCATACCCGAAAGGGTATCCAGGGTTCGAATCCCTGCGTCACCGCCACCCCCGCCGCCTGGACCTCACGCCCGCCCAACCCCCTCAGGGGCCGACAGGCGGCTTGAAGGCGACATCCACGGCGGTCCCGCGGACCGGGTCCGTCACCGTGAAATCCAGATCCGATGCCTTTGGCGGAAATTGATCGGCCGCAGAGAGG
>JAQGIW010000267.1 GCA_028290905.1 Caulobacteraceae bacterium | reverse complement strand
GCGCGGTCGGGGCGGGGGTCGCCTCCGGAGCGGGCGGCGCCGGGGGCGCGGCGGCTTCCGGCGGCGTGGACGGCGTCATTGGGGCGGAGGGGGGGGCCGTAGGGGGGGCCGCCGGAGCGGCCGCCGGAGGAGGCGTCTGGGCCAGGGCCAGCGGCGCTAGACACGCGAAGGCGAGGAGGCTGACGAGAGCGAGGCGCATGTGGTTCTTGTTTCCTTGACCGCCGACCCCCGGGAACGCCGCCCGCCCCAAGGGCCATTCTTTCACTTTTATCTAAAGTCGTTCCCCCGGGCGATAGGGTCGTTCAGGCGACCTCTTCGGCGTGCTCGGCCAGGATGGTCAGTCCCTGCGGCGTGACGTCGGCAAAGCCGCCGCGAACCTCGAAGACATGCTCCTGCTGGTCCACGTGCACGTGCACCCTGCCCTCCTTGAGGGTGGTCATGAACGGGGCGTGGCCGGGCAGGACGCCGAAGTCGCCCTCGGTTCCCGGCGCGTCCACCTGGTCGACCTCGCCGCTGAAGAGTTCGCGCTCGGGCGAGACGAGGGAAAAGTGCAGCTTCTCGGCCACGCTCAGGCTTCCGCCGCCATCTTCTCGGCCTTGGCCACCGCCTCCTCGATGCCGCCGACCATGCGGAAGGCGGTTTCGGGCAGGTGGTCGTATTCGCCGTCGCAGACCGCCTTGAAGGACCGGATGGTCTCTTCCAGCGGCACGAAGACGCCGGGCTGGTTGGTGAAGGCCTCCGCCACGAAGAAGGGCTGGGACAGGAACTGGCTGAGCTTGCGCGCCCGGGCGACGGTGATCTTGTCCTCTTCGGAGAGCTCATCCATGCCGAGGATGGCGATGATGTCCTTCAGCGCCTTGTACTGCTGAAGGATCGCCTGCACCCGGCGGGCGACGGCGTAGTGCTCGTCGCCGATCACCAGGGGATCGAGGATCCGCGAGGTGGAGTCCAGCGGGTCCACGGCCGGGAAGATGCCCAGGGCCGCGATGTCGCGGCTGAGCACGGTGGTGGCGTCCAGGTGGGCGAAGGAGGTGGCCGGCGCCGGATCGGTGAGGTCGTCGGCCGGGACGAAGATCGCCTGCACCGAGGTGATCGAGCCCTTGTTGGTCGAGGTGATGCGCTCCTGCAGATTGCCCATCTCGGTGGCGAGGGTCGGCTGATAGCCCACGGCGGAGGGGATGCGGCCCAGCAGGGCGGACATTTCCGAGCCGGCCTGGGTGAATCGGAAGATGTTGTCGATGAAGAGCAGCACGTCCTTGCCCTCCTCGTCCCGGAAGTACTCCGCCTGGGCGAGGCCGGAGAGGGCGACGCGGGCGCGGGCGCCGGGCGGCTCGTTCATCTGGCCGTAGACCAGGGCGCAGCGCGAGCCTTCGGTCGAGCCGCCGTGCTCTTTCGGGTCCACGTTCACCTTGGACTCGATCATCTCGTAATAGAGGTCGTTGCCCTCGCGGGTGCGCTCGCCGACGCCGGCCAGCACCGAGTAGCCGCCATAGGCCTTGGCGATGTTGTTGATCAGCTCCTGCATGGTGACGGTCTTGCCGACGCCCGCGCCGCCGAACAGGCCGATCTTGCCGCCCTTGGTGTAGGGGCACAGCAGGTCGATGACCTTGATGCCGGTGACCAGGATCTCGGCCGAGGTGGTCTGGTCGGCGAAGGACGGAGCTTCGCGGTGGATGCTGGCGCGGCGGTTGTGGGGGATCGGGCCGGCCTCGTCCACCGGCTCGCCGATGACGTTCATGATCCGGCCGAGGCACCCGGGACCGACCGGCACGGTGATCGGACCGCCGGTGTCGACCACCGGGTGGCCCCGGGTGAGCCCCTCGGTGGTGTCCATGGCGATGGTGCGCACGGTGTTCTCGCCAAGATGCTGCGCCACTTCCAGGACCAGGCGGAAGGGCTCGCCGGTCTTCTGGTCGGTGTTGGTGGTCTCCAGGGCGCTGAGGATCGCCGGCAGGTGACCCTCGAATTCGACGTCGACCACGGCGCCGATGATCTGGACGACGTGGCCGGTGGCGACGCCGGGCGGCAGGGTGGGCTTGGACGTCGCCTGGGGGGCGGGAGCGGTATCGGTCATGGTCATGGTTTGTCTCTTGTCTTCGTTACAGGGCCTCGGCGCCGGAGATGATCTCGATCAGCTCCTTGGTGATCTGCGCCTGGCGGGTACGGTTCATGATGAGCTTGAGGCTGGCGATCATCTCGCCGGCGTTGCGGGTGGCGTTGTCCATGGCCGCCATCTGGGAGGCGAAGAAGCCGGCCTGGTTTTCCAGCATGGCGCTGAGGATCTGGTTGGTCAGGTAGCGCGGCAGCAGCGCGGCGAGGATGGTCTCCTCGTCCGGCTCGTATTCATAGATGGCGCCCTTCAGGTCGATGGGCGGGGCGGTGCCCGAGACCTGGGCCGGAATCACCTGCCGGCGGGTCGGGACCTGGCTGACCACCGACACGAAGCGGTTGTAGAACAGGGTGACCACGTCGACCTCGCCCGCTTCGAAGCGGGCGGTGATGATGTCGGAGATCTCCTGCGCCTTGGCGAGGGAGGGGACCGACGCCTCCGGCGCGTCGATGAACCGCTCGCCGTAGAACCGGCGAAGCTGGTCGCGGGCCTTGCGGCCCACCGGCAGCACGGTCACCAGCTTTCCGGCCCCGATCTGACCGGCGATATAGTCGCGGGCGGCGCGGACGATGGAGGAATTGAAGCCCCCGGCCAGGCCCTTGTCGGAGGTGGCGACCACCACCAGCTCTCTCTGTTGCGAGCCGGTGCCGACCAGCATCCGCGGCGCGCCCTCGCCGGAGACCCCGGCGGCGAGATTGGCGATCACCGCCGCCATGCGGGTGGCGTACGGCCGCGCGCTCTCGGCGGCGTCGCGCGCCCGCCGCAGCTTCGCCGCCGCGACCATCTGCATCGCCTTGGTGATCTTCTGCGTCGAGGTGACGCTCGTGATCCGGGTCTTCAGGTCCTTGACGCTGGCCATGCCGGCGGGATGCTCCTTAGGGCCAGGGTCTTAGGCGAAGGTCTGGGCGACGGACTCGAGCACGGCCTTGAGCCTGTCTTCGATGTCGGGCGCCAGGGCCTTGCTGGCGCGGATCGCCTCGAGGACTCCGCCGGTTTCGCCGCGCAGGCGGTTCAGCAGCTCGCTCTGGAAGTTCAGCACCTGATTGACCGGGATCCGGTCGAGATAGCCGCGGGTGCCGGCGTAGAGGACGCAGACCTGCTCCTCGGCCTGGAGCGGGGCGTACTGCGGCTGCTTGAGCAGTTCGGTGAGGCGCTCGCCGCGCGCGAGAAGGCGCTGGGTCGAGACGTCGAGGTCGGAGCCGAACTTGGCGAAGGCGGCCATCTCCCGGTACTGCGCGAGCTCGCCCTTGAGCGGGCCGACGGCGGTCTTCATCGCCTTGATCTGGGCGCTGGAGCCCACGCGCGACACCGAGATGCCGACGTTCATCGCCGGCCGGATGCCCTGGTAGAAGAGGTCGGTCTCCAGGAAGATCTGGCCGTCGGTGATCGAGATCACATTGGTCGGAATATAAGCCGAGACGTCGTTGGCCTGGGTCTCGATGATCGGCAGGGCGGTCAGCGAACCGGAGCCATGGAGGTCGTTGAGCTTGGCGGCGCGCTCGAGCAGGCGGGAGTGCAGGTAGAAGACGTCGCCCGGATAGGCCTCGCGACCCGGCGGCCGCCGCAGCAGCAGGCTCATCTGGCGGTAGGCGACGGCCTGCTTGGACAGGTCGTCGTAGATGATCAGGGCGTGCATGCCGTTGTCGCGGAACCACTCGCCCATGGCGCAGCCGGCAAAGGGGGCCAGGAACTGCAGCGGGGCCGGCTCCGAGGCGGTGGCCGAGACCACGATGGTGTAGTCGAGGGCGCCGCGCTCCTCGAGGATCTTGACGATCTGGGCGACCGTCGAGCGCTTCTGGCCGATGGCCACATAGACGCAGTAGAGCTTGGCGCTCTCGTCGGTCCCGGCGTTGATCTGCTTCTGGTTGAGGATGGCGTCGACGGCCACGGCGGTCTTGCCGGTCTGGCGGTCGCCGATGATCAGTTCGCGCTGGCCCCGGCCG
>JAQGIW010000241.1 GCA_028290905.1 Caulobacteraceae bacterium | reverse complement strand
GCCGGCAGGTCGGGGAAGGCCTCGCGCAGGGCCGCCCGGCGTTCGCCCAGGAGCGAGGCGATCGGTCCGGCCGCGGGGGGGATGCGCAGCTCCACCTCGGCGCGCAGCAGAGAGGCGATCAGCGGCGCGGCGCCCGTCGTTCCGACCGCGGCGACGATCGGACCGCGGTCGACGATCGCCGGGGTGTGGAAGTCCGAAAGCTCGGGGCGGTCGACGACGTTCAGTGGCGCGCCAACCTGACGCGCGGCGGCGGCCGCGGCGGAGGCGTAGGCGCGATCATAGCTGGCGATGAATATCAGGCCCGCTCCCGCATAGGCGGCGGGGTCCAGCGCCTTGTCGCCCGTCAGCCGCACCAGCTCGGCCGGGGACCCAGCCAGCAACCGCGCCTTGGCTTCCGCCCCCTCGCCGTCGCCGGCGATGACGACGCGAAGGCCCTCAAGCGGAAAAAAGGCGGGAAAACTCTCCATCACCCGCCACCCTAGAACCGATCGCACCGCAGTCGAAATGCAATCAGACCGCATATCGGCGGGCCGCGACGGCTTCGATCGCGCTTTCCCGGCCACAGAAACGAAGTTAACATTGCTCAGACCTTCAGCCCCAGACGCGCGGACATTGGGAGCGACCATGGCCAAAACCCTCGACATCAACGGCAAGAGCTACAGCGTAGAGGCCGCGCCCGACACGCCCCTGTTGTGGGTGCTGCGCGACGAGCTGGGACTCACCGGCGCCAAGTACGGCTGCGGCGTCGGCCAGTGCGGCGCCTGCACGGTGCACCTGAACGGCGTCGCCGTCCGTTCGTGCCAGACGCCGATCGCGGCCCTGGACGGGGTCAAGGTCACCACCATCGAGGGGCTGGAGGGCCTGCATCCGCTGCAGGCGGCCTGGGTGGAAGCCGACGTGCCGCAGTGCGGCTACTGCCAGTCGGGACAGATCATGTCGGCCGCCGCCCTGCTGGCGCGGACGCCGAAGCCCACCGACGCCGACATCACCGACGCCATGAACGGCAACATCTGCCGCTGCGGCTGCTACCAGCGCATCCGCGCGGCCATCAAGGCCGCCGCCGCCAAGGCCCCGGCCTCCGCGACCGCGGCCGCCTGAGGGAGCAGACGATTATGAACGCGCCCGTCAAAGGCTTCAGCCCCACCCGCCCTTCCCGCCGGGAAATGCTGGTGATCTCCGCCGCCACCGCCGGCGGCGCCCTGCTGGTCGGCTGCTCGCCGGCCAACCTGCTCTCGATCGGGGCCGACGATCACTTCGGCCCCTTCGGTCCGTTCCTGCGCATCGAGCCGGACGGCGCTGTGACGGTTGTCTCCAAGCACATCGAGTTCGGCCAGGGCAATCACGCCGGCCTGGCGGCCATGGTCGCCGAGGAACTCGACGCCGACTGGGACAAGGTGAAGGTCGTGCAGGCCCCCGCCAACACCAAGGTCTACGCCAATCTCGGCATGGGCTTCCAGGGCACCGGCGGCTCGTCCGCCATCGCCAACTCCTGGCCGCAGCTGCGCAACGTAGGCGCGGCCACACGGGCCATGTTCGTCACCGCCGCCGCCGACCGCTGGAAGGTCCCGGCCGGCGAGATCACGGTGAAGAACTCGGTGGTCTCCCACTCCTCCGGCAAGTCGGCGACCTTCGGCGAGCTGGTGGCCGACGCGGCCAAGGTCGCGCCACCTAAGGATCCAACGCTCAAGGATCCCAAGACCTTCACCCTGATCGGCACGGACCGGGTGCGCCGCAAGGACGCGGCCGCCAAGTCGCGCGGCCAGGCGCGGTTCACCCAGGACGTCCACATGCCGAACATGCTGGTCGCCATGGTCGCCCACTCGCCCCGCTTCGGCGGCAAGGTGAAGAGCTTCGACGCCAGCGCGGCGAAGAAGGTCCCGGGCGTGGTCGACGTATTCCAGATCCCCACCGGCGTGGCGGTGGTCGCCAACAATACGTGGGCCGCCCACCAGGGCCGCGACACCCTGAAGGTCGAGTGGAACGACGACAAGGCGGAGACGCGCAGCACCGACGCCATCCTCGCCAGCTACCACGCCCTGGCCTCCGGCCAGGCCCAGCCGAGCGGCGAAATGAAGTGGCAGACGTTCGATAGCCATGGGGCCGGCGCTCCGCCGCAGGGGGGCAAGGTGGTGGAGGCCGGCTTCGACTTCCCCTACCTCGCCCACGCCGCCATGGAGCCGATGAACTGCGTCGCCGAGATCGGCGGCGGCAAGAACAAGCTGACCTTCGGCTCGCAGATCCCGAGCATGGACCAGCTGAACACCGGCATGATCGTCGGCGCCCTGCCGGGCTCGGTGCAGATCGAGACCCTGTTCGCCGGCGGCTCCTACGGCCGGCGCGCCAACTTCAAGTCCGACTACGTCAGCGAGTGCGTGCACGTCGCCAAGCACGTCGGCGGCGGGCGGCCGGTGAAGCTGGTGTGGACCCGCGAGGACGACATGACGGGCGGCTACTACCGGCCGATGGTCCACCATGCGGTGAAGGTCACCCTCGACGCCGACGGCTTCCCCGCCGCCTGGTGCCATCGCATCGTCACCCAGTCGATCATGAAGGGATCGCCCATCGGCGGCGGCAAGCTCGACGAGAGCGCCGTCGAGGGCGTCATGGGCTCGCCCTACCTGAAGGCGACGCCGGTGGTGGACGGCCAGGTGATCCTGCCGGACTCGCCGGTGACCGTGCTCTGGTGGCGCTCGGTGGGGGCCACCCATTCCGCCTTCGTCATGGAGCACATGGTCGACCAGCTGGCGCGGGCGGCGGGCAAGGACCCGGTGGAGTACCGCAAGGCGCTCTACGCCAAGGCCGGCGACAGCCGGCGCCTGGCGGTGCTGAACCTCGCCCTCGACAAGGCGGGCCCGGCCCCGGCCGACGGCTGGACCCGGGGCGTGGCCGTGCACGAGTGCTTCAACACGGTGGTGGCCCAGATCGCCGAGGTGAAGCTCGTGGATGGCGCGCCCAAGGTGGGCCGGGTGGTCACCGCCGTCGACTGCGGCATCGCCGTCTCCCCCGACCAGATCGCCGCCCAGATGGAAGGCGGGACGTGCTTCGGCCTGTCGGCGGCGATGTTCGGGCGCATCACCCTCAAGGACGGAGTGGTCGAGCAGAAGAACTTCGATGGCTACCGCGTCCTGCGGATGACCGAGGCCCCGACGGTGGAGACCTACATCCTACCCTCGAGGGCCAAGCCCTCCGGCGTCGGCGAGCCCGGCACTCCGGTGATCGGCCCCGCCGTCGCCAACGCCCTCCTCGCCATCACCGGCAAGCCGACCAGGAGCCTGCCATTCGTGACTTCGGCCTAGGGACAACCTCCCTCCCCACGAGAGGGAGCGAAGACTTGGCTACGACGGTTCGGGGCGGTCGACGTCGAAAAGGACGCCGGGGTCGCTCGTGTCGAGGGTGACGAGGTTGCCGCCGAGAGACAGGAGCACGGCGCGGGCGCCTTCGTCGCCGGTCGAGTCGCGGAGCGCCGGGAGGAGGGCGGCGCCGAAGAGGACGGGATGGCCGCGCTGGCCCTCGAAGCGCGGCGCGACGGCCTGCGCGCCCGCCGCCGCCAGAGCGGCGGCAAGGCGGGGCAGGATCTCGGCGGGGATCAGGGGCATGTCGCCGAGGAAGACGAACGCGCCCTCTGCATCGGGCGGCAGGGCGGCGACTCCGGTCCGCAAAGTGGCGCCCATCCCCTCGGCATGGTCGTCGGCGTGGACGAGCCTCAGGCGGTGGGTCTGGCCGATAGCCGCGGCGAAGGTCTTCGCCGCGGCGCCGACGGCGGGGTCGGCGCCGGTGACCACGGTGACCGAGCGGACCGGGGCGGCGAAGGCGGCGGTCAGGGCGCCGTCGATCAGACGCCCGCCGCGCCAGGGCGCCGTGAGCTTCGCGCCGCCGAACCGCACGCCGGCCCCGCCGGCCAGGACGATGGCCTCGAGGCGAAGTTCCGGGCCGCTTCCCGCCCCTCCCTCTGTCGTCATCGCGCCTTTCCCCCTATGTTGAGGCCCAGATGAGCCCCTACGACTCCAGTCCGGCCCCGCAAAGCCGCCGCGCGCCCGCCCTGATCGACGGCCTGGGCCGGAGCGTCAGCTATCTGCGCGTCTCGGTCACCGACCGCTGCGACCTGCGTTGCGTCTATTGCATGGCCGAGCACATGACCTTCCTGCCCAAAGCGCAGGTGCTGACCCTCGAGGAGCTCGACCGCATCGCCACGGTGTTCGTGGGCCTGGGCGTGAGGAAGATCCGGCTCACAGGCGGCGAGCCGCTGGTGCGCAAGGGGGTGATGACCCTGATCGAGCGGCTGTCGCGGCATCTGGCAAGCGGCGCCCTGGACGAGCTGACCCTGACCACCAACGGCACCCAGCTGGCCGCGTTCGCGCCCGAGCTGGCGCGGCTGGGGATAAGACGGGTGAACGTTTCCATGGACACCCTCGATCCCGACCTCTTCAAGCGCCTGACCCGCGGCGGCGACCTGGCGAAGGTGCAGGCCGGCATCGAGGCGGCGCGCGAGGCCGGCCTGGCGGTGAAGATCAACGCCGTGGCCCTCGCCCGTGACAACGCCGCCGAGATCCCAACCCTCATCCAGTGGGCGCACGACCGCGGCCATGGGATCACTCTGATCGAAACCATGCCGATGGGCGAGATCGACGAGGACCGCACCGACCAGTTCCTTTCGCTGGCGGACGTGCGCCAGGAGCTGGAGAGCTACTGGACCCTGAGCGACCTGCCGCTCAGCACCGGCGGGCCGGCGCGCTATGTGGAGGTCGCCGAGACCGGCGGGCGCCTCGGCTTCATCACGCCGATGACCCACAACTTCTGCGAGGGCTGCAACCGCGTGCGCCTGACCTGCACCGGCACCCTGCACACCTGCCTGGGCCAGGAGGACGCCACCGACCTGCGCGCGGTCCTGCGGGCGGGGGGCGACGACGCGGCGCTTGTGGCGGCGATCGACGGCGGTGTCCGCACCAAGCCCAAGGGACACGATTTCAGGATCGGTCGCGGCGCCGCGCCG
Organism: Caulobacteraceae bacterium; assembly: GCA_028290905.1. GTDB lineage: Bacteria > Pseudomonadota > Alphaproteobacteria > Caulobacterales > Caulobacteraceae > Acaudatibacter. The sequence continues at coordinate 12,223 of JAQGIW010000241.1, read as the reverse complement.
TCGGTGTCGCGGCACATGTCGACGACCGGAGGCTGAGGCGTGGCGCGGGTGCTGCTGTTCGGGCGCCTCAGGGATATCGCCGGCTGGCGCGAGCGCAGCTTCGATCCGGCGCCGGACAGGCTTTCGGCGCTCAAGGCGATGATTCGCCGGGCCGACGCCGCTCTCGCCGACGCCCTCGACGGGCCGGGCGTTCAGGCGGCGGTGGACAAGGTCCTGGTGCGTGGCGACGCGATCCTTACCCCCGGGGCGGAGGTCGCCTTCCTGCCGCCGATGAGCGGCGGATGATTCGGCTCACCGCCGACACCTTCGACCCAGGCGCGGCGCTGAACCGCTTCACCGCCGGCCGGACGGTGACGGGCGCCGTGGCCAGTTTCCTGGGGATCGCGCGCGGCGAGGCCGGCCAGGCCACGGCCCTGGAGCTGGAGGCCTATCCCGGCTTCACCGAGGCGAGGATCGCCGCCTTTATCGAGACCGCCATCCACCGCTTCGGCCTGCAGGACGCGGAGGTGATCCACCGCGTGGGGCCGATCCCGCCCGGCGATCCCATCGTCCTGGTGCTCACCGCCGCCGGCCACCGGCGCGAGGCCTTCGAGGCTTGCGACTACCTGATGGACTACCTGAAGTCCCGCGCGCCGTTCTGGAAAAAGGAATACGGACCGGGCGGCGCCCGCTGGGTCGAACCGACGACGCGCGACCTCGCGGACATCGAACGGTGGCGCGAGACCGAACAAACCTGAAGGAGGCCCCATGAACGCCCTGACCCCCGGCGGCCGCTATGACGAGGCGGCGGCGATCAAGCCCGTCCGCGTGGCGGTCCTGACCATTTCCGACACCCGCGACGAGGAGAGTGACACGTCCGGCGATCTGCTCGCCGGACGGGTGACCGGCGCGGGGCACCGGCTTGCGGGCCGGGCGATCGTGGCGGACGACGTCGGGGCGATCCGCGCCCTGGTTAAGGCCTGGGCGGCGTCGGGCGAGGTGGACGCCATCGTCACCACGGGCGGCACCGGGCTCACCGGCCGGGACGTCACGCCGGAAGCCATCGAGCCCCTGCTGGACAAGAAGATCGACGGGTTCTCGGTGATCTTCCACCTGGTCAGCTACCAGTCAGTCGGCCTCTCGACTCTGCAGTCGCGGGCCCTGGCCGGGCTGATCGACGGGGTGTTCGTGTTCTGCCTGCCGGGTTCGAACGGCGCGGTGAAGGACGGCTGGGACAAGGTGATCGCCGCCCAGCTCGATTCCCGTCACCGCCCCTGCAACATGGTCGAGCTGATGCCCCGGCTTCTTGAAGCATGACGGCCGAGACCCGGCCGGGCCTGACGCACCTCGACGCCGAGGGCCGGGCGCGGATGGTGGACGTATCGGCCAAGCCTTCCACAGCCCGCGAGGCGGCGGCGGCCGGCTTCGTACGCATGGCCCCGGAGACCCTTGCGCTGGCGCTCTCGGGCCGGGCTCGCAAGGGCGACGTGCGCGCCGTGGCCGAGATCGCCGGGGTCATGGGCGCCAAGAAGACCAGCGAGCTGATCCCCCTCTGCCATCCCCTGTCCCTGACCAAGGCCGAGGTGACCGTGAGCCCCGCAGAGAGTGGCCTCGAGGTGGTCGCGCGGGTCAGGACCACCGGACCCACGGGGGTGGAGATGGAGGCCCTGACCGCCGTCGCGGTGGCGTGCCTCACCCTCTACGACATGCTGAAGGCCGTCGACCGCGGCATGGTCATCGAGGGCGTGCGGCTGCTGGAGAAGAGCGGCGGCGCGTCGGGGGACTGGCGGGCGTCATGAAGCTGTCGTCATGAAGCTGCTGTCTGTCGAGGACGCTCGGACGCGGATGCTGTCCGGGCTTACGCCGCTCGGGATTGACGAGGTCCCGCTCGCTGGGGCGCTGGGGCGGTTCCTGGCACGGCCGGTGCTGGCGGCGCGGGACCAGCCGCCGTTCGCCGCCTCGGCCATGGACGGCTGGGCGGTGCGAGCCGTGGATGGCGAGGGGCCGCGCCGGATCGTCGGCGAAAGCGCCGCGGGTCATGGTTACGCCGGCGAGGTAGGGCCCGGCGAGGCCGTGCGCATCTTCACCGGCGCCGCCTTGCCCGCCGGCGCCGACGCGGTGGTGATCCAGGAGGACGCCCGCCGCGAGGGCGATCAGGTGTTCATCCCCGCCGTCGCCCATCCCCGCCATATCCGTTCCGCCGGCCTTGATTTCCGGGCGGGCGACCGGCTGCTCGAGGCGGGCGTCAGGCTCGATCCCTGGCGGCTCTCGCTGGCGGCGGCGGCGGGCGTCGCCACTCCGGCGGTATTCGCGCGGCCGCGGCTCGCCATCCTGTCCACCGGCGAGGAGGTGGTCGAGCCGGGCGGCAAGCCGGGGCCGTTCCAGATCTTCAACTCGGGCTCCACGGCCCTGACGGCGCTGGCGGAGACCTGGGGCGCGCAGGCCGTTCCCCTGCCGCCGGTCGGCGATGACGAGGCGGCGACGGCGCGCGCCGTCGCCGAGGCCGGGGGCGATCTCGTCGTCACGCTCGGCGGCGCCTCTGTGGGCGACCACGACCTCGTCAAGCCGGCCCTGGCGCGCCTGGGCCTCAGCCTCGTCGTCGAGAGCGTCGCGGTTCGGCCCGGCAAGCCAACCTGGTTCGGGACCCTCGGCGACGGCCGGCGGGTCCTGGGCCTGCCGGGTAATCCGGCCTCGGCCCTGGTCTGCGCCGAGCTCTTCCTGCGGCCGATCCTGCGGGCCCTCCAGGGTGCACGGCCCGGCCCGTTCACGGTGTCGGCCCGGGCCGAGGAGCCCCTCCCGGCCAACGGCGATCGGGAGCACTGGCTGCGGGCGCGGCTGACCCGCGGGCCGGACGGCGTCCTCTGGGCCAAGCCCCTGAGGGACCAGGATTCGTCGCTGGTCACCATCTTCGCCGAGGCCGACGCGCTGATCCGCCGGGCCCGGCGGGCGCCCGACCTCGCCGCCGGGGAGGCGCTGGAGGCCTTGATTCTGGACCGGCTCTCCTGACTATCGCCCGCGCATCCGATTGTTGGGGGACCCGCCATGCTGCTGACCGCCGCCGTGTCGCTGAGCCTGCTCGCCCGTCTACCCCATTGGCCGCACAAACCCGGCGACGCCACCCACGCCGAGGTCTCGCGGAGCCTCTACAAACTCGGGCCGTGGCTGATCGCCGTCCATCCTGACCGCTTCGCCGGCGTGACGACGTGTCAGCTGCACACCCGGGACGTCAGCCTGCAGCGTGACACCGTGATCTTCCGTGTGGCGCCGCAGGGCGACACCACCGCCGCCGTCTTCCGAATCGACTCCGGCCCGCCCCACCGCGTCGCCGAGACCTTCGACACGGTCGAGGCGCACGGCTTCTTCCCGCAGCGCGGCTGGGTCGTCGATCCGAACGGCGGCGAAGCCGCCCTACCCGTCTCCTATGTGTCGGGGGCGAAAGTGGTCAGCTTGCGAGTCACGCCGACGCGGCGCCCGCGCCGGTTCATGGTCGATCGCCTGGCCGAGGCCGAGGCCTCCGCCAGGGCGCTGGGCTGCCCGATCTAGTTCTTTGTCTTGCCGCGCGTTTCATCTGAAACCGGGCCGACTTTTCGGAAGGCGCTCTAGGCGATCACGGCCCGGGTGCGCTGGGCGATGATTTCGGCAAGGACGGCGACCGCCACTTCCCAGGGCGCCTTGCCGCCGATGTCCAGACCAATGGGGGCGTGGAGGCGGGCGATGGCGTCTTCCGCAACGCCGGCCTGCCGAAGCCAGGCCTGCCGATCGGGCAGACGCCGGCGGGCGCCCAGGGCGCCGACGTAGAAGGCGTCGGAAAGCAGGGCGACCATCAGGGCGGCGTGGTCGAGCTCGGCGTCATGGGTCGCGACCGCCACGGCGGTCCAAGGATCCAGGCCGATGGCCTGGAGCGCCTCGCCGGGTTCGTCCCGGCGGTAGGCGACGCCGGCCAGCGGCGGCGGCTCGGTCGGGCCCTTGGGGCGCACCAGGATGGTCTCGCAGCCCGCCTGCGCCCCCAGGGCCGCGATGGCCAGGGCGGTGGGGTCCGATCCCAGGACGACGAGGCGCGGGACGGGATCGAACCGCTTGCCGAAGGCGCCCTGCCAGGGCTCGGGCGGCGCGCTTGCGGGGCCGGCGGCCCGGCGCGTCCCATCGCTCGCCCAGATCGCCGGGACCCGTCGGCGCGCTAGGTCCAGCAACTCGGCGGTGGCGGCGTCTTCCGGCGCAACCCGTTCGAGCTGGATCTCGATCCGCGCGCCACAGAGGAGGCGGATGTCCGGCCAAGGGCTTCCCGCGCCATAGACGAGGCGCCGGGGCGCGCCATCCTCGAGCACCGAGGTGGCGTGGGCGGCGACGTCACCCTCCAGGCAGCCCCCCGAAAGGAACCCCGAGACCGCCCGCCGGGTGATGGTCATCTGGGTCCCCACCGGCCGTGGTCCACCGCCGTCCAGATCGACGATGGTGGCGAGCGCCAGCGGCTCGCCGGCTTCGGCCGCCTCGCGCAGCGCAGGCCGCGCGTCGTCGGCGAAGCCGAACAGGGGCCAATCAGGAAGGGAGTCGAGCATGGGCCCCTAGTTAAGGTTTCATCAATGTCGTCGATACCGGTTCTTTACATATAGACGTCCAGTATCGTGCAACAGCCGCGCGCCGCGGCGCCAGGGATTACCGGCCCGATATGAACCCTCTGGTCTCCAAGCTTGGACTCGGAGCCGCCCAGTTCGGCCTCGACAGCGGCGCGTCTCCTCGCTCACGCGCGCCCGAGGCGGAAGTCAGGGACATGCTCGGCCTGGCCGCCCGCTCGGGGGTCGGTGTCCTCGACACCGGCGCCGCGTCGGCCCACGGAGAAGCGGTAATGGGAGCGGTGATGCCGCGGCCCTCTCCCTTCGCCGTCACCGTCAAGGCGGCGCGCGGTGACCGGGGCGCCGCCTTTGTGGAGGCCGAGGCGCGAGCGTCGCTGGCCCGTCTGGGTCTGACCAAGGCCGACGCCATCATGGTGCAGGCGGCCGGCGACCTGTTCACCCCCTACGGCTGGGCCATGTGGGACCGGCTGAAGATGCTGCGCGACATGGGCCTGTTCGCCCGCGTCGGCATCTCGGCCTACGCCTCCGACGATCCGGTCGGCCTTGCCCGCCGCTTCAAGCCCGACATCATCCAGGCCCCCGCCAGCCTCCTCGACCAGCGCCTGCTGGTGGATGGCTCGCTGGCGGCGGTGCGCGAGATGGGCGTCGAGGTGCACCTGCGGTCGATCTTCCTGCACGGGCTGCTGTTCCGCCCGCCAGGCCGGGCGCCCAACGAGGCGAAGGCGGCCGTCATGAGGCTCTCGCGCGCCCGACGGATGATCGCCGAGGGCCGCAGCGATCCGTTGCAGGCCGGCCTGGGGTTTGCCCTCTCCCGTCCCGAGGCTAGCGCGGTGATCGTCGGCGCCGCGAACGCCGCCGAGCTCTCCGCGGTGATCGCCGCCGCCGCCAGCCCGCCCCCCGACCTCGACTGGGACGACATGGCGATCGAAGACCCCGAAGCCCTCGACCCCCGCCGCTGGGCCGCAGCCTAGGTTCAAAAGAAAGAAAATTTTACCACAGAGGACACAGAGGAAGAAGTGAAGATGCCTTCCAGGTTCAGGGTGGTTCTATTGTGTTCTATTGCGCGCGAAGCGCGCCTTAGGCTCCCGGCGAGGATTCGCCGAGACCTCTCTTCTCTGTGTCCTCGGTGTCCTCTGTGGTGAACCCCTTCTTGCTTAAACCGCCGCCAGGCGGGCGAGGGCGTCGCCGGAGAGGCGGCGGGTGATCCAGTCGGTTTTGGCAGTGGCGCCGAGGCCGTCGTAGAAGGCTATCGCCGGCGCGTTCCAGTCGAGGACGGACCATTCCAGGCGGGCCAGGCCCTCGGCGGCGCAGCGACGGGCGAGGTGGGCCAGGAGCGCCTTGCCGACGCCCGCGCCGCGGGTCTCGGGTCGGACGTAGAGGTCTTCCAGGTAGATGCCGAGGCGGCCCTCGAAGGTCGAGACGCTGTAGAACCACAGGGCGAAGCCGACCGGCCCGGCGGCCGTCTCGGCGATGTCGCAGAACACTCGGGGCGCCGGGCCGAAGACCAGGGCCTCGACGTCGGGGAGCGTGATCTTCACCTCGTGCAGCAGGCGCTCATACTCGGCCAGCTCGCGGATGAAGGCGAGAATCACGGGCGCGTCGGCGGGGGCGGCGGAACGGATGGTCACGCTCATGGCCAGGTTTCAGGCCGCGCGGTACCAGTGGACGCCGTGGGCGTCGGTCTCGCGCACGGCCTGCCCGCGGTGGATCAGGCAGTTGAGGTGGGCGAGGGCCTCACCGGTGGCCATGCCGAGCAGATCGGGGCCGATGGCGCGCTTGAAGAGCACCCCGAAGACGTCGATGGCGCGCTTCGGCTCGGCGATCCGGGCCTTGAGGCGGGAGAGCCCCCGCTCATGGCCGGAAATCAGGTGGTCGAGTCGGCTGTGCAGGCCGTGGAACGGATCGTTGTGGGCGGGCAGAACCAGGACGTCGGCCGGCACGCGCGGCTTGATGGCCGCGAGGGACGTGAGCCAGTCGTCCAGAGGGTCGCCGTCGGGCTCGGTGGGGAAGACCGACACGTTGGAGGAGATGCGCGGCAGCACCTGGTCGCCGGAGATCATCAGGTTCAGGTCGGGGCAGTGCAGGCAGGCGTGCTCCGGGGAATGGCCCGAGCCCACCACCACGCGCCAGACGTGGTCGCCGATGCGGATCTCCTCGTCGTCGACCATGCGCCGGTAACTGTCCGGCAGCGCGTGCAGGTTGCGTCCGAACCCGCCGAAGCGGGCCTCATAGGTGTCCAGGGCCGCCCGGTCCCAGCCGGCGGCGCGGTAGAACCGCAGGCCGTCCTCCGGAGCCGCCCGGCCGGTGTCGGCGGCCATCACCCGGCACATCAGGTATTCGAGCCGGGTGATCCACAGCCGGCAGTCGAACTTGCGGGTGATCCAGCCGGCCATGCCGACGTGGTCGGGATGCATGTGGGTGACGAAGACGCGGGTGACCGGCCACCCCTCCAGGGCTCCGGCGAAAACCTGGTTCCAGGCGGCGCTGGTGGCCGGGGTCTGCATGCCGGTGTCGACGATGGCCCAGCCCTCGCCATCCTTCACCGCCCACACGTTGATAAAGGCCAGGGGACCGCCGAGGGGCATGCGCATCCATTTGACACCGGGGGCGACGTCGACGGCGGCGCCCGCCGTCGGAGCCGTCTCGAATGGGTAGACGAGCCGCGCCCGTCCGCCGTCGTCCGCTTCCAAACCGTCCCGCAATTCAAAATCCCTCCGGTCGTCCTCCTTGTCGCGCCTCCAAGTCGCCAAGCCAAGCGGGTTGTGCGGGTCGCGCCGGCGGCGCCGCTTGACCGACCGCCCCCGGGGGGGCATTGGGGCCGCAAATGTTATGGAAATGCACGGGAGCTCGCTCAATGAGGTCACTCGGAATTGGTCTGGCCGTGGCCCTGCTGACGGCGGCGCTGTCGCCGTCGGCGGCGTTCGCCGCCAAGGCGGCGTCGGCGGCGGCGCCGACGGTCAGCAAGGATGACCGCGCCAAGGGCATGGCCGCCGCGCCTGGCCTGATCTCGGCCGGCCACATCGACTGCCAACTGGCCGACGCCCGCAAGCTGGGCGACAGTGTCGACCCCAAGACCAAGGCCAAGAGCAGCCTCTATGAGCTGGCCTGCACCGGCAACGAAGGCGTGGTGATCGAACAGACCGGCGACCAGCCGCCGCAGGTGTTCACCTGCCTCGAATCGAGCCAGCCGCGGCCCGACGGCAAGCCCAGCGCCACCGCCTGCATCCTGCCGGGCAACGCCGACCCCAAGGCCGGCCTCGCGCCCTTCATCGCCAAGTCCGGCGTACCCTGCACACCCGAGCAGGTCCGCCCCCTTGGCCACTCGGCCACGGCGACCGTCTTCGAACTGGTCTGCCACGAGTCGAAGGGCGGCTACATCCTGCAGGTCTCGGCCCCGCCGCGCCTCGACCAGCCGGCGGTCATGAACCCGTGCGTCGGTTTCTCGGAGTCGGGCAACGTGAAGTGCGCCCTGACGGACCGCGCGACCCAGCTGTCGGTCGTCGACAAGATGCTCACCGATTCGGGCAAGTCCTGTTCCGTCAAGCCCGAAGGCCGTGCCTTCATCGGCGTCAGCCAGAGCGGCAAGATGTACTACGAAGTCGCCTGCACCGACGGCAAGGGCTACATCCTCGAGCAGGCCGCCACCGGAAATGCGGTCAAGGCGATCCCCTGCCTGGAGGCCGAGGCCATCGCCGGCGGCTGCAAGATGACCGACACCCGCCAGGCCAAGACCGATCAGAACGCCCTCTACAGCCGCATGACCAAGGCGGCCGGCTACAACTGCGACGTTTCGGGCTATGCCCCGCTGCCGTCCACCGCCGACGTGCCCGCGCACAGCGAAGTGGTGGAGGTGAGCTGCGCCAACCGGCCGGACGGGGCCATCGCCATCTTCCCCGCCACGTCGAGCGAGAAGGCGATAGTCTATGACTGCGCCCACTCGGAGCTGGCAGGCTATCGCTGCTCGCTCAGCAAGCCCGCCGCGGCCTACGACAAGCTCACCGCCGAGCTGACGAGCTTCGGCAAGAAGAGCTGCACGGTCTCCAACGCCCGCTCGGTGGGGGTCACCGCCGACGGCCGGGGCTATACCGAGGTCGCCTGCGCCGACGGCCTGCAGGGCTACATGATCGAATATTCGACCAAGCCGCTGGCCATGAAGTCGGTGATCGTCTGCTCCGAAGCCAAGGGCATCGCCGGCGGCTGCACCCTCCCCGGCAACAAGAAGGGCTGAGGCGGGCGTTACTGAGCTCTCTCTTCCCCCCTGGGGGAAGTACGGCCGAAGGCCGGGAAGGGGGCGGGCCTGGCGAGGCTTCGGCAGCGTCGGCCCCCTCCACCGCGTCGCGGTCCCCCTCCCCCTGTGGGGGAGGAGAGCGCATCGCTTTTCCCCTACGCCACGATGACCTCTTCCCCGGGCGGATCGGCGAACAGGCGGGCTATGTCGTCGCGACGGCGGGCGCGGGCCAGGGTCTGGTTGATGTAGCCCTTGTCGGTGATCTCGCCGGAGTGGGCGTCCGCGGCGCCTTTCAGGATCAGGGCGCGATCCACCCGGCCGCTGGCCCCGGCGGCCCGGGCGTTGTGGGCGAGGAGGCCCTCGCGGATCGCGGCGCGCGCCTCCTCTGGCGAGCGGCCGGCGACGGCGGTCGGGTTGAGGAAGATCAGCAGCCCCACCCCACCGTAGCCCTCGCCGCAGACCACGGCGTCGCTGGCCAGCCCCGCCATGGCCGAGACGGCGGCGACGCGCAGGGCGCCGGCGTTGACGAAGGTGCCGTTGGAGAGCTTGAAGTTCTCCGACAGCCGGCCGTCGAAGACCAGGCCCTGCTCGAAATGATCCGGGTCGACGGCGCGGGCCGCGTCGCCCAGGCGATAGAAGCCTTCCTCGTCGAAGGCGGCGGCGGTGGCCGCGGGGTTGCGGTAGTAGCCCGCCGAGATCTGCGGCCCCTTAACCCGGAACTCGAATCGGTCCTGGCTGGGCGCGAGCTTCACGGTGGTCCCGGGAACGGGAAGGCCCATCAGGCCCATGGTCAGGTTCGGCCAGTGGACGTTGGTCGCCGTCGGCCCGGTCTCGGTGGCGCCGTAACCGCTGGAAAAGCTGATCCCCTCGCCCACCGTCGCCCGCGCCACCGCCTGGATGCGGTCGCAGGTGCTCTGGCCCAGAGCCGCGCCGCCGTACTGCAGCAGGCGCGCGCGGCTGAAGAAGGTCCGCGCCAGGGCCTCGTCCCGCTCCAGCTCGCCGGCCAGAAGGTCCCAGCCGGCCGGGACCATGTTGTGATAGGTGGGGGCGATCTCCCTGAGGTTGCGCACCGTCTCGAGGTGGCGCCCGGCGACCGGCTGGCCGGCGTCGATGTACAGCGTGCCGCCCCGGTGGGTGACCATCTGCAGGATGGCGTTGGCCCCCAGGCTGTGGCTCCAGGGCGCCTGGTTGACCACCACCGGCGGCTCGGGATCGGTGAAACATGCCGCCACCTGGGCGGCGGTGGTCGCCACGGCCTGGTGCAGGCAGATCACCGCCTTGGGCTTGCCGGTCGACCCGGAGGTGAGCAGCAGTTTGGCGATGTCGTCCGGCCGCGCCGTGCGGTCGATCGGCCGCGCACGCAGGAGCTCGTCAACGGTGACCACGCCCGGGCGGGCCCCGCGGGTGGCGATGATCGGCAGGCCGGCCAGGCATTCGGAGTCCAGGGCGGCCGAGAAGGCGGCCGGATCGTCCACCAGCACCGCCGCCGGCGCGATCAGCGCCACGGCGTGGGCCAGGCGCGAGAGATCGGCGCCGGCGAGGCCGTACTGCGGCGAGACCGCCGCCACCGGCACGCCCAGGCTCATGGCGGCGAAGGCGGCCACCGCGTGGTCGATGGAGTTGCGGGCGAGTACGAGCAGCGGCCCGCCCTGCCTCAGGCCCAGCCCGGCGAGCCCGCCGGCGACGGCGCTGATGCGCTCATGGCCCTCGGCGTAGCCCATCATGCGCCAGCCGTCGCCGGAACGTTCGGCGAGCCAGGCGCGGTCCGGGGCGCGCGCCGCCCAGTGGCCGACGGCCGCCACGGCGTCGTCGAACACGCCGGTGAGGGGCGTCGGGTTATGCAGCAGGATCGAACCGTCCGCCCGCCGCTCCACGGCCAGGCGGCGCGGGATGTAGAGCGGGTCCCGGAGGCCAAGCGCCCGGGGATCAGGTTCGAGGACGATCGCGCTCACGAAGCGAGGGTTTCGTGGAAGCGGACCGGCTCGCCGGCGTGGGGGGTGGTGACCTCGCCATCGCGCATGACGATCCGGCCGCGGATGACGGTGGCCACGGGCCAGCCGTGCGCCTCGAAGCCGTCGAAGGGGGTCCAGCCGGAGCGGGTCGCCATGGCGTCATGGCGGATCGTGCGCCGCGCCCTGAGGTCGACGATGGTCAGGTCGGCGTCGTAGCCCTCGGCGAGCCGACCCTTGTCGGCCATGCCGAAGATGCGGTTCGGACCATGGCTGGTGAGGTCGACGAAGCGCTCCAGGGTCAGGCGTCCCTGGGCCACGTGCGTCAGCATGACGGGCACCAGCGTCTGGACGCCCGGCATGCCCGAGGGGGAGGCGGGATAGGGCCGCGCCTTCTCCTCGCGAGTATGCGGGGCATGATCAGAGCCGAGCACGTCGGCGAGGCCGGTCTCGATCCCGCGCCAGAGAGCGGCCCGGTGATGGGCCTCGCGGATCGGCGGGTTCATCTGGGCAAAGCCCTTCAGCCGCTCGTAGGCCTCCGGGCCGGCGAGGGTGAGGTGCTGCGGCGTCAGCTCGACGCTGGCCACGTCCTTGTGGTCGGCGAGGAAGGCGATCTCCTCGGCGGTGGTGACGTGGAGGACGTGGATGCGCTTGCCCAGGGCCTTGGCGAGCCCGACCAGGCGCCGGGTAGAGCGAATCGCCGATTCGGCGTCGCGCACCTCGGAGTGGCTGGTCCAGTCGCCGGTGCGGGCCAGGGGCCGACGCTCGGCCAGGCGGTATTCGTCCTCGGAGTGGAAGGCCGCCCGGCGAGCGATGCTGCGCAGGATGGCCGCAACGCCCTCGTCGTCGGCGACCAGCAGAGTCCCCGTGGAGGCCCCCATGAACACCTTGACGCCGCAGCATCCGGGCAGACGCTCGAGTTCGCCCAGCCAGGCGGCGTTGTCGTGGGTGCCGCCGACATAGAAGGCGTGATCGCAGTGCATTCGTCCCCGGGCCCGGCGAAGCTTGTCCTGGAGGGCCTCCGCGTCCGTGGTGGTCGGCTCGGTGTTGGGCATCTCGAAGACCGCGACCACACCGCCCAGGACCGCGGCGCGCGAGCCGGTCTCCAGGTCTTCCTTCCACTCGAGCCCCGGCTCGCGGAAATGAACCTGGCTGTCGATGACGCCGGGGAGGACGGTGAGGCCGGCGGCGTCGAACACCTCCCCGGCCGAGGCGGCGCCGAGATCGCCGACGGCGGCGATCTTGCCGGCGATGACCCCGACGTCGGCGGGCCCCCGGCCGGCGTGGTTCACCACCTCGCCGCCGCGTACGATGAGGTCGAAAGTCTGGGTCATGGGGTGGCCTCGGTCTCGTCGATCAGGCGGCGGGCCGCGGCGGTGACGGCATCGACGCGAAGCTCCATCATGTGGCAGATCTGCTGATTGAGGTGGGGATCGAGGGCGCGGATCTCCTCGAAGCTCCGCGCGCCGCGCACCGTGCGGCCCTTCGGCCCCCAA
>JAQGIW010000238.1 GCA_028290905.1 Caulobacteraceae bacterium | reverse complement strand
GTGGTGTGGCGGCGCTTGCCGTTCACCAGGACCAGCGTGTCGTTGGGGCTCAGGCCGCGCAACGCCGCCAGCACCTGGACGGCGGCCGCGTCGCCGCCATTGGTCTGCACGTTCAGCGACGGCACGGTGGTCGCAAGGGACTCCGCCAGATCGACGGCCCCGGTCTTCAGCAACTGCTGGGCGCCCACCAGCTCGATCGGGGCGGCGCTGTCGGCCGCCTTGATGCCAGTCTGGCGGGTTCCGGTGACGATGACCTCGGAGACCTCTCCGCTGTCGGCCGCCGCCGCCGCGTCGGCCGCGTGCGCTGCGCCGGAGGCGGCGATCAAAGCTAGCAGGCTGGCGCCCGCCAAAAGGCGATTCATGAATTGGACCCCGTTTGTTTGAGTGTTTTTCTAAGCCTTGCCGGCGGCGCTTCCCCCGATCCCCTCGCGAACCGCTCACTGAAGGCGTCCGTTCGAACGGAATCTTCGTCGACTTGGCTCCGAAAAAGCCTGCGTCTGTCGACGCCGAACCATCCCACGGCGTTGCGCGGCCGGCGTGGGCCGCGCGGGTTTCAGCCTCGAAACACGCAATCCGCTCAAAAAATTTCCCGCGCCGGTTCCGGCCGCCCGATTCTTGGGCGCTGTCGGACGCGCGCCCTTTTCTGAACCGCCGGCGCGGGGCATGAGGGACGCGGTCGCCTTTGAGGAGCCGAGCGTGGGCGCGATGTCGAAATCTGGTCTTTCCCGAAACGACCTGGTCGCGCGCGACGCCGTCGACCCGCTGGCGCCTGCTCGCGAGGGTTTCGATCTTCCGCCGGGGCTGATCTACCTCGACGGCAACTCCCTGGGCGCGCTGCCCAGGGCGACGGCGGCCCGGGTGGGCGAGACCATCGAAATCGAGTGGGGCGCGGGCCTCGTTCGCAGTTGGAACACCCACGACTGGATCGCCGCCCCGGCCCGGGTCGGCGCCAAGATCGCGCCCCTGGTCGGCGCCGCGGCCCATGAGGTGATCGTGGCCGACTCAACCTCGGTCAATCTCTTCAAGCTCGTCTGCGGCGCGCTCGGCCTGCGGCCGGACCGGCGGGTGATCCTGACCGAGCCGGGAAACTTCCCCACCGATCTCTACGTCCTGCAGGGAATCGCGGGGCTCCTGGGAAGTCGTGTCGAACTGCGGCTCGTCCCGCGCGCCGAACTGGCGGGGGCGATCGACGAGGAAACGGCCGCGGTGGTCCTCACCCACGTCCACTACAAGACCGCCGAGCGCTGGCCGATGGCCGAGATCACCGCCCGCGCCCACGCCAAGGGCGCCTTGGCGGTATGGGATCTGAGCCATAGCGCGGGGGCTCTCGCCATCGACCTTGGCGCGGTTGGGGCGGACCTGGCTCTCGGCTGCGGCTACAAGTACCTGAACGGCGGCCCGGGCGCGCCCAGCTTCGTCTTCGTGGCCGAGCGCTGGCAGGAGGCCCTCGCCTCCCCCCTGTCAGGCTGGATGGGCCACGCCGCACCCTTCGAGTTCGTCGACGACTACCGCCCCGCGCCGGGCGTCCGCCGTCAGCTGTGCGGTACGCCGGGGATCCTGGGCCTGGCGGCCCTGGAGGCGGGCGTCGACGCGTTCGCCGGCGTCGAGATGGCCGCGCTGGAGGGCAAGGGCCTGGCGCTCGGCGACGCCTTCATCGACCTCGTCGAGGCGCGGTGCGAACTCGCGAACCTGACCTTGGCGAGCCCGCGCGAGGCGGCGCGGCGCGGATCGCACGTGTCGTTCCGGCACCCGGACGGCTACGCCATCATGCAGGCCCTGATCGCCCGGGGGGTGATCGGCGACTTCCGTGCGCCGGACATCCTGCGCTTCGGCTTGACGCCGCTCTACCTGCGGTTCGCGGACGTCTGGGACGCCGTGGAGACCCTCAGAGATGTGCTGGCCAGCGGCGACTATCGGCAGCCCCGCTTCGCGCGCCGCGCGACTGTAACCTAGTGTTGGATGCTTAGAGCGCTACCCCGCCGGCCAATTGAGCTTCACAGGAACGCATCCGGCTCGCGTCGGCTTTCGAATGGCGATAGGATGCTTGAGACGCGGACTGGCCGCGCGGGCGCCGAGTCCTCGCCGATCGAGACGATGCGCCATGCGCCGCGGGATGAACAAACGGCCCCCCTTCGAGAACCGCTGGACCAGCGGCCGGAAGGCTTGGCGCTGGCACCAGGAACTCGAGGCGTTGGGCGTCGAGAACGTTCGCCTTCGGCTCGCCCTGCTCGATGCGCCCGCACCCGTCGCGTTTCCGGATCCGGACATTCCGCCCGGGTTCATCCGCGATTGGCTGAGCTACTGCGACCGCAAGGTCCGCAATGATGCGGCGCGTTGGCGGGTCGCAGTCGTCCTGGCGGCCGCCCTGGCGGCCGCGGCCGCCACTCTCGCCGGCTGGCCCGTCATCGTTCGTGCACTCTGATCAGCGTGTGGCTGCTGTCGCAAACAGGGGCGTCATCGACACCGTCATCTGACGCGATGGCGTGTGTTAAGGCGCGGCCTAGGAGAGTTCCGCGCCGGCGAGCAGCTTGTCGATGGCGCCCTCCAGCACCTCGCGGGCCCGCCTGGGCGAGAGGTCCTGATCGCGGCGCAGGCGTTCCCAGGTCTCGAAGCTGAGGATCATATCCAGCGCCTCGAACAGAAGCTGATCGCGGGCCACTCCGGTAGGCAGCACCGAGCGCAGCATCTCCCGCAGGAAGGTGTTCAACCGCTCGATGTCCTGGGACAGCACCTTGGAGCGGTGGCGGTGGGCGGTCTCGGCCCGCTTGTAGGGCGCGATCTTTTCGAAGATCCCCGTGCGTCGGCGAATCAGTTCGGCGAGCTGTTCGCGCCAGTCGGTCGCGGTGAAACCGAGCGGCACCTCTTCGCGAAGCCGCTTCTCGATCGCCAGCGACATCTCCCTATAGAGGCTGTCCATGTCATTGAAGTGCCGGAACACCGTGCGCAGGCCGACGTTGGCGCGCTCGGCCACCAGTTCGGCGCTCACCGAGACGTGGCCGGCATGGGTGAGTTCCAGCATTGCCGAGACGATCCGCGCCCTGCTGTCGACGGTGCGCTGGCGACGACCATCGATCGGCCTGGTTTCTTGCATGACTTCCTGGACTTGCATCATTTGCTTTCCCTAACGCCCGACGCTGGTCACGGTCGGGCGAGGCTGTCGTTAGACGAAGTCGCGCTGCCCGTGCAAATAGATGACGACATGCGCCACGCCGGTCCTCCAGGCGGGAGACACTTTTCTGCCTGGAGGACGACCTTTCTCACCTGATGTCATTCATGATGTCAAAACAATCGGCGCTCAGAGGCGGCGGCGAGCCGCGGGGCGGCTTCCGGTTCCGGCTGCACGTGGGTGACGAGGCCGGAGTAGGTGATCGGAACACTACCTGCTTTCGAGGAAGTCCGCTGCGCTCTGCTCTAGGCCTGACCGTCATCCTCGCCAACGCCGGAGATTCCAAGCGCCCGCAGAAGCGCTTCGGGTCCTCCCCGACGGCTGGCGTCGGCGCGACGCAGCCAGTCGATCGGCCCGGGATCCAGCTCCAGCTGCAGGTCGAGGACACGCTCATCGGCGTCGGAGGCGTCGTCGCGGCGCCCCGCGATACGGGCGCGAAGGGTCTCGGGCGGAGCTTCCAACCAGACGCCGTGGAACTCCGCCCTCGCCGCACGGGCGACCGCCTCGATCCCGCGACGCTCATGGCCCTGCAGGAAGACGGCGTCCGCGATGACGGCGCACCCCGCCGCCAGGCAGGTCCGCGCCGTGTCGAACAGCGCCTCGTAGACCGCTTCGCCGGCCGCCCGCTCATAGGCCTCGGGCGGAAGCTTCTCCTTGGGCTCGCGGCCCCAGAGTCGCTTGCGGATCTCGTCCGTGCGCAGGATGACGGCGCCGGGCGGCGCGCCGAGCGCCGGCGCCAGCGCCCGAGCCTGGGTGGTCTTGCCCGAGCCGGAGAGCCCGCCCACCGCCAGCAGGACCGGCGGTGGCGGCGCGAGATAGCGCTCCGCCGCGGCCAGATACCGGCGCGCCTCGCCGAAGTTGCCCTCGAGCGTGTTGACGTGGGCCCGCACGGTGGCTCGGACCGCCTGGAACAGCGGCAGCGCGGCCAGGCCCTCCCACGGGCCGGCGTCGAAGCCGCGCGCCGCCTCGTCGAGCCAGCCGTTCATCACCCGGTTGGCCGCCTCGGGCGCGTCACGGAAGGCGAGGTCCATCAGCAGGAAGGCGATGTCGTAGAGGACGTCGATCTCCCGCAGGGCGTCGTTGAACTCGATGCAGTCGAACAGGATCGGCGTCCCGCCCTCCAGCAGGATGTTGCCCAGGTGCAGATCGCCATGACAGCAGCGCACGAACCCCGCCGCCAGTCGTCGGTCGAGCAGGGGCGCCGCGCGCTCGAAGGCGCGTTCGGTGGCGGCGAGCAGGCGCTCGACGTTGTCGGCGCCGAGCTGGGCGGTCTCGCCCCGCAGCAGGTGCGCGTTGGAGTCCAGCACGAAACGCAGACCGCGCGCCCCGCCTCCCACCGTCCCGGGCGGCGCCTGGAGGTGATAGCGCGCGATCGAGCGGCCGAGGTCTTCGGCGAAGGGTCCATCGACGGCCGACAGGCGGTCGGAGAGCATGGCCGCCTCGTCGAACCGGCGCATCTCCAGAGCCCAGTCCACCGCCTCGCCTTCGCCGTCCAGCTCCAGGCCCCCGTCCCCGGTCCGGGTGATCGCGTGGACGCGGCGGTAGATGTCCGGGGCGGTCCGGCGGTTGAACGCCAGCTCCCGCTCCGCCGCCCATCGCCGCTTCTCGGGGGTGGTGAAATCGAGGAAGCCGAGGTCGAGCGGCTTCTTCAGCTTGAGCGCCCGGTCCGCGAACAGGAAGATCCAGGAGATCGAGGTCTCGATCACCTTCTCGCAGGGGACGACCCCGCCGCCCCCGGCGCGCAGCCAGGACTCGACGTCCCGGGCCAGTTGGGCGGTGTCTTCGGCCGATGTCCCTCGCTGCTCCACCTGATCGCCTCACGCCACGCCCGGGCGGTGCGTGACGAGGCGGGGGCGACGTGTCAATCGGCGGCCGCGAAGGCCGTTGATCGTCGGTCGGTTTCCTGACAAGCCGAGTGGAAATGTTCCCTGGGGCTGGAGGCGGGTCGACATGGCCTTGAGCACGCAGCGGCGGTTCGTGACGCCCGCCGACGACGAGAGCGTCGAGCAATTGGCCGCGCGGGCCCTTCCGGACGAGCCCGTGGAAAGCGCGGTGGCGCGCATCAAGAGCTGGAACCTGCACATCTTCGCCATGCGCCGCCCGCCCGGCCTGCTGCTCGGCAGCGACGTGGTGTTCGTCGAACCTCCACAATCTTGATGGAGGCGGTGATCGTGGCGGCGGAGATCACGGCGGGGCATGACGGGCGGGCCGAACTGCTGGTCCGAGTGCGACATGAGAACGGCGTCGTGGCCCCCGTGGTGCTCGACGCCGACACGGGGTTGCGGCTTCTGGCCGGCGCCGACGATCTCGCCGCCCTGGTCGGCCGTCCCTGGCGCGAGGTTCTGGCGGAGACAGTCCTGGGAGGGACCTGACATGTACGACATCCTGATCAAGGGCGGACGGGTCGTGGACGGCTCCGGCGCGCCCGCCTATCGCGCCGACGTCGCCCTGCAGGACGGCCGCGTCGCCGCCGTCGGCGCGGCGCTTCCCGGCGGGGCGCGGCGCGTGATCGGGGCGGAGGGCCGCATCGTCGCCCCCGGCTTCATCGATCCCCACACCCACTTCGACGTGCAGCTGCTGTGGGACGGCGCGGCGAGGCCGGCGCTGGAGCCCGGCTGGGCCGGCGACGTGGTGGTGTTCGATCCCGACACCATCGGCCGCGGCGAGGAGCGGCCGGTGTTCGACATGCCGGGCGGCGGCATGCGCTACATCCGCGACGCCGTCGGCATCGACACCGTGGTCGTCAACGGCGAGGTCGCCTGGACCGCCGGCGCCTACACCGACGCCGCTGCCGCTGCCGGGGCCATTTGCGCGCTGAATTGAGAAATCGAGCCTCGCTACCCCTTTGCTTTTGCAAAGATAGATCCATCCTTCCCGCATGCCGACCGTCGGTCCGCAACCCGCGCCCGAACTCAATATCCGCGAGCAGATCGCACGGATCGACAGCCTGCTGATGGACACCCAGAAGGAGCAGCGGGTGGGCGGCGCGGCGGCGATCTTCGCGGCCGGCGCCGCGATCGTGAAGCTGATCGTCGGTTGAGATCGGCGCCTCAGAACCCATGGAAGGTGGCGAAGGCTTCCAGGGGTTCGCGCTCGGCGACGAGGGTGTTCACCGGGTGATCCTCGTCGGCGTAGCCGAGGGAGATGCCGAAGATGATGTACTGGTCCTCCGGCACGTTCAGGACCCGCCGGGTCACCGACCAGTAGTTGTTCCAGGCGCCCTGGGCGCAGGTGTCCAGCCCCCGGGCCTTGGCCGCCAGCATGATGGCCATGGCGAACATGCCGACGTCGACGTAGCTCATGGCGTCGAGATCCTTGTCGATGGTCAGGATCAGGCCCACGGGCGCGTCGAAGAACTGGTAGTTGCGGCCCCACTGGCGCCAGTTGGCCTCCTGGTCGCCCTTGGGGACGCCGATCAGGGTGTACATGTCCTTGCCCAGCTTCCGCATGCGCGAGGTGTAGGGCTCCTTGCGCTTGCCGGCGCGCGGGAACTCCGCCCCTTCGTCGGGAGGACGGGTTTCGCGATGGGCGAGCACCTCCCGCTCGAGGCGCTCGCGGACCTCGCCGGCCACCACATGGATCTTCCACGGCTGGATGTTGGTGCCGGATGGCGCGCGGGCGGCGATGCGCAGGATGTCCTCCAGCACCTCCCGCGGCACGGGGTCGGCGCGGAAGGCGCGCGCCGAGCGGCGCTTCGTCAGGGCCTCGTCGATATGCATTGCGGTCGGGCTTCCTGCGGTTAGGGAGAGTGCGAACGGCGGGGCAGTCCTAGCGAGTCGCCCCCGCCGCGACCAGAGTCCGAACGCGAAGGAGACGCGCCCTTGAGCGCCACCGACATCCAGGCCGTATTCGCCCGCCAGGTCTTCGATTCTCGCGGTCGGCCCACGGTGGAGGCCGAGGTCTCGCTGGCCGGCGGCGCGAGCGGCCGGGCTTCGGCCCCTTCGGGCGCCTCGCGCGGCGCGGCCGAGGCGTTCGAGTTGCGCGACAGCGATCCGGACCGCTTCGAAGGGCGGGGCGTGAGCCGCGCCGTCGCCGCGGTGAACGGCGAGATCGGCGCCCTGCTGACCGGCCGCGACGCCCTCGCCCAACGCGGCGCCGACCAGGCGATGCGCGATCTCGACGGCACGGCCCAGCTTTCCCGCCTCGGCGGCAACGCTATCCTGGCGGTGTCGATCGCCCTTGCGCGGGCGGGAGCGGCGGCCACCGGCCAGCCGCTCTTCCGCCGCCTCGCCGACCTGGCCGGCGTAAGCGGGCCCGCCATGCCCATGCCCATGGTCAACATCCTCAGCGGCGGCCTGCACGCCGGGCGCGGCATGGACGTCCAGGACTTCCTGGTCATTCCGGTCGGCGCGAACTCCTACACCCAGGCGCTGGAGTGGGTGCTGCGGGTGCGCGCGGCCGCCGCGGCGCTGTGCCAGGAGGCGGGCCTCACCACCTTGCTGGCGGACGAGGGCGGCCTCAGCCCCGGTTTCGCGGACGGCGCGGAGGCCCTGACCCTGATGGTCCGCGCCTTCGAGCGCGCCGGCCTGCGTCCCGGCGAGGACGCGGCGATCGCCCTCGACATCGCCGCCAGCTCCCTCACCGATGCGGAGGGCCGCTATGTGTTCCAGCGTGCCGGGCGGACTCTCGACTCGGGGGCAATGATCGCGCTGCTCGCCGAGTGGACCACCCGGTTCCCGATCATCTCCATCGAAGATGGCCTGGGCGAAGAGGACTGGAGCGCCTGGCCGGAGCTGACGCGCCATCTGGGCCATATCCAGCTGATCGGCGACGACCTCTTCGCGACCCAGGCCGACCGGATCGCGCGCGGGGTGCGCGAGGGCGCCGGCAACGCCGCCCTGATCAAGATCAACCAGAACGGCACGCTCAGCGGCACGCTGGACGCCCTCGAAGCCGCCCGCGCCGGCGGCTTCGCCACGGTGATCTCCGCCCGCTCCGGCGAAACCGAGGATCCGTTCATCGCGGATCTGGCGGTGGGCGTGGCCGGCGGCCAGATCAAGATCGGCTCGGTCCGCACCTCCGAGCGCATGGCCAAGTACAACCAGCTCCTGCGCCTCGAGGAAGAGGGACTGCCCTTCGCAGGGTCAGGTTTTATCCGCAGATGACGCAGATGCACGCAGATAACCTCTAGCTTACTCGCCGGTCCCTCCCGGCCCAGTAGCGTTCGCGGAGTTCGCGGCGCAGGACCTTGCCCGAGGCGTTGCGGGGGAGGGACTCGACGAAGTCCACGCTCTTGGGGGCCTTGAAGCCGGCTATGCGCTCGCGGGCCCAGGCGATGATCGCCGCCTGGTCCGGCTCCTGCCCGGGCGGCGCCACGACTATCGCCTTGACCTCCTCGCCCCAGCGCTCGGAGGGGACGCCGATCACCGCCACGTCGGCCACGCCCGGCGCGCCGAAGAGGGCGTTCTCCACCTCGGCCGGATAGACGTTCTCGCCGCCGGTGATGATCATGTCCTTCATGCGGTCGTGGACGTAGAAGAAGCCCTCGGCGTCCTGGAAGCCAGCGTCGCCGGTCAACATCCAGCCACCCCGGATCGCGGCGCCGGTGGCGTCGGCGCGATTCCAGTAGCCCTTCATCACGCAGTCGCCGCGGATGGCGATCTCGCCCACCTCACCCGGGGCCACCGGGGCGCCGTCAGGGCCGAGGATAGCCGCCTCGGTGTCCGGCCAGGGCTTGCCGCAGGAGCGCAGCTTGCCGGGCCGCCCGTGGTCGGCGGGCGAGAGGTAGGTTCCGCCGCCGGTGGTCTCGGTCATGCCGTAGTACTGCACGAAGCCGCAGCCGAAGGCGGACTTGGCCCGGTTCAGCACCTCCTCGGAAATCGGCGAAGCCCCGTAGGCAATGGTGCGCAGGGCCGAGAAGTTGGTCTCGGCGATCCCCGGGCTCTGCAGAAGCATCAGGATCATGGCCGGGGCGATGAAGGTGTGGGCGACGGCCTCTTCCTGCAGAATCTCCAGCGCCCGGGCCGGCACGAAGTCCCTGACGATGATGGTCCGGCAGCCGTGGGCGAGGGCCGCGCAGCTGACGTTGACGCCCGCCACGTGGAAGAGCGGCATGACGATCATCACCGTCTCGTGGGACTGGTAGTCGAAGCCGTCGACGCCGCTGCTGGTCTCCAGGAAGCGGCGATAGTTCTTGTTCGACAGCACCACGCCCTTGGGGTGGCCGGTGGTGCCGCTGGTGTAGAGCTGCAGCACGTCGTCGTCGTCGCCCTCGCCGAGCGCCGGGTCGACGGCGGGATGGGCCGCGTACCACTCCTCGAAGCGCTCCCAGCCCTCTCGCTCGCCGGTCAGGGCGACAAGGCGCACCGGGGTCTCACTCTCGGCGGCGATGCGCTCGGCGATGTCGAACTGGTCGTCGCCGACGAACAGCAG
>JAQGIW010000198.1 GCA_028290905.1 Caulobacteraceae bacterium | reverse complement strand
TCCAGCCCGCCTTCAGGTATTCGACCACGGTCGGCTCGACGCCGGCAGCTCGGATTCTCGCCAGGGTGTCCCGCGAGGTCCCGCAGGCGGGGTTGTGGTAGATGGTGACGGGGAAGCTGGCGTCCGGGGTTAAGTTACCGATTTTCAAAGGATTCTCCGAAGCATGGAACGTCGAAAAGTTATCTGGGTCACATATAGGTCACAGCGGGCGGAAAAATCGCGGCCTACCCTCCCCGTCGACGCCTGCGCTTCGGGAACGCGCGACAGCCGGAATGAAGGGGACGGGGGGGCGATCTGCGATCCGGCAAGTTGGTATGCCACACCGGCCACATTGGGATACAGTCGCGGCGGATGAGGAGATTCTCGCCACAATGACCGACGCTCCCAAACCCTTTGCCGCCCTCACAGCCAGGATCGTGGGCGCGTTCGTCGGAAAGAATCCTGTATCCCACGCAGAACTCGGCCCATTGATTAGCACCGTCCATAGTGCCTTGAAGCGGACGGCTGAGCCCGCGGTCGAGGCCGTGGACGAAGCGGTGAGGGCAACGGCGGCGCAGATTAGGAAATCGATCACGCCTGACGCTCTGATCTCGTTCCTGGATCGGAAGCCCTACAAGACGCTCAAGAGGCACCTGACCCGGCACGGCCTGACCGTCGCGGACTATAAAGCGAAGTTCGGACTCCCCAAGGACTACCCGACCACGGCGCCGTCATACAGTGAACGACGGTCGGCCATGGCGAAGGCTGTCGGGCTTGGCCAGGGAGGGCGCAAGGTTGCTGGGGCGCCGGCGCGGTCGGGAAGGCCGAAGAAGGCGCCGCCCCAAACTTCCTGATGGCGGAACAGCCGAAATGGGCGGCCTACCGACGCCATCTCGTGGCTGTTTATCCGATACTCAATTTCGTCCATGGCCACCCCCAGGGCGGCGGTTGTTAGCGGATCGCGGTGTGTGTTGCCCCCCGGCCTGCCGCGATCCGCGCGAAAGCATTTCCGCGATTGCTGACGTAGGAGAACCACGCAAGCGGGGCCTTGTGCAAGTGGCGCTACGCCACCCCCCCACGCCCGATAGCCGTTCTCGTCGTTCCCGGCGAACTGGCCCACACGCCGACCCCCGAACAGCGCGCCAAGCTTGCCGAAATCCAGGAGCGCCGCTCCGCCATTCGCCCGGCTCCCGATCCCCTCAACGACCCGGAAGTCCAGAGAAGTAACTCGCCATCGCTATCGAGGGCGCGCGAGAGGGCGCGGTCTAGCCCCAATGACAAACGCGGTGATGGTGGCGAACTCTACAGACGCGGTGATGATCACCGTGGGCGGCTTGCTCATTTCCGCGCTGGTCGCCGTAACCCTGCTGATCTGCGCCGCCGCGACCCTGTTGCCCTTGATCGCGCTGGCCCTGCCCATACCCGGGCTGATCGTGGGCCGGCGGGGGCGACTGCGGCTGAGCCCCCTGAAGGCGCGACGCCCAACCGGGGCCGCCCGTGCCGGCCCAGCTCTGCGATGCACAAAGCAGCGCCAGTCCAAAAACCGCGATCGAGATCCTATTGCCCATTTGTCGTTCTCCCTTTTTAGCATCCTTTACGTCCACGTAGCGCACGTCAGGGGACGACGGTAAAGCCGCGGCCGGCATTGTTTAGATTCTTGGACTGGTCTCCTCTACCGAAGCGCCGGTTTGCCGCGACGGCGAAGCTTGGAGACTCTGGAACTAACGCGACCTTGGCGCGTTCATGACCCTGTTCGGCCCCTTCATCGCCCCCCCGACCGGGGAGCCGAACCTGGGCCGGGAGGGGCGTATTTCTCCCGGCCCGCGTCTGCCACCCACGGCGGCCGGTCTCACAGCGCGTCAGGCCACCTTCAATCTCTGGTAGATCGCCCGACTGCCATCCCGTAGCTCTACCGAGCGGTGAAATTCGGACTGGTCAAGGTTGGCCTTTGCAAGCTCGATGGCGCGTTGTTCACCGTCGGCGACGACATAGGTCAAGATGGGTAAGCTGTAGCGCGTGTCGGTTGTGAAGAGACTGAAGGTTTGCATCATCTCGCTCCTCAGCGCGGAAACGACATCTGGGCCCCAGGGTGCGGGCCGCGACCGGACTTGTCGCGACCCGCAGTCAGCCCGTCCCGGGGCGTCGGTCTAGGCTGACTGGTCAACTGTATTGGGCTTTAATGTCCAACGATGGGCGGTTTATCTCGGGTTGGCTTCCAATAGGTGTCTGGACCAAACGGTATAATCTGACGCTGTGTTTCGAATCGGAAATCATCTACCAGTTAACGGACTTCCAGTCCTGAGGTTGTCGGCCGTACTGTCCTCCCGCGGTCCCCGGGAGCTCGCTTGCCGCCGTTTCGCGTCAGGACTCGATTGCCCGGTGGCGTATGCCTTGCCTCTCGCCAGCTTGCCCCCATAGCTTGCCCCGGCGAGGCCGGACGCCTAAGGTCCGCGCCTTTTTCCGGGCGGACTCAATTTAAGAACCCATGGCCGCGCACTACCTGGAGTTCGAGCGCCCGATCGCGGAACTCGACGCCAAGATCGACGAACTCTCCAAGCTCTCGGAGACCAACGGACCCGGCGCCTTCGACGCCGAGATCGCGGCCCTGCGCGAGCGGGTCGGCCGCATGCGCCAGGAGGTCTATTCCCGCCTCGACCCATGGCAGAAGACCCAGATCGCCCGCCATCCCGAGAGGCCGCATTTCCTGGACTACGTCGGTGGTCTGATCGAGGACTTCGTGGAGCTGCGCGGCGACCGCAAGTTCGCCGACGACCAGGCCCTGCTGGGCGGCCTGGGGCGCTTTCGCGGGCGCCCGGTGATGGTGATCGGCCAGGAGAAGGGCCACGACACCGAAACGCGCGTCAGGCACAACTTCGGCATGGCGCGGCCCGAGGGCTACCGAAAGGCCGTGCGGCTGATGGACCTCGCCGAGCAGTTTGGCCTCCCCGTGCTCTCCTTCATCGACACCGGCGGCGCCTATCCGGGGATCGACGGCGAGGAGCGGGGGGTGGCCGAGGCGATCGCCCGCGCCACCGAGCGCTGCATCACCCTGGGCGTGCCGATGATCGCGGTCGTCGCCGGCGAGGCGATGAGCGGCGGCGCCATCGGCATCGCCGCCGCCAACCGCGTGCTCATGCTGGAGTTTGCGATCTATGCGGTGATCACGCCGGAGGGCTGCGCATCCATCCTGCAGCGTGACCGCAAGCTGGCGGAGGGCGCGGCCCGGGCGATGAAGATCACCGCGGCCGACCTGATCGGCCTTGGCATCGTCGACCGGATCATCAAGGAGCCGGTCGGCGGCGCGCACATGGACCCTGCCGCGACCATCGCGCGGGTGGGAGACGCGCTCGAAGAGGAACTGAACGCCCTCACCCCCCTGTCGGCGGAGGCCATCCGCGAACGGCGGGCCGAGCGCTTCTACGCCATCGGGCGAGGGTGAGACGCGTTCTCCTCCCCCACAGGGGGCGGGGGACCCCGAAGGGGTGGAGGGGGCGACGCCGCGAAGGCCTCGCCAAGTCAGCCCCCATCCCCGGCTTCGCCGGGACTTCCCCCAGAGGGGGAAGAGAGGCTTCTGCGATGGATGCGGCCCTAGTCTTACTGCGTCATAAATTGCGAGTGTTTGGCGGGCCGACCATCGCTCTGGTGCAGCATGGACATCGTTGGAGGCGATTTGCCAAGGCGACGGCGAGCCGTCGCCTGAGGGTTGGGATCGAGTTGG
>JAQGIW010000160.1 GCA_028290905.1 Caulobacteraceae bacterium | reverse complement strand
GCGGGCCGCGAGGGGACAGCGGCTGGCCACCGCGCCCGCGCGCGACCGCTTCACCGCCGCCCTGGCCGGCAACCTGCGGGCCCAGGTTGAGATTGACCTGATGGCCTACGCCGCCGAACTCGTGGAGACGAAGCCCACGATCGCCACGCGCAAGGCCTCCGAGAACGCCCTCGGCGTGATCAACGCCGCCACCGACCTCACCGTCGGCGGCTCGGCCGACCTCACCCACTCGAACTACACGATCACCAAGGGCATGACCTCGGTCACCGCCGACGACTTCACCGGGCGCTACATCCGCTACGGCATCCGCGAGCACGGCATGGCGGCGGCGATGAACGGCCTCGCCGTGCACGGCGGCTTCGTCCCCTATGGCGGGACGTTCCTGGTCTTCGCCGACTACGCCCGCGGCGCGATCCGCCTGGCGGCCCTGATGAAGCAGAGGGTGATCTATGTCCTGACCCACGACTCCATCGGCGTCGGCGAGGACGGCCCCACCCACCAGCCGGACGAGCACCTGGCCTCCCTGCGCGCCATGCCGAACCTGATCGTCATGCGGCCGGCCGACGCGGTGGAGACCGCCGAGTGCTACGCCGTCGCCCTGGCCGAGCGCCACGCGCCGACGGCCCTGGCGCTCTCGCGGCAGAACCTGCCCACCCTGCGGCTCGTCGCCGACGGCGTGAACCGCTCGGCGAAGGGCGCCTATGTGCTGCGCGAGGCGCGGGGCCGCCGGGCGGCCACCCTGCTGGCGACCGGCTCGGAGGCGCACCTGGCCGTCGCCGCCGCCGAGACCCTCGCCGCCGAAGGCGTCGACGTCGCCGTCGTCTCCATGCCGTCGTGGGAGCTCTTCGAGCGCCAGACCCCGGCGTATCAGGCCGAGGTACTGGGCGATGCGCCCCGGATCGGCGTCGAGGCCGCGCTGCGGTTCGGCTGGGACCGCTGGATCGGGCCGGAGGGCGTCTTCGTCGGCATGACCGGCTTCGGCGAATCCGCGCCGGCCGGCGACCTCTTCGCCCACTTCGGAATCACCGCCGAGGCGGTCGCCGCCGCCGCGCGCGCCGTCGTCGGAGCCGCCCGGAACGCCGCCTGACCGTGCCCCGCAACCCCCTCGCCATCTCCCCCTCGATCCTCGCCGCCGATTTCGCGCGGCTGGGGGAGGAGATCGGCGACGTCATCGCCGCCGGCGCCGACTGGATCCACGTCGACGTGATGGATGGCCACTTCGTCCCCAACATCACCATCGGGCCGGACGTCCTGAAGGCCCTGCGCCCGTGCACCGACCGCACCCTCGACGTCCACCTGATGATCGCGCCGGTCGACCCCTACCTCGAGGCCTTCGCCAAGGCCGGCGCGGACATCATCACCGTCCACGTCGAGGCCGGCCCGCACATCCACCGCACCCTCCAGACCATCCGGACCCTCGGCAAGCAGGCGGGGGTGACGCTCAACCCGGGGACGCCCCTCTCAACCCTGGAGACCGTGATCGGCATGGTCGACATGGTGCTGGTGATGTCGGTCAACCCCGGCTTCGGCGGCCAGGCGTTCATCCCCGACGCCCTGGAGCGGGTGAAGGCGATCCGCGAGATGGCGCGCGCCCGCCCCATCCGCATCGAGGTCGATGGCGGGGTCACTCCGGACAACGCCGGCCTGCTCACCGCCCACGGCGCCGACACCCTGGTCGCCGGCTCGGCGGTGTTCAAGGGCGGCCGCGAGGCCTACCGCGCCAACATCGCCGCCCTGCGCACCGCCGCCGAACAGGGGCTCATCACCGGAATGACCTACATCGCATGACCCAGGCCCCCGATTCCCAGGCTTTCGATCTCCCCGGCCGCGTCGCCCTGATCACCGGCGCCTCCTCGGGGCTCGGCGCGCGGATGGCCCGGGTGCTGACGGCCAACGGGGCGAGCGTCGCCCTGGCCGCGCGGCGGACGGACCGGCTGCAGGCGCTGGCGGCGGAGATCGCGGCGGCGGGCGGCAAGGCGCATCCGGTCGCCATGGACGTCACCGACGAGGCCTCGGTGATCGCCGGCTACGACGCCGCCGAGACGGCGCTGGGCCCCGTCGACACCGTCTTCGCCAATGCCGGCATGAACAACCGCGCCCTGGCCACCGAGATCACCGACGAGGCCTGGGACGAGGTGATGGCGATCAACGTGAGGGGCGTCTTCATCACCGCCCGGGAGGGGGCGAAGCGGATGATGGCGGCCGGATCCCGCGAGACCGGCCGCGGGCGGATCATCCTCGTCTCCTCCATCGGCGCCCTGAAGGTCCTGCCGGGCCTCACCGCCTACTGCACCTCCAAGGCGGCGGTGCTGATGATGGGCAAGTCCCTGGCCCGCGAGTGGGCCAACCGCGGCATCAACGTCAACACCATCTGCCCCGGCTATGTGCTCACCGAGCTCAACGCCGAATGGTTCGGCGAGGAGGGCGGCAAGAAGCAGGTCGCCGGCTTCCCCCGCCGCCGCCTGATGGACGAGCAGGACCTCGACGCCATGGCCCTCTACCTCGCCTCCGACGCCTCCCGCGCCATAACCGGCTCCGTCTTCACCCTGGACGACGGCCAGACCCTCTGACCGCTGCGCGGACCCCCCCCCCCGTCAGGCCTACGGCCTGCCACCTACCGCCCATCCTCCACAATCATCCGCGCCGCCTTCTCGGCGATCATCATCGTGGGCGAATTGGTGTTCCCCGAGGTGATCCGCGGCATGGCCGAGGCGTCCGCCACCCGCAGCCGCTCCACCCCGAACACCCGCAACCGCTCGTCGAGCACGGCGAGCGGATCGGAGGCGAGGCCCATCTTGGCGGTCCCCACCGGATGGAAGATCGTCGTCCCCAGCGCCCGGGCCGCGGCCAGTAGCTCGGCGTCCGAGGTCGCCGCCGCCCCCGGCCGGTGCTCCTGCGGCGAGAACCGCCGCAGCGGCGGCTGGGCGACGATCCGGCGCACCAGGCGCAGGGACTCCACAGCCACCCGCTCGTCCTCGGGAGTGGAGAGATAGTTCGGCTGGATCACCGGCGCGGCGGCGGGATCGGGGCCGGCGGCGTGGACGCTGCCCCGGCTGGTGGGCCGCAGGTTGCAGACGCTGATGGTGATCGCCGCGAAGCGGTGTAGCGGCTCGCCGAACCGGTCCAGCGACAGGGGCTGAATGTGGAACTGCAGGTTGGCCGTCGCCTGCTCCTCCGACGAGCGGGCGAAAGCCCCCATCTGCGACGGCGCCATCGACATCGGCCCGCGCCGCAGAAACGCGTATTCCAGCGCCATCAGCGGCCGCCGCCACAGCGAGGCGTAGAGGGTGTTCAGGGTCGGGACGCCGCTCACCTTGTAGTAGGGGCGGATCTGCAGATGGTCCTGCAGGTTCTCCCCCACGCCCGGGAGGTGGCGAACGGTCTCCACGCCCAGCGCCGCGAGCCGCGCCCCGTCGCCGACGCCGGAGAGCTCGAGCAGCTTCGGGGTATTCACCGCCCCCGCCGCCAGCACCACCTCGCCCCGAGCCCGGGCTTCGTAGACCTCGCCGTCGCGCGTCCAGGTGACGCCCACCGCGCGGCGGTCCTCGATCAGCACGCGGGTGACGTGGACGCCGGTCTCGAGCTTCAGGTTCGGCCGCCGCAGCGCGGGCTTGAGGAACCCGCGCGCCGCGCTCCAGCGCAGCCCGGCCTTCTGGTTCACCTGGAAGTAGCCGACACCTTCATTGTCGCCGGTGTTGAAGTCGCCGACCTTGGGGATGCCTTCCAGCGCGGCGGCGTCGGCGAAGGCGTCGAGCACCGCCCAGCGCATCCGCGGATGCTCCACCCGCCATTCCCCGCCCTGCCGGTGGAGGTCGTCGGCGGTATCGATGTGGTCCTCTTGGGCCAGGAACAGCGGCAGCACGTCGTCCCAGCCCCAGCCGGCCAGGCCCAGCTGGCGCCAGCCGTCGTAGTCCGCCGCCTGGCCGCGCATGTAGATCATGGCGTTGATCGCCGAGCAGCCGCCGATCACCTTGCCGCGCGGATAGTTCAGTCGCCGGCCGTCCAGGCCTGGAATGGCTTGCGTCTCGTACATCCAGTCGGCGCGCGGATTGCCGATGGAGAACAGATAGCCGACCGGGATGTGGAACCAGATCCAGTCGTCCTTGCCGCCCGCCTCCAGCACCAGCACCCGGTTGCGCGGATCGGCAGTCAGGCGGTTGGCGAGGACGCAGCCCGCCGAGCCCGCCCCGACGACGATATGGTCGTAGGTTGCCGCCAACGGCCCTTGCTACAGGCCGGCGAGCAGGCCGGCGAAGGCCAGGGTGGTGCGGTCTTCCAGGTAGGGACCGATGATCTGCGCCCCGATCGGCAGGCCCACCCTGGTGGCCCCGATGGGCACGGCCGTGGCCGGCAGATTGGCCAGGGTCGCCATGCCGGGCCACGCCACCTGGTCGGCGTAGGGCGTCACCTCGCCGTCGATGACATGGGTCCGCTCGTCGAATTCGCCGGTCTGGTGCTCGAAGGCGACCACGCCCATCACCGGGGCGATCACGACGTCGAACGCCTCGAAGAGCGCGCCCCACTGGCGCCGCACCGCCATCTGCCCGTCCAGGGCGCTCATCCAGGCGTGGGTGTTCATCAGGTCCAGCGTCGCGGCCGGCGGGGTGGGGCCCCCGCGCGACATGGCCGTCGTCAGGATGCCCCGGTAGAGGACCTGGGCGGCCGCGAGGTCGGGCAGCAGATTGCTCTGGCGTTCCACCCGGACCCCGGCCCCTTCGAGCTTCCGCGCCAACCCGTCCAGGGCCGCGCGGATCTCGCCGTCGACCTTGGCCATCGGGTGGACCTCGACCATCAGCACCCGGAAGTCCTTGAGCGCGGTGTGGCGGGGCGGCGGAAGATCGACGCGATAGCCCGTCGCCTCCTCGTCGGCCGGGCCGGCGGTGATGTCGAGCGCCAGGATCAGGTCCTCGACGCTCCGCGCCATCGGCCCCACGCAGTTCAGCGGCGGTCCGACGCCGTCCAGTCCCGGCGGGGCGTGGCCGCGCTGCGGCACCAAGTTGTAGCTCGGCTTGTGCCCGTAGACCCCGCAGAACGCCGAGGGCACCCGGATCGAGCCGCCGATGTCCGAGCCGAACTCCAGGGGAACCATGCCGGTCGCCAGCGCCGCGGCGCTGCCCCCGGAAGAGCCGCCCGGGCCCCGCTTGGGGTCCAGGGGATGGTTGGTGCGGCCGTAGACCGGATTGGCGCTCTGCCAGTCGGCCAGGAACGGCGGGATGTTGGTCTTGCCGAGGATCACCGCCCCGGCGCCCCTGAGCCGCGCGACCGCCGTCGCGTCGGTGGGCGCGATCCAGTCCTTGAACTGCTCCGACCCCCAGGTGGTCGGCAGGCCCTCGACGTTGAAGGCCTCCTTCACCGTCATCGGCACGCCCAGCAGGGGACGGCGCTCGCCCCGCGCCAGGGCCTCGTCGGCGGCTTTGGCGGCTTTCCGCGCCCGCTCGAAGTCGCGCACCACCACGGCGTTGATTGGCCCGTCCAGCCGCTCGATGCGATCCACCGCCGCCCCGAACAGCTCCTCGGCGCTCACCGTCCGATCCGCCAGGGCGGCGGCCATCTGCCCCGCGCCGGCCGTGGCGTAGTTGTCGATAGAGGTCTTGGTCATGGCGCTCTCCCCGCGTCCTCGTGGCTTCACGAGGAAGCCCGAATTCAGGCTAAACCACCCCCTACGGACCTTGTCCAGGCGGGGGTCGGGGGGCATATGCGTCTCATGCAATCGGCCTCCAGCCTTCCTGTCCTGCCCTCCATGTGGCGCGGCCTTCTCGGCCATTGCCCCAACTGCGGCGAGGGCGGGCTCTTCTATCGCTACCTCAAGGTCTCGCCCGACTGCGCCCATTGCGGCCACGACCTCGACCAGTACCCGTCCGACGACGGCCCGGCCTATTTCACCATCCTGCTGGTGGGCCACCTGATCGTCGTTCCGTTGCTGCTGTTCCCGATCATCTGGAAGGCGCCGCCCATGGTGATCGTGCCGGCGGTGCTGATCCCGCTCGCCGGCCTCACCATGGCCGTCCTGCCGCGGGTCAAGGGGGCGGTGATCGGCCTTCTCTACGCCCTGCGCGTCCGCCGCGAGGACGCCGACCTGCACACCTCCGACCGGTTCGAATAGGCGCACGCACGGGGGGTATGGGGGGTTGGCTCGCTACGATTTCGCCTCGGACAACGTCGCCGGCGCCATGCCCGAGGTGCTGGAGGCGCTGGGCCGCTTCAACGGCGGGTCCGAGCCCAGCTATGGCGACGACGCCGTCAGCGTCCGCGCCGCCGACCTGATCCGCGGCCTGCTCGACGTCGACGCAGAGATCTGGTTCGCCGGTAGCGGCACGGCGGGCAACGCCCTCACCGTCGCCGCCCTGGCCGCGCCGCACGAGGCGGTCATCGCCCACGAGCACAGCCACCTGGCCACCGACGAGACCGGCGCCCCGGGCCTCTTCGGCGCCGGCGTCGGGATCACGGGATTGGGCGGCGCCTCCGGCCGCATCGACCCCGCCGCCCTGGCGCGCGTCCTCGATCAGGAAGAGAGTTCCCACGCCCAGCCGCCCGCCGCCCTCTCCGTCACCCAGGCCACGGAGTTCGGAGCCGTCTACGCCGAAGCGACGCTCGCCGCCCTGATCGGGTCGGCCAAGGCCAAGGGCCTGAAGGTCCACCTCGACGGCGCGCGCCTCGCCAACGCCGTCGCCGCCGGCTTCGATCCGAAGGCGGTGGGGCGCCTGGGCGTCGACGTGCTGGTGCTGGGAGGGACCAAGGCCGGCTCGACCCCTACCGAGGCCATCGTCCTCATCGACAAGCCCCTGGGCCGTCGCTTCGGCGCCCGCCTCAAGCACGCTGGGCAGCTCACCTCGAAGGCGCGCTTCCTCGCCGCGCCGTGGATCGGCATGCTGGAGACCGGCGCCTGGTCGGCCCGCGCCGCCCACGCCAACGCCATGGCCGCGCGCCTGGCGGCCGCCATGCCGTTCCCGATCACCCATCCCGTCCAGGCCAACGGCGTCTTCGTGAGGATGGACGAGCCGACCCTCTCGCGGCTGCGGGACGCCGGCTGGTTCGTCTATCGCTTCATCGACGGCTCGGTGCGGTTCATGTGCTCCTGGGCCACCACCGCCGAAGCCGTGGACACCCTGGCGGCGGAACTCGCGCGCCTCGCCTGAGCCGTCCCGGCGCCGGGATGAATGAAATTCTAATTTGACACGATTCCCCACAAGTCTTTGGGCTTCGGTGTTGCGAACGAACGGTTAAATACCGTAAATTCTCAATTACTGACGAGACAATTACAGTCCAAACGTTGTGTAGGAATGTAAATCAATGAAATTCAAATTTCTTGTGCTTGCGATCCTGATTGCGCCGGTGGCGGCCAGGGCGCCGGCCCTGCCCCACGCCGGCGCCAGCGCCAGGCCGGAGATGGCCGCGCCGATCCCGATGAACCCCTGCGCCGGCGCGAACGTCTGCGGGCTGGTCGCGACCCCTGGAGTCCCCGAACCGTCGACCTGGGCCCTGATGGTCATGGGTTTCGCCGGGCTCGGCGCGGGCGTGCGCGCCTCGCGTCGCACCCTCCGGGTCTCCTAGGTCCGGGAACTTCGCCCCAGGCGACCCGCCGCGCAACGCGCCGAGGGAGGAACGCATGGACTACAGGTCAGAGTGGGCAAGCCCGCCGAACGGCGGCCTGAGGCCGCCGCCGCGGGCGCCCCATCCGCCAGGGTCGCGGGCCCCGGGGCTGCGGGTGAACGGCCGCGCCATGGCGCTCGCCGAGGGCTCCGCGGCCAGGCCGCTGATCGAGGTGCTGCGGAACGACCTCGGCCTGACGGTCGCCAAACGTGGCTGCGCGGGCGACGGCCGCACCGCTTGCGGCGCCTGCACTGTGCTCCTGGACGGCCGCGCCGTGGCGGCCTGCGGGATCACCGCCGGTGATGCGAGCGACGGGGACATCGTGACCATCGAGGGACTCGTGGCCGAACCCGACAACCGGGTGATCGCCGCCTTCGCCGCCGAGGAGGCGCTCGGCTGCGGCGACTGCTGGCCCGGGATCGTCCTGGCGGCGGCCGCCCTGCTGGAGGACCACTGGCGCCCCAGCGACGCCGAGATAGACAAGGCGATGAGCGCCGTCTCCTGCCGGTGCGGCGCCCCTCCCAACGTGCGCCGGGCGATCCGGCGCGCGGCCGGCTGCCCACCCGGCTGATCCCCGCCGCCTCGGGCGCGCCTTCCCTCAGAGCAGCAGCGTAGCGGGGTCCGGGACCTGTCCGGCCACCGGCAGGTGACAGGCGAACGCGGCGCCCGCGCCCGGCTCGCTCTCCAGGGCCACCCAGCCGCCGTGCAGCTCCACCAGGGCCTTGACCAGGGCCAGGCCCAGACCCGCCGCGGCGCCCTCCTCGCCGCTGAACCGATCGAAGATATGGGCCTGGACGTGAAAGGGGATGCCCCGCCCGGTGTCGGCCACCTCGAGGCACACCTCGCCGGGCGCCCGCTTCGCCGACAGCGTCACCCGCCCGCCGGGCGCGGTCTGGCGCAGGGCGTGGTCGATCAGATGGTCGAGGACCCGGGCCAGGCTCGCCGCATCGGCGCGGATCGTACCCGGCGCGTCGGCGACTGCCAGCTCCAGCGCCACACCGCCCTCGGACGCTCGCTCCGCCCATCGCCCGCGCGCCTCGCCGAGCAGCCCCGCCACGTCGGTCTCTGCCGCATCGAGGGTCATCTCGCCGGCGTCGAGCTCGGCGAAGGCCAGGATGTCCTCCACCGACCGCGCAAGGTCCGCGCCCGCCGCCCGCACCGCCGCCACCCAGCGCCTGGCGCGATCGCTGAGGGCCTCGCCGCCCACTTCCAGCAATTCGGCGTAGCCGAGGATGGTGGTCAGCGGCGTGCGCAGCTCGTGGGAGACGCTGCTGACGAAATCCCGCTTGAGTTTCTCGGCGGCGTCGAGGGCGGCCTCGCGGTCGCGCAAGGCGCCCTCCAGGGCCTTGCGGTCGGTGACGTCGATGAAGCTCACCAGGGTGGCGCCGTCGGGCAGGGGCCGCGACTGCCAGGCGAGTCGTCGCCCGTCGGCGATGCGCGCCTCGCCCCTCGCCGGCGCCCGCACTCCGGGATCGGGATCGGCGATGCGGCCCTTGAGCCCGCCCCAGAACTGCATGTCGTGCAGAAGCGGCACGCAGCGCTCCACCACCTCGTCGAACGCCGGACCCCCGGCAAGGGCCTCGGCGGGGATCACCCACAGGTCCTGGAACGCCTCGTTGTGCAGCTTCAGCCGGGCGTCGGCGCCGAACACGGCCACCGCGTCGGTGAGCTTGTCGAGGGTCGCCTGCTGGACCTGGATCAGCTGGTTGAACTGGCTCTTCAGCCGCACCTCCGGGGTGATGTCGGAGAACAGCATGATCAGGCCGCCGGCGGGATGGGGCAGGCTCAGGACCCGGAGGATGCGCTCGCCCCCGACCCGCCAGATCGCCTCCGGAGCGGCCTGCAGGCGTCCGTGCCGCGCCAGTTCCGCCGCCTTGAACCGCGCCCAGTCCGCCGCTTCGGGCAGTCGCCGCCCCTGCCGAAGGCGATCGAGGAGGGCGGCATGGGTCGGTCGTTCGGCGAGCCAGGCCGGCTCCAGGTCCCAAAGGCGGGCGAAGGCGGGATTGTGGTAGGCCAGACGCTGGTCCGCATCGAAGATGGCCACGGCGTCCGCGGTCTCGGCCAGAATGGCGTCCTGGGCGGCGACCTGGCGCGCGAGGGCGTCGGCCGCGCCCTCCTCCGCGGTCACATCCCAGCTCAGCATCGCCGCCTCGTCGTCCGACAACGGAACGGCGCGCAGGCGCAGCGCCCGCCGGGCCGTGGACGGGCCCAGCCAGCGGACCCGCTCCCGCGGGGCGCCTGCGGCCAGGGCCTCGCGCATCAGGTCGTTCGCGCCGCGGTCGAAGGTGAGCTCGCGGGCGAGGGCGTCCTCGAGGCTCGCGGCGCCCGCGACCTCGAGCCAGGCGAGATTGACCAGCGTGG
>JAQGIW010000152.1 GCA_028290905.1 Caulobacteraceae bacterium | reverse complement strand
GTGGCGGACGCGGCGGTGGCGAGGCCGCAGGACAGGACCGCAGCGCCCGCGAGAGCGACCAGCTTAAGCATGTTCTTGAACTCCAAAAAAAAGCAGCGCCTGGGCAATTGCGCAGAGCGCGGGAACCGCTGTCGCAGTCGCACGCTGGGCCACAGGCTTATTGGAAATATCGGCCACGCCGCCCGATCGGTTAATCATCGACCGCTAACTCTCCTCGGTACGAGGGCTTTCAGGCCGTCTGCCCAATTCGCTTCAGTTCTGTGTCTGGTGGTTGAGTGTGCGTTTGTCCGACATCAGACCTCGCCCAAATCTCGTTCGCGCCCCGCAAGTCAACATCTACCTTCCTGACGAAGCATTGCGGGCGTACGTGACATTCTACTACTTCGTCTCATCTGACGGCCCGTTGACGGACTTCCTCTACCCGGAATGGGGCAACGTGCGCCTGGCCGTTGCCGGGGACTGGCGCGTGACGATGGAGGGCTATGGCCCGGAAGCGCAGGTCGATACGCTGTTCGGTCCGACTGACCGATGCGGCGACGTCAGCACCGCCGGCGGCCGCACCGTGGGGTTCGGCATGACGCCGCTGGGTTGGAACCGTCTGATCGGCACAGAGGCCAGCCTGATGGCCAACCGGGTGCGGCCTCTGTCTGACGCCCTCGGCCCGCCCGGCGCGGCGCTGTGCCAAGCGTTTTCCGCCGACTCGTCGGACGCGCCGGGGGTCGCCCGCTTCGATGCCCTGCTAGGCGACTTGGTCGCGCGACATGCGGCGGAGTCGCCGGTTCTGGTCGCGGTCGACCGCGCCCTGCGGGCGTCCCGGAATTCGCAGAGGCCGCCGGCGTTTCCGTCCGGTCACTGCACCGCCGGTGCCTTCATCTTTTCGGGTTTGCGCCCAAGCGCCTGCTTCGGAGGCAACGGTTCCTCGACACGCTGGGCCAGATCCGGTCTGCGGTCGGCGATCCGCTGCGTGAGGCGCTTGACCTCAGCTATTTCGATCAGGCCCATTTCTATCGCGACTTCCGCGCCTTCATGGGCATGTCGCCCCGCGCTTACTTCGCGGCGTCCCGGGATCTCATGGCCCGCGCCGCCGCCGCCCAGAAGGCGGCCGGGGTCACGCTATCCTTCGAGTTGCCGCCGGGGCCCGATGATTGACCCGTCTTCGGGCTAGGGCCATCAGGAGGCGGACGCCCGAACGTCCGCGCTGGGGTCGATTGTCCCCATTGAGAGAGAGCCGGAAAATTGCCGTTCGCGGAGCCGCACGGCCCGGCGCGGGAATGGCGAGTTTCTGAAGCTGACCCAATGGCCGGTCATGTTCAGGGTTTCGGATGTCGGCCCAGCGAGCGGGCGCGACTTGGCGAGAGGCTGGCGTCCGAAAGCCTGCAGGGGAGGAAACCGCGGTCGGCCAGGAGAGCCGTGGCAGGATTGACCGGCGCTATGGGGACTTGGGCGCCGGGCTCTGTGGTCGGCGGCTGGAAGGTCGGTCTGAAGCGGCGATCCTGGACACCGTAGGCGTCCCGGCGCCGGGGTAGCATCGGCGCGAGGCGCTGATCCGTGCCTGGGCGATGTTCGTCGGGTGCTGTCAGGCAAACGCTAAAGCGTCTCCGCGGCGGGGCCGGGCAGGGGAAGTTCCCCGCATTTGGACGCCTGCGCGCCCAGAGGTAGTCGGAGAGGATGAGACCCATTTCCTACAAACGCCATCGGTTCCCGCCGGACGTGATCCGCCAGGCAGTGTGGCTGTATTTCCGCTTCACGCTCAGCTTCCGCGACGTGGAGGAGCTGATGGCGGCGCGCGGGATCGAGGTCAGCCATGAGACCATCCGCTGCTGGACGCTGAAGTTCGGGCGGCTGTTCGCGCAGAATCTCCGGCGCTCACGGTGCGGCCCAAGCGCACGTTGGCATTTGGACGAAATGGTCGTGAAGATCTGTGGCCGGCGGATGTACCTCTGGCGCGCGGTCGACGACGAGGGCGAGGTCCTGGATGTCCTGGTCCAGAGGCGCCGGAACAAGGCGGCGGCGTTGAAGCTGCTGAGGAAATTGCTGAAGAACCAGGGCATTCACCCGGAGAGCATCACCACGGACAAGCTGGCGTCCTACCGCGCCGCGGCCAAGGTTCTGGGTCTGACCAGCCGCCACCGGCCAGGCGGGATGCGGGAAAACAACCGGGCCGAGAATTCCCACCTGCAGATCCGACGACCGGAGCGAAAGCAGCAAAAGTTCAAGTCGCAGGGCTCAGCCCAAAGATTCCTCTCCACCCACGCCGCGGTACACAACGTCTTCAATACGCAAGCGCATCTGATCCGCCGATCGAGCCTCCGCCACTTCCGGGCCGAGGCCCATCAGACATGGGCGGCCGCGACCGCGGCCGCTTGATCGACGGCGCGGGGAGGGGGCTTTCGCGGTGCCGACAGGTTAAATTGACAAGACCGCCTCGCCTCATAGGCGTCGTTCGGAAGGGCCGCTTCCGGGCGGAGGTTATCCTTCGGCGCGATCGACTTGGCTGGTGAGCGCATCCTCTGCACCGCCTCGGTTGCCGGCCCGGGGCGGGGCGGCTGGCAGCGAACTCATCTCGCCCGACGGCCAGCGCTCCCACAACACGCGAGAGCACACGATCGGAGGAAATCTTTCGCGATTTTCGGCGGACTCGGCTAGAGTGGGTCGGAGAATACGGCTCAACGCCCCTGAAAGCGATGGAGCCCTGAAACCGGAAGCAGGCAACAATGCTTATCGGCCTCTTCAAGGACATGGGCACTTGGAGATTGCGCCTTGCCCGCGCCGCCGTCATTGCCTCTTTAGGCACGATCGGCTGCCTCGCGCCTGCCAATGGCTTGGCCGCGCCCGATGGTTGCACGGAACTGCACAAACCTGATCCCGATTGTGGGCAGCATAATATGATGATGGTGGGCGAGCAGGCCGTGTTCGTGTCCCACCTGCCGATGTTCAACAGCGAGCATCGCTTCCAGGTCATCATGGAGGTCGAACTCGCGAAAGCCGGGCACAATCTCGATAGTGTCTATGCCGACGACCGAAAGGCGCATCTGAACATCGGGATGTACACGGTCACACCCCAGGAAATCTTCGTGCTCTCGCGAATGTTCAGGGGGGACGAGGCGGCGCGGCGCACGTCGTTCCCCGGCACGGTCTTCCGAGGCCATTTCGAGCGGCGTGGAAGAACGCAGCTCGGCCCGCTGACCGGCGTCGACGTGACCGCCAAACGCGTAGTGTACGCGCAGGAGATCGGTCCGCCGAGCGGCCTATCTCGATCGGATGCGCTCCAATACATCGTGTTCGGGCGAGGCTCGGAAATGTTCCTGGCTCATCGGATTACCCAGCCCCCGGATTTCGATCAGCTGCTCAAGGTCAAGATGTCCGGGCACGATTTTACGAAAGACGAGCTGGATACGGGCGTTTTGGTGACCGTGCCAAATCGTCCGAATGCAGCGGCGCGTCGCCTGCGCCAGGGAGAGGTCGTCGGGGTGACGGGCCATGTGACGGGCGCCCACATGTTCCTGCCGGTGAAGGTGGAGGTGGTCGGTGAGCCCTATTTCGAGGAAGGCGAACTGGCCTCCGATCCCACGTTCGACCCCACGCCGCTGGAAATCGGGGCCGGGTTCGGAAATTGAAGTCGGGGCCAGCGCGACCGCGCCGTAGCCGTTTCCCGTCAGCCGCGCCCGGGGTCAAGGCTCTTCGGGCCTTCGGAGAGCTACCTGATCAAAAGCGAGCCCGCTCGATCCCTCGCCGCGGCCATTGAGCTTCTGGCGACCGGACCAGGTCACGGTCCCTCCGTCAAGCGTGCGGGTTTGCTGGATGGTGCGCCTGACGATCGCGCCGCCGCGCAAAATCTCCTCTTCATTGATGACGTTCGGATTGGTCACCGGGTCCCGCGCCAGCAGCGTGCCGCGCGGCAAGGTCACGTTGTGCGGTGCTGTCAGACCAATGGCTAGTTGTCTCTGGTCGGGCGCAGCTCCCCCAAACCCAGCCTGACGCTAGGCCATGACTGCGCGCCACTCGGCCAGCGCGGCGGAGCGTCGATCTTTGTAGACTTCCAGGCTGACGAGATGGCGCTCCTGGTTGAAGTGGTTGTGGATCGATCCGTGGACCGAGGCGAATTTGTGGAGTGTTTTTATCCTCCGAAATCGCGACATGGCCCGCTCTCGTCGTCGGAAGGGGAGGTGGGTATTCTCGACCCGGTTGTTCAACCACCGCCCGGTCTCCTGGCGATCGCCGGCGCCGATCGCTTTGAGAGCGGCGCCATAGGAGCGTAGCCCGTCGGTGACGATGGCGCCCGTCCGGCCATAGCGTTTCATCACCTTCTTGATGAACCGGAGGGCCGCGGCCTTGTCCCGCCTCTTGGTGACGTATGATTCCAGCACCTCGCCCTCGTGATCGACGGCCCGCCAGAGGTAGCACATATCGCCGTTGATCTTCACGTAGACCTCGTCCAAGTGCCACCGCCAGTGGGTGTACGACCGCATCCGCTGAACCCGCTTTTTGCGGATCTCGCCGGCGAACATCGGGACGAACCGGGTCCACCACAGCCGCACGGTCTCGTGGCAAATGTCGATGCCACGCTCGAACAGCAGATCCTCGACGTTGCGCAGCGACAGCGGGTAGCGGACATACATCATGACTACGAGCCGGATCACCTCCGGAGAGCTGTCAAAGTAGCGGAACGGGTTCTTCGCCTGGGCCATGGTCGGACCTAATCTGCCACCCGCTAGCGCCGCGTGAATGTTGGGCTGACAACGCCCGAAAAGCGCATCCATGTCTCTCACGCCATGATCCTTGTCGCCATGGGCGGCAATCTCATCCGCCGAAACGCTCATCCATGATTTTCAAAACGGACTTTTAGCTGTATGGTGATACTCAGGCCCGCTACTAACTATCAGTCAACCGGCTGAGGGGAAAGCATGCCCAATACAAAGCCAATCGTGTCTGGCCCGCGCCAGATCGTCCCCGGTACAGGTTTCGCGGCCCGAGGTGTGGCCCTTGCCGCCGCCGGTCCTGTCGTCGGGGCGCCTGTCCCGCATCTTCAATATCACGGCGGTCCGGTCATCGCCTCGGTCGAGGTCGTGCCGATCTATTGGGGCGCAGCCTGGTCGACTGGCGGGAACGCGACGCTGACGACCCAGCTCGACGGCTTCTTCGACTTCATCCTGACCAGTTCCTACATGGACCTGCTTCACGAGTACAGCACTTCAACAACCCAGATTCAGCACGGACGGCGCCTTGCCTCCGCGCGTGTCTCCAACACCGAACCGGGAACTGTCACCCCGAGCGGACGACAAGTCACCGACGCACAGATCAGGACCGCGCTTCAGGGTTGGATCGCCAACCAAACGGTTCCCGCAACAACTGCAAACTCCCTGTATTTCATCTTTCTCCCCCCGAACGTCACATCCCTGAGCTTTGGAAGCCAGTCGTGCATTGCCGGCGGTTTTTGCGGATATCACGACCACATCGGCAACGTCTACTATGCGGTCATCCCGTTTGTGAACTGTTCCGGTTGTGTCTTCTCCGGCGCGTTTCTCGATACGCTCACCGAAGTCGCCAGTCACGAACTCGCCGAGGCCGTCACCGACCCGGAGTTGAACGCCTGGTGGGATCCGACGACCGGCCCGGGCGACGAAATTGGCGATATCTGCAATCGCCAGACGACGCGACTGGGAGGTTTTCTGGTCCAGACCGAATGGTCGAATGCACAGGCGGCTTGCGTGTTCGCCCCCCCGGCGGTCGTGCAGCCCGTCGTCGAGCAACACAATCTGTTCCGCTCCGCCGACGGCCACATCCATGCGCTGTGGTTCAACTTCGCCGCGGGCTGGCACCACGAAGACCGCAGTACGCTCGTCGCCGGCACGCCAGCCGCGGTGGGAGATCCCTTCGGTTATGCGTTCGTCAACAAGCCGACCGGGCTGCTCGAACAGCACAACCTGTTCCGCTCCCCCGATGGCCACCTCCATGCGCTGTGGTTCAACTTCGCGACGGGCTGGCATCACGAGGACCGCACTCTGCTCAAGCCGGGCATCCCTGCCGCGGTGGGAGACCCCTTCGGCTATGCCTTCGTGAACAACGCGACCGGTGTGGTCGAGCAGCACAATTTGTTCCGCTCCGCCGATGGCCACATCCATGCGCTGTGGTTCAACTTCGCCGCGGGCTGGCACCACGAAGACCGCAGTACGCTGGTCGCGGGCACGCCCGCCGCGGTGGGAGATCCCTTCGGTTATGCGTTCGTCAACAATCCGACCGGGCTGTTCGAACAGCACAACCTGTTCCGCTCCGCCGATGGCCACATCCATGCGCTGTGGTTCAACTTCGCGACGGGCTGGCACCATGAAGACCGCAGTACGCTGGTCGCGGGCACGCCCGCCGCGGTGGGAGATCCCTTCGGTTATGC
>JAQGIW010000093.1 GCA_028290905.1 Caulobacteraceae bacterium | reverse complement strand
GTCGAACAGAGCGAACGCAGCTTGAGGCTCTTTGCCGAGGAAGTCCTGCCAGCCGTGCGTCACCTCAACACCGAGCCGCTGCGCCACGAAGCGGTCATCAACGCTTGATGGCCTCTGGCCGGTTCAGATGAATCCATTTGAACCGACTCTGCGCTAGGCGCCGTCCCCGCCTGTCGTCTTGATGGCGCGCTCCGGGCAAGCCCTGACCGCCCGCAACGCCTTGGCTTGCAGCGCCTCTGGAACCGATTCCGACCGCACCTCTCCATGTCCCTGCGCGTCAAGTCGAAAGACTTCCGGCGCAAGCGCGAAACAGCGGGCATGACCCTGGCAGAGTTCGGGATCGAGAGAAAGCTTCAGCGAATTGGTCATAGATCGATCACGCTCCGCGCGACCTTGCCAGCCTCCATGTCCTCGAAGGCCGTATTGACCTGCTCCAGGGAGATTCGTTTGGTTATAAGTTCATCCAACATCAATTCCCCATCCTGGTACAGCTTCACCAACTTTGGAAACTCGACGCGGAAATCGCCCATACCGAGCATATTTCCCTTCAGAATCTTTCCCGCTGCCGTGAACTGCATCATCGAGAATGAAAGATCGGGCGCGGCCATCCCACTGAGAATGCACTGCCCGCCGCGCCGGGTCATGGCGACGACCTGCGCGAATGTCGCTTTCGTGCCCACCGCATCGATGCCGACATCGACGCCGTAGCCGGCCGTCAGATCCTGCACGGCCGCGACCGCGTCTGAGCTCTCGGCGTTGATGGTATCGGTCGCTCCGAACCGCCGCGCCAACTCCAGCTTCTCGACGATGACGTCGACGGCGATGATCCGCTCTGCGCCCCGCAGGCGCGCGCCCTGCACAGCATTCAAACCCGTGCCTCCGCAGCCGATCACGGCGACGCTGTCGCCTCTACTGATGTCCGCCACATTCACGGCGGCGCCGTAGCCTGTTACCACGCCACAGCCGATCAGCGCCGCCTGCTCGAGAGGCATGGCCTTGTCGATCTTCACCGCCGACATCGCCGGGACGACCGTACGCTCGCTCCAGGCGCCGATGCAGGCCATCTGCGTCACAGCCGCACCATCGAGGCTCATCCGCGTGGTGCCGTCGAACATCTTTCCCGTGAAGGCCCGGAGCGACGAGTCGCACAGGGTCCACTGCCCGGAATCGCAAAATCGGCAGTGGTGGCATTGCGGCACCGGCGAGAGGATGACGTGATCGCCTTCGCCAAACCCGGCGACGCCCTCGCCGACGCGCTCGACAATGCCGGCCGCCTCGTGTCCGAGCACGACGGGCAGCTCCATTCCCGCGCCGCCCGCCTTGGCGAGGGAGAGATCGGAGTGACACACGCCAGCGGCGACAATCCGAATCGCAAGCTCACCGACCTTCGGGGCGCCGACTTCAATATCCACCACCTCTATCGGTCGATCTGATCTCCTGATCACCACAGCCTTGACCATCTTCGCTCCCATCTATCTATGATTGAATTGTATCCTCAACGGCAAGATAGCGGGGATTGGCCACCCGCAACTTGGCGACGACCGTGTCGAGGATCGAAGCCTGCAGGTCCGCCCCGCGATAGTCGATCGCGCCGGAACGGATGGCGGCTGCAAGCTCTCGCTCGCTGGCGACGCCGAGGGCCTGGAGGCGTCGCCGATGGTTCTCGGCCAGGTCGGCGCCCAGTTCGAACTCACGTTCGACCATCCCGATCATGTTCGCTGCCACCCGCGCGTGAAATTTCAGCTGTCCGTCGAGATTCTCCATCAGCACCGTGGTCATCCACTGCCGGACGGCGGCCAGCATCTCCGGCGCGCTCGGAACATCGTGAGGGGCGGTCATGCCTCGTTCGACCCGATCAGACGCAGCAGGTCATATTCGTTCTCACAGGCTCGCCGGCCGATCGCCGCGAGTTCGTGCGAGACTCTCTCCCCGTCGAGGTGGGCCCTGGCCTGAATGACGCAGCCGATGCCCCACCGGACCGTGCCGCAGATCACCCACCATCGGACGTCCTCGACTGCGACCCGCCCCCCCCCGGCGTCCTCATAGGCGTTCAGCAACTCTCGCAGCGGCGCGATGCCGGCCACATAGCCGGCCCCGCCGAAGCGCCACGGTTTCAGGCAGACCCAGGCTATATCCTCTGCCGGCGCGCCGATCCGACTCAGTTCCCAATCGAGAACCGCGACCAGTCCCTCTTCCGGATGAACGATGACATTGCCCAGGCGAAAATCGCCGTGGACGAACTTGCGGATCGCATTCTCCGGCCGATGATCGGCGAGCCACCTGATCCCGACCTCGAAGGCCGGGTGCGGCTCGCCCAGTTCGTCGAGTTCGCGGCGCATCTGGTCGAGAATGTCCTCGCCAGCCTCCGACCCCCTGGGGATGAGCGACACAGGAAGCGTGTGAATGGCCGCTAGCGCCCGGCCGAATTGCCCCGGCAGCGCGCGGCGCGCGTCTGCGAACGCCGGATCGCGAAGAATCCGCGGGCCGAGTGTCTCGCCCTCGACAAACTCGGCGATCATGAACCGGCCAC
Organism: Caulobacteraceae bacterium; assembly: GCA_028290905.1. Classification (GTDB taxonomy): domain Bacteria; phylum Pseudomonadota; class Alphaproteobacteria; order Caulobacterales; family Caulobacteraceae; genus Acaudatibacter. The sequence continues at coordinate 18,944 of JAQGIW010000093.1, read as the reverse complement.
CGAGAAATTCACCATCATTGGAGGACCGCACGATCCTGGCAACAGGCACGCCTGCGCTTGCGGCGGCTGTCATGATGGCGGCTTCGGAGACGGAATCGTGGTCCTTGACCCGCCGGGCGATCTGCAGAATGTAGCGCTGCCTCGCGCCGTCGCGGCCGCGCGCGACAAAGGACCAAGTCTCTCGTGATGCGCCGCCCGAGAGAATGGCCAAGTGTTCCACCTCGGGCGCATCCAGCACGTCGGCAATCCGAGCGCTCATGTCTTCGACGCGCATGGGTGTCCTAGCCGGCGCGATCGAAGGTAATCGGGACGTAGTTGGGCACCCACCACGCGGCGGCGTTGGAAACCCGTTTGACCTGGTCACCTGGCGTGATCCGGATGTTTTTCATCCGGGTCAGAAGCTCCTCGAAGGCCAGCCGGATATCCAAACGAGCCAGATTTGACCCGACGCAACGGTGGGGACCGCCGCTGAAGGCCAGGTGGGCCGGGTCGCGCGCCATGTCGAACCTACCGGGATCGTCGAACCTTTCCGGATCGCGATTGGCAGCGGTGAAATTGATCAACACTCGCTCCGACGCCTCGATCGTGCGCTCACCGATGGTCGTCTGGCGCGTGCAGGTGCGCGCCACCCCGCTGACCGGCGGTTCGAGCCTCAGCGACTCCTCGATGGCGTCGGGCAGCTTGCCCAGATCGCCGCGCAGTTGCGACTGCAAAGACCGATCCTCGGCGATGCGGATCATCAGGTTGCCGATGGCGTCGGCCGTGGTGCCGAACCCGCCCAAGGTGATGATCATGATCGCGCCGTAGAGCTCTTCGTCGGTCAGCGGCCGGCCGCCGTCCACGGTCCCATGGATCAGACCATCGATAAGATTGTGGCGCGGCGCCTGGGCGCGGCGCTGGCGGACGAACGATAGCATCCATTCGATCCAGGCTTTTTCCGCCGCCGGTTGCTTGGGGCTGCCGAATTCATAGGTCATCGTATGCACGAACCCGAGATTGAGTTCCAACTGAGCGGGATCGTCCAGATCGAACAAAATCTCGAAGGTAACGCGTGAAGCGAAAGGTCGCGCGAACTGCCCAGAAAGATCGCAACAACCATTGTCTATGAATTGATCAATCAACTCAGTGACGATCTTCTGGATCCGCGGTTTGAAAATCTCGACGACCTCCGGGGTCAGGTACGGATTGATGATGTTCCGGAAATCCCGCTGCAGAGGCGGATCGAGATCGATCGGCGGCATCGGCGGCGCCTGAATTCCTGGAGGCGGGGCTGGGACCCGGCCAGGAGACGAAAACGTCCTCCAGTCAGTCAGTACGGCTAAGGCGTCCCGGTGGCGGTTCACCACCCAGAAGCCGCCGTCCTGGTCGCTGTGGGCGACTGGACACTCCTTCAACATGAATTCCGCCGACTCAAACACCTCCTCCGGAGGGGGCATCGGCTTGAAATGCGTCCTATAGCTGTCGTCGGTCATCCTGTCCTCCTCCCGGAGCGGCCCAAATAGGGGCCGATTGCGCGTCCGGCCTCATAGTCAATCGCCGCTTTGCGCCGAATTGACACAGGGCGCTCCCCCCAAGGCTCCGGTTGACGGAGCGCGAGAGCCACCAGATGACATACATCTCACGGCTTGCAACCTAAAATGCGGACCACATGGGTCATTATGACACGAATAATGATAGTCTGCGGTTGACACGTTCGTAAAGTAGGCTCACCTACCGCCTTGAGAGTTTCCGTTCGAAGATCGAGGCGGGGCAGGGCTCGATCGAGCGACGCCCGGCGCGGCCTGAACAAGAAAACGGAACACTCGGTCGTTGGGTGGAAATCGAGATCAGGGGAGCGGCCATGATGAGGCACCTCAGCCATAGGGAACTTCTCCGCACGTCCATTGCATTGGGGCCGCTGTTATGCGGGATGCTAACCCTTTCGGCTGGAGGCGTTCGGGCGCAGGAGTCCGGCCCGGGCGCAAGCGCCACCCAGGTGGAGGCCATTACCGTCACCGCGTTGAAGCGGGACACGAGCCTGAAGGAGGCGACCGCAGCCATCACCGCTATTCCCCGCCAGGCCGTGGAATTGAAGCAGATCAAGTCCGCGACGGATCTCAACACACTCGTTCCGAATCTGAATGTCACCACGAACTCCAGTCTGACCTACATCACCATTCGTGGGATCAGCACATCGAGCCCGCTGGGCGCTGGCGAATCTTCAGTGGCAACCTATGTCAACGGAGTCTACCAGCCGCGCACCGGCAATCTCGACTATGCGTTCAATGACCTGAACTCTATCGAAGTTCTGCGGGGGCCGCAGGGAACGCTGTTCGGGCGAAATGCGACGGCCGGAGCCATCAGCCTCACGACTAACCAGCCGACACGCGACTGGCAGGCCAGCCTGACCGGCCTCTATGGGAGCTACGACCGATCGCTCTTCAAAGGTTACATATCCGGTCCGATCTCAGATACGTTGTCATTTCGGCTGTTCGCCTCCGATGACGACCAACGGCGGGGCTACGGCACCGATCTGGTGACCCATCAGGACATCGACAGGACCCACACCAGCAGCGTGACCGGGGCCCTGCTATGGGAGCCGTCGCCCAAGTTCAAGCTGACGGTGAGCGCGTATAGCCAGAATCTGATCGGCGCCTACGCCTTTCACGTATTTTCGGGCCCCACGGGTCCTCTGACGAGCCTTCTCGGCGTGCCATTCAACACGTCGGGCGACTACACGCTCGCCACCCGCGACGTACGTCAGGATGAGAGCCACAATAACTCTCAGCGCAATGCCGGCGTTTCCGCAACGGCAGTGTGGACTCCTCTACCCAACGTGACGGTGAAGTCCGTCAGCGGCTATGTGCAGGGCAGCTGGCACCTAGCCACCGATGGCGACGGTTGGAACGATCCAATCTTAGTTGGGTTCAACATCAGTTACAAATACAAGACGTTCACCGAAGATTTCACCGTGGATTCGAAGTTTTTGGGTGACAAACTGGACGTCCTGTTAGGTGGATTCTTCTTAACTGACAGATTCGATACGAATTACCAGATCGGCCTAAACTTTCTCACTTATCCACTACCGCTCGGTACGAATTTGGGTCCCGCGTTTGGCAATTTAAGCACGCCGCTATACACTAAACAAATCTACGGCCAGACGACGACCTCGTATGCCGGATTCGCCGACGCCACCTACAAGGTCACGAATAGGTTCAAAATCTACGGCGGCCTCCGAGCCAGTTCGGACGAGAAGGCGGCACAGGTTCAATTTCTGGCGATCTTCCCTTCATGCGGGTTCGGGCTGCCGGTGGCGAACGAAAGCCACACGTGGAACAGTGTCTCCCCCCGGGCGGGCCTGCAGTACGACGTCTCCTCGGATGTGACAGTTTACGGGCAGTGGCAACGCGCCGAGAAGCCGGGTGGCTATAACACAACCTCCTGCAACAATGAATTCAATCCCGAAAAGATCACCGCCTATGAGGTCGGCGTTAAAGCGAACATTCTCGGCGGTCGCGGCTTCATAAATTTGGCCGGATATTATTACGACTATACGAATTTACAGGTGGATCAGATCACCAGTCTGACAATTGTGACGGAGAACGCAGCGAGCGCGACCATAAAGGGGCTCGAGCTCGAAGGGGGGGTCTCGCTGACGGACTGGCTTCGGTGGGATCTGGCGGCGACCGCGCAGGACGCGGAGTTCAACCATTATAACTCCTGCGACGCCCTGCTTTTTACGACGACGGCCGTTCCGGATGGTGTGAATTGTACTTTACCACCGCCACTCATGAACATACCAACCAACCTGGCCGGCCATCAGATGCCGTTTGCACCTCACTTCACCGCAAGGACTGGTCTTACCTATAAACACGAATTCGGCTTCGGAAAGGTGACGCTGGCGGGCGAAGTGGCCTGGACCGACGGTGTAGAGCTGACGCCGTTCGGATTCCTCGATCCTGCCGAACGGCAGGGACCATACGCTATCGAAAACCTGTACTTGACGTACGCTCCGATCAAGTCGCGGTTGCTGGTAGAGGTCTTCGTCAAGAATTTAGGCGACAAGACCTACAGATCGTTCTCCTTGCCGGACGCCGGCACCTGCGCCTGCGTGCTCGGGACCTACGCGCCGCCCCGGACGATCGGGGTGCAGGCGACTTACAGATTCTTCTGATCGCACTCGACGTCCCGCGGAACGACGACGATGCAGCCATGCTCATGCTCCCCGCACCTCGCATCGACGCCGGCATGACCGTGGGCGCACGACCGCTCGTCATTGGGGTGGGCGGCACTGTGCGTCCCGGGTCCAGCAGCGAAAGGGCGCTCGTCGCAGCCCTAGACGTAGCGTCGGCGGCGGGCGCGCGAACAGAGCTGTTCGGCGGGGCGTTCCTGGCCGACCTGCCGATTTACAACCCTCACAAGCCCTCATGTGGCTCCGAACAGCAACGCTTCTTGGCCGTCGTCCGCGCCGCGGACGGGGTGATCGTCGCCACACCGGGTTATCACGGCTCGGTGTCAGGCGTGGTCAAGAACGCCCTCGACGGCCTGGAGGGGCTCAGGGACGATCCCCGGCCCTATCTCGATGGCCGCGCGGTGGGATGCATCGTCTCGGCCGCCGGCGCTCAGGCTTCGGGCTCGACGCTCACCACCCTGCGCTCGATCATCCACGCCCTGAGAGGCTGGCCGACCCCCTTCGGGGCGTGTCTGGATCCGAATGGCCTGTTCGACGAGAGCGGCGCCTTCGCCGATCCCCGCAACGCCTGGCAGGTGGAGACGGTCGCGCGGCAAGTCTTGCGGTTCGCGATGCGTTGGGCGGCCTGACGCCCGCCCCAACCTAGACCAGCTAGGAGATGGGGTAGACCGCCTTGCCGGTCTCGTCGAGCAGGTGCTGATACTCTAGCTGCCCGTACCCCACGCGGCCCTTGTAGGTGAACCGGGTTGGTCCGCTGATGACGACGCTCTTCTTCTGCGCCTCGAGATCGACTTCCTCGGAGAACGGCCGTTCGCCGGAATGCATGTGGAAGTGAATCGGCCTCAGCAATTCGGCCTTGATCTCGTACGTCTCGTTCTCCTTGTCGGTGAGGGTCAAGTGGGAGACCTTGTGGGTCAGGCCATCCTCGGCGAGTTCGGTCCGGATGTGCCAGTTTGCAATCGACGCGCGCTTGCCGTCTTCCCAGACCCAGCCGCGATGCATCGTGCCGTTGTCAGTCATCATGCAGATGCCGCCGAAGTGGGTCACCTTGTCGATGTTTGCGAAGATGATCCGCCACGCCGGCGTCGCGTGCCAGCGGCGCGGTCCCCAGGACTTGTCCCGCATGCCGAAGGTGACCTCCGGATTAAGTTCCCAACGACTATCGCCGACACTGACCCAGCCTGACCATTGTCCCGCCTGATCGAAGTGTCCCCGACCGGTCGCGCTGGCGGTGGCTGCGGTCACTCCCTCCTGCTTGCGGCTATTCTTCTGGCCATCAGTGCCGATGGCTGGCGCCACGGCATCGAAGATCAGATCCGCCGCCGCCCTCGCCGTTCCCGCTCTGCCATCCGCCTCGGTGATCTCGACCTCGGAGTCGACCTGAACTCGCCAACGGCGCATCGGCTCGAGGCGCTGATACAGCAGGCCGCCGCCCTCGATGTCTGTGTCCGACATGCGGTCCTGCGGGCGCTCCACCCGCATCTGTGCGAGCCTGCCATCCGGTAAGGTGATGGTCATCGAATGCTCGCTGACCGCTTGATTGATTCGGATGCGGCTTCCCGTGAGCAAACTCAGATTGGCGTGGGGATCGTAAAACACGAAATACCAGGACTCCCCCCAGGCCGGATCGTCTTCGATCTCGTGGGCGAAGTCGTCCTTTTGTTCCATGATCGGCATCGTCTAATCCTCTACAATGGCCACCGCCGTGGGATGATGTTCACGACACGCGGATACGGTGTGTCGCGTCTTCGCGGAGCTTGCGTTTCAACACCTTGTTCACGGCTGAGAGCGGCAGGGGCTCGCTGCGGAACTCCACACTCTTCGGACACTTGTAGCGGGCGATGTGGGCCTGGCTGTGCGCCACGATCATGTCCTGCGTGAGCGCGGCGCCGGGACGCGGCACCACGACCGCGTGAACCACTTCGCCCCAATGGGGATGCGGCAGTCCCACGACAGCGACCTGAGAAACATCGGGGTGGCTGGCGATGGCTCGCTCGACTTCAACGGAATAGACGTTCTCGCCGCCAGATACGATCATGTCTTTCAACCGATCGACAAGATATACGTAGCCTTGCTCATCGACATAGCCGGCATCGCCCGTATGGAACCAACCGCCGCTGAAGGCGAGCTTGGTCTCCTCCGGATCTTTCAGATAACCCTCCGTGAGGCCGCCGCTCTGCAGCCAGATCTCTCCTGGCGTACCGACCGGCGCTTCGGCGCCATCCGGCAACCGGATGGTGAGCGCGACGCCAGGCATCGGTCGCCCCACGGAGTTCAGCTTCGTCTCCGCGGGGTCGTGGTCTTCCGGCGTAAGAGCCGTCACCGGCCCCCCCGCCTCGGTCATGCCATAGGACGAGCCGAACTCGGCGTGTGGAAACATCGCCATCATCTGCCTCAGGAGCGCCGGCGGCATAGGCGCCGCGCCGTAGGAGATCCGGCGCAGGGGCGCGAACTTGGACGATTTGAAAGACGGATGCTCGAGGAGCATCGACAGCATCGTCGGCACCAGTCCGACATGGGTGACCTGGAACCGTTCGATATCGTCCAGCATCTGGCCAGGGTCGAACGTCTTGCGGATGATGACCTTTCCGCCCGAGATCGGCCCATACAGGGCGCCGACGCCGCTTCCGGCGACATGAAACAGCGGACTCGAAAGATAATAGACCGCGCCTCGGCCGGCCCCGCCCCAGTTGAAGTGACTCCGCCAGAAATTCAGCGCCAGCGATCTCTGAGTGATCATGACCGTCTTCGACCGGCCCGTCGTGCCACCGGTGAAGCTGTAGAGCACCGTGCTGTCTTCGGCCGGCTCTTCCAGAAGCGCCAACTCTCCCGAGTTGATCAGCTCCGCATAGGTGAGCGCGCCGTCCTCGGAAACATCGTCCAAACGGACGAGTCGCGGCGCTGGATCGAAGCCCGCGGTCGCCTCCCGCACCAGTCCGATCGTCTCGGCATCGGCGAAAATCGTGCGGCAACCGACATGTTGCAGCATCTGCCGAATCTCCAACGCGTGAAGCCGTGTGTTCATGGCCGAGATCACGCCGCCACCGAAATAAGCTGCGGCCCACAGAGTTATATACCGGTAGCTGTTACCGGCGAGGACGGCGAAGGGCTCTGACGGCTCCAGCTTCAGATTGGAGCGCAACGCATTGGCGAGGCGCAGAGATTGCTCATAGAATGTACGTGCTGAATATTCAACGTCATCATAATCGACAAACGATATGTTATCGCCGTGTAGCAACAGTTGTTTGAGATATCGCGGACACGTGAGTTCCTTCATCACCCTTTTCCTCAAGTAGCTCCCACGGTGAACCTATTCTAATCATCTCTGAGATCAATCACCACCGAAGAGACATCCCGATTCCCACCGCTGGACCCTGCTCGAGCCAGTCAAGGAGTCCGGCGCTCCAACTCCCGCCCGACCGCTCGTTCGCACGAGGTCGATCCAAGTCGCGACCTCATCACCAAACAGCGCATTTGCCGCATCGGGTCAATGGGGTTCATCGATATGCGTGGGTACTGAGCTGATCCAGAGCGGATTACGATAGTAGGATCTACCCTGTGGCATTTTGCCTCCGATTGTGAGAGGCGAAGCACGCTCGGGCGTCTGAGCGCGCTGCTTCTTGGCGTCGCCAGCGCGTTGGCGAGGCGTTTTAGGAACGCGCCTCCGCGCCGGCGAACGTCGTCAAAACGCCGACTCACGTCACTTCCGCTTGCAGTGCTGCTCTGCGACGGAGACCTTTTGTCCACCGACTGTTAGCACCGCCACTCAGTCCCTGAAAATGGTCTCTTTCAACGGGCCGGCCGCTAAGCCTCGGTAATCAGCCGACTACTTCGCCCCTAACCAGACTTCCCACCGGGCGTGAGGCCGCCAAATTCCCACCATTTGGCGCTTTCGCGCCCGCCCGTCTCCGCGCCCCGCCGAGACGGTCTCGTTTCGCCGGAGAGCGGAAAGCCGGAGACCCATTTTCCCTGAACCATGGCGGTTAACAGCGTCTAATCGCCGATAACAGAGCGGATAGCTGCCTCTCAGCTCCGCCAATCCACAGTATTATCAACTGCTTATGCTCGGATAGACGGCGCTTTCCCTAGGCGCTTAACAGGGAAATATTTCGACCCTATCAGGGAGACAGGACGCGCGGTTCAGCCACCATCTGCGAAGTTCGGCGTCGCCCCCCTTGAACTTCGGCGGCCGACCGCCAACCTCGGTTCGAGCGATCTGCTTGACCGCTGTGGCAGAACTCGCCGGCGGTCAGCTGGCTTGGGCATTCACGGATCTCCCCACCCGCATAGTCCGCCGGCTTCTGGTCGGCGGACGGAGGAACCGTCATGTCCAATTCCGTCGTCGAGACGCCCAAGCCAAATTCGGATCCCGACCACACGATCGAGCCGCGGCGGACGCCCCCTGCTCGAATCCGGATTCGCCCACCCTCCATCGGCCCGACGCAGGACGCGCCGAGCGACGACGTCCCCACCGTTCCTCCGGCGCTCGCGCCAGCGGACTACAAGGTCGGTTACGCCAAGCCGCCGACGCGCCATCAGTTTCAACCCGGGCGATCAGGCAATCCCAAGGGGCGTCCCAAGGGTTCCCGCTCCCTCTCGACCCTGATCGGCGAGGAGCTCGACAAGACCGTCGCCGCTAAGATGGGCGCGCGACGGGTGACCATGAGCCGGCGCCAAGCGATGGTTCACCGGGTCATCGAGATGGCCATGCAAGGCGATCTGAAAGCTTTCGTCGTGCTCCTCAAGCTCGACCCGACGGCAGCGGCCTCGGACAGCTCCGCCCCCGAACCCGAGGCCAAGCTGAGCCCCGAGGAAGCGGAGATGCTGCAGGCCTTCCTTAAGCGCGCCGGTGGCGGCGAGCCGGACGGCGCGTCGTGATGGCCATCCCCCTCTGCCGCGACGCCATGAGCATGACGCTGCGGGAGAGCTTCGACTTCTTCGTGGAGCGTACGTTCCGTACGCTGAACCCTCGCGAGACCTTCAAGCGGAACTGGCATGTCGAAGCCATGTGCCATGGCCTGGACGAAGTGCGCAGGGGCGACAACAAGCGGCTGGTCATCACCGTGCCGCCGCGACACCTGAAGTCCATCACCGTCTCGGTGGCGTTCGTGGCCTGGGCCATGGGCCATGATCCCAGCCTCAAGTTCCTGGTCGCCAGTTACGGCGGCGATCTCGCTGCGCAGCTGGCGCGCAACTTCCAGGCGGTGGTTAACTCGGATTGGTACCGGAGCGCCTTCCCCGGGTTCGGTAAGCCAAGGCGAGACGCCGAAGGTGACCTCGTCACCGCCGCCGGCGGCTACCGCAAGGCCGTCTCGGTCGGCGGCGCCACGACGGGATTTGGCGCGGACTACATCATCGTCGATGACCTGATGAAGGCCACCGACGCCGGCTCCCCGGCCGCGCGCGAGGCGACGCTGGACTACTACCGCGGCAGCCTGATCTCGCGCCTGAACGATCAGGAGCTGGGGCGGATCATCGTCATCGCCCAGCGTCTGCACGAGGATGACCTCCCCGGCCACTGCATCGAGACCGGCCTCTACCAGCACATCAACCTTCCCGCGATCGCCCAGACCGCCGACCTTGTCCGGCTGGGCGGCGGCAGGGTTCACGCCCGCAAGGTCGGGGATCTTCTGTTTCCCGCCCTGCAGTCGCGCGAGACGCTCGACCGCCTACGCCTGGAACAGGGGCCGACCTACTTCTCCCCCCAATACCTTCAGGACCCGACACCCGCCGAGAGCAACCTGATCCGCTGGCATGACATCAAGCGCTACACCGCCGCACCGCCACGTCGACGGTTTGAGAAGCTCGTGCAGAGCTGGGACACGGCCGAGACCGCCTCGGCGAACTCCGACTACTCCGCCTGCACCACCTGGGGGTTCTATCGAGGCGTATGGCTGCTCCTGGACGTGCTCAGGTTCAAGGCGGGCTTCCGCGACCTGCTTGATCGCGCCAGGGCCCATCGCGACGAGTGGAGACCCGACCTGATCCTGATCGAGGACGCCGGCAGCGGTCGCCATCTGCTGTCTGATTTCAACCACGAGCGCCGGACTGCTCCGGAGGGCAAAGCCCCCTCCTGGAAGCTGCACCGCTGCGGGGCGACCGTGGGGAAGATAGAGCGCTGGGCGGCCCAGGCCGCCAAGCTCGAAGCGGGGTTCGCGATCTTTCCCGAGGCCGCGCCCTGGTTGGAGGCGCTACGGCGCGAGGTGACGGGGTTTCCCAACGCCAGGCACGATGATCAGGTCGACAGCCTCTCGCAGTTCCTGGCCTGGACCAGTACGGCCAGGGTCGCGGTGTCCTTGGCGCGGGAGTTCAACGAGGGGCCCAAGGTCCCTCCCCCCGCACCTCGAGGATGAAGAAGCGGACGTGCGCGATTGCGACTGGTTCCGCACTGGACGCCCCGACCCCGATCGGGACTGGGTCCGCGAGCGGCGTTGGTCGCAACGCGACGATGACGTGCGCCCGCCATGAGCCGCTGACGGCGCAAGCGCCTTAGTCTGCCCGGATCCCGGGCAGGTCAATTGACGGCCGCGCCGGCCGCCATTGGCTCACCACGCTACGCTGATCGGACCAGAGCAGCGGGACACCCCCCTGCATGAGCCGCTGCAGCGTCAGGCCGGAGGGCGCGCGGCCCTCCAGGATCGAGCGTTTCAGGTCGGGAGCCAGGAAGGCCAGGCGGATGAGGCGCTGGGCGTAGGAGCGGTCGACACTATCCTCTTTCATCAAGGCGTCCATGGTGTCCGCCCCGCCGGTCTGAAGCCTCAGCTTCCAGCTCTCCGCCCTCGCAAGCGCCTTCAGCAACGCCGGGTCGGTCTTCGGCCGATCCACCGCCGGCGCACCGCTGGGACCTTGGACTACCTTTGACCCACCCCATCGCCGCAGGCTCGCCTGGATCGTCAGCACCAGGCGCCGATCCTCGACGGCAAGGCGGTCGCCCGTCGCCAGGGAGGCGCTCAGGTGTGGCGGGACACGGCCGTCCTCGACCTCGGCGGCGAAGGTGACCACGACCCGCCGCTCCCCCACCACGACCCGCTCGACGACATCTCGTGGGTTCCAGCGCGGCTGGCCGGCCTTCTCCCTCGGCGCGAGACCCATTTTCTGGGTCCGGTCGTGAACCAGATCCTCCAGCGCCACCGCCGGGAACCGGGCCACGGAACCGGCTTGGTCCCGACGCCCCAACTGGACCGCCGAGGAGACGTAGTAACGGTATGCGCCCCCGGCGCCCTTGCGCACGGTGACCGGCGACATGGGGTTGCCGCGGTCGTCGAAGACCTTCCCCGTCAGCGGCGCGGCCGGAGCCAAAGGTTCCAGTCCCTCCTTGGCCCGGCGCTTGGCGCCCGCATTCTTCGCCAGCCGCAGCTGCACCGCCTCGAAGAGCTCGGTCTCGATAATCGCCGCATGCAGACCAGGATGGTTCTGGTCCTTGTGGACGATCTGGCCGAGGTAGAGGCGGTTGGAGAGCAGATGGAAGAGCGCGCCACGGCTGAAGGGGACACCCCCGTAGGCGACGCCGCTGGCCGCCAGGCGGCGCTTGGAGACGAAGCCCTCGGCCTCCAGCTCGTCGCGCAGGACGTGGACGGAGTTCAGGACCAGATACCGCGCGAAGATATGGCGAACCTGGTCGGCCTCGGCGGGATTGATGGTCAAGGTGCGCCCGTTGGCGTCGTAGCCCAGGGCGAGTGGGCCGCCCATCCACATGCCCTTGGCCTTGGAGGCGGCGATCTTGTCGCGGATCCGCTCGCCGGTGACCTCCCGCTCGAACTGGGCGAACGAGAGCAGGACCGCCCCATCGATGTGGTGGTGTTGAACGCCTGAGTCACCGAGACAAAGGAGACGCTTCTGGCGTCGAAGCGCTCGACGATGCGGGCGAAGTCGGTCAGCGATCGGGTCAAGCGATCGACTTTATAGACCACCACCACGTCGATCCGACCAGCGTCGATATCCTTCATCAGCTGCGCCAGCCCCGGCCTCGCCATCGATCCGCCGGAGAAGCCCCCGTCGTCGTACTCGCCCGCCAGCGCGACCCAACCCTCCCCCGCCTGGCTTTTGATGTAGGCCTCGCACGCCTCCCGCTGGGCGTGGAGGCTGTTAAATCCCTGTTCCAGTCCCTCTTCCGACGACTTGCGGGTGTAGATGGCGCAACGCAGGCGAACCGGCTTGGCGCTTTCGGAGGGCGGGTTCACAGGCGATCCCCGTTGGCGTCCAGGTCCCGCAGGCCAAAGAACCTGGGGCCATTCCAGCGCACCCCGGTGATGGCCCGGGCGATCTGCGAGAGGCTCTTCCAGCGCTTGTCGTCATAGGCGAAGCCCGCCTCCATCACCTCGACCCGGTGCGATCGGCCATCATGCTCGCGCACCAGGACGGTCCCCGGCCGAAAGACCGGCCGGGCCGATCGGGGCGCCGCTCCTCGGCCATGGGCCCGCGCCAGGGCGGCGAGCTTGCGGTCCAGCTCAGGATCGCCGCCGAACGCCTCGGTCTGGATGCGGTCGGCCAGGCACCGGCGCATGAGATCGGCCGCGCGCAGGGCCGGTGGCGGCTCCCGGAACCGCCGCCGCCACTCGAGCCGCAGCGCGTCGATGTTCATCGCCTCCAGGTCCCCCACCTGCGGGGCGACGGCCGCCCCGGCGCTCACGCCGCCTCCCCTTCTTCGACGCGGTAGACGCGGCCGGCGTCGGTCTTTTGCGAGATCACCGCGATGCCGAGCTTCTTCTTGATGGCGCCGCTCATCGCCCCGCGCACCGAGTGGGCCTGCCAGCCGGTCGCGGCCATCAGCTCTTCGAGGCGAGCGCCCTGCGGCCGGCGGAGCAAGATAAGCAACGCCTGGATCTTGCCCTTGGGTTCCTTCGGCGCCGCCGCAGCGACGGCGATCTCCACCGGTGGGGCGTCATCGTTGGACGTCCCCTTAGGCTCCGACGAGGAGAGGGTTTCTCCGCCGCCATCGGCGTCGCCGGACGACCCCGGCCCCGTGGCCGCGCGGCCGGCGGGCGTGATCGTCAGGAAGCCCTTCCCATCGCCGTCCGGGACCAGGATCAGCAGCCCGCGCTTGATCAGAGCCAAGGCGGACTTCTTGGTTTGCGGGGTGGGTTCGATATCGCCTTGCGCGGCGGCGGCCAGGATATTGGCCTGGGCTTGGCTGAGGGTGGTCATGTCGTTCTCCATCGGTTGACGGGGCGGCGGTGCGCCGCCCCTACCGGGGCGAGCCCGGTTCGAACCGGGCTGGAGACGATGACACCAAGGCTTCGTTGCGCGGGCTAGTCGAGTGCTATTCGACAGCTTCGGCGCGGCGGGCGATGATTTCCATGGCGCTGGCCAGAACCCCGATGTCAGCGCTGGCGCCGCGCAGATCCCTGGCCGTTTCGGCGTAGTTTGGAAGCGTCGCGCGGGTCGCCACGGCGCCCTCCAGGGCGTCCTCCAGGATCGCCGCCATAGCCGCGGCCAGCGCCGCAATGGCCTCCCTCGCGGTCTCGGCATCGATCATCGGTGTTCCCCCTAGCCGCGCCGACTGACGCTTCCTTCGCGCGGCAAGTCCAGAGGCGCGGGGCTGGGCCGCGCACTAGGGAAATTGCTTGCTGGCCAGGACCTTGCGGTTGGCCAAGCCGGGCCATACCTCCTGGTGGTCGGCCGATGGCCGGCAGCTCGATGAGCAGCACGCGGGTCTCATTCGCGAGCATCACGGACAGCTTCACCCATCAGGACCGCTCCGGCGGCGCGAACGCGCGTGCCTGGGCCGTCCAGGAGTCCCGTCATGCAAGAGACCCTCGCTTCCACCGCCACTGTCGATTCCACGACCACCCTCAGGTCCCATCCAGACCTGAGGATCGAGACCTGGGCGATTTCCGCGCTGAAGCCCCTAGGCCGGCAGTCGCGTCACCACACAGCCGCCCAGATCAGGAAGATCGCCGCCAGCATCCAACAGTTCGGGTTCGTCTCGCCGCTGCTGATAGACTCTGGCGGCGCGGTGCTGGCCGGCGTCGCGCGCCTGGCCGCCGCCAAGACCCTTGGCATGACGGCCTTGCCGGCCGTGGTAGTCGATCACCTCACGAGCGCCGAACAGCGGGCCTACGTCCTCGCCGACAATCGCCTGGCGGAGCTTGCCGGCTGGAACAAGGAGGCGCTGAAGCTCGAACTCGCCGATCTGGCCGAGCTGGAGCTGGACTTCAGCCTCGAAGTCACCGGCTTCAGCCTGCCTGAGATCGACGCCATCCGCTTTGGCGTCGGCGAGAGCGATGCGGAGGACGACGAGGTTCCGGGCGCGCGCACCGAGATCGTCAGCCAGGTGGGTGATCTATGGCTGCTCGGCGAACACCGGTTGCTGGTGGGCGATTCGACCTCGCCCGAAGCCCTGGATCGCCTGCTGGCCGAAGATCAGGTTCGATCGGTCTTCACCGACGCACCCTACAATGTCGCCATCCAGGGCCACGTCACCAGCACTGCCGCCCACGGTCGGTTCGTCATGGGTGACGGCGAGATGTCCGACGGCGAGTTCACCGGCTTCCTGGAGGCGACCTGCCGTCAGATCGAGCGGTGCATGGTCGATGGCGGGGTCGCCTACTTCTGCATGGACTGGCGTCACATGCGCAATGTCCTGGACGCCGCCGAGGCGGCCAAGCTCGCCGTCCTCAACCTGTGCGTCTGGGACAAGGGAACAGGCGGCATGGGAAGCTTTTACCGCTCCCAACACGAGCTGGTGTTCGTCCTGAAGAAGGGGACGGCCGCCCACCTCAACACCGTCGAGCTCGGCAAGAACGGCCGTAACCGATCCAACGTCTGGGCATATCCGAGCGTCAACGGCTTTGGCGCGGACAAGGCCCGCGAGCGGGCCATGCACCCCACCGTCAAGCCGCTGGCCCTGGTCAAGGACGCCATCCTGGACTCCTCCAAGAAAGGCGATGTGGTCCTCGATCTCTTCGGCGGCAGCGGCACAACCCTCATTGCCGCCCAGATCTCGGGCCGGCGGGCGCGCGTAATGGAGTTGGACCCCCGCTACGCCGACGTCATCATCCGCCGCTTCGAGGCCATGAGCGGCAAGGAGGCGGTGCATGCCACCCTTGGACTCACCTTCCGGTCGCTGAGCTTTGAGCGGCCGGAAGGACCGTCCCCGCCGCCAGCTCGCGCTCGGGCGCGGGTCCGGGCTTGATGGCCCACCCCCCAATGGCGTCCTAGCTTCTGGCCATCTTGGCGACCTCGTCGCGGAAGCCGTACTTCACCGCCGCCTTGGCATACTGCACCGCGCACTCCTGGGTGCGGGCCAGGGCGTCCTTGTAGAGCCCCCTGAAGGCGTTGACCTTCGAGGGGCGCTGGTCGCCATCCATCAGCTTGGCGGCCGCCTCCATGGTCGAGCGGCGCTCGCCATAGGCGAAGGCGAAGCAGTTGAGGGCCGGGTTCAGTTCCGCCCGAGCCTCACTGGACACTGGCTCCTGAAACTTCAGGTCGAAAAGCGCCATCATCGTGATCTTGCACGCCGCCTCCGCCTGTGTGGCGGCGGCGTAGCTGCCGTACACCCCCTTGGTGTTCGACGCCTTCAGCATGGCGTTGTCGCAGGGGCGGACCATGTGGCTCAGCGCGGTTTGGGTGCGCATGAAGCTGGCGGCCTGGGCGGCTGGGTCTGGCCGGATGGCGACTTCGGGCTGGGCCCCCGCTGTGCTTGAAGCGGCGCTGGCCGCTGCGAGCGCCGCGGCGTTGTCCGCCTTGACCTTGGCGGTCGCCTCGTTGACGCTCGTCGAGGTCAAGGGGCAAGCTCGATCCATATTCGCCTCCCGGCAAACGCCGACGCGCTGGATCCACGCGGCGGGCGTGATGTCGGCGGGCCGGCTTGGGGGGACGTCATTCACGACGCCGAACCCCATGATGCTCGCCACGACGGTCGCCGCCCCATGCCACCGCCGTTTGATCAGCCAGAAGGGCTTTATCCAGCCGGCGATCCCGTAGAACAGCACGAGAATAAACCCCACCCCGATACCGTTGACAATTCCGTCCATTATGTCCGCTCCCGTTGGTCCGGCGGAGTCGCGCCAAGGGGGCCTGGCCGGGCAATCCGGCCAGGTTTCGGCGAAAAGCTCCGACCGACTGATCAGGCGAGGACGCATCCTATGAGTCTCGCCCGCCGGCGACTGACGCCATGGCGTAGAGGGACAGTCAACGACCATTGAGACTCATCGTCTGTAGATTGATCGGCTGCGCGCCGACCCACTGGCGGCATGGATGTGCGCCGTCGACTCGGCCTGAACGTGCAGCGCCTGCGAAGGGCCAAGGGATGGTCCCAGGAGGAGTTCGCCGAACTAGCCGGCCTTCACCGCACCTATGTCTCTGGGGTGGAACGAGGCGTGCGGAACCCCACCATCACCGTGGTAGAGAAGCTGGCGGTCACGCTCGGCATCGGCATTGGAGACTTGGCCGAATAGCCCCGGGCGTGCAAGTCGCCGATTTGGCAGCCGCCCTGCGCCTAGCGGATGAACCACGCGGACAAGCCGATGATGACCGCTGCGCCCGCCGCGAGCCAGAACACCCCGGCGCCGCGCCTTCGTCGTCGCGGCAACTCGCTGAGCGCCGCGTAGCCCGGCGCGAAATCAAGGTCCGCATCCTTGCGTTAAGAAGGTCGTGGGGTCATGGTCGCGTCAGGCCATGTTCCAGCCTGCGGCGCCGCTCTGCAAGCCGCCAAAAGCGGGGCCGGCGCGATTTGTCCCGTCGGCCAGGTCACTGGGCGTGATCGTTGGCGGGATCGGCAGTGGCAGGCCCCTGACCACGCCAACTACTGTCTCGTCAAACGCCGCGCCATTGGCGCGGCTGCTCGATCCGCGACGGCGCCTGCCCAAGCTGGCCGAGTTCAACTCCTACTGGGGCTCCGTCGGGGTCGGCACGGTCAGCGGTGTGCTGGGTGGCGACACACTGCGGGCGTTGCGAAGGGCATGGCCGAATTCGCCGAGGGAAGAGGTCGAGCCCAGATGGTTGAGCGCATTCTTCGCAATGAGGAGGTCAGGGGTTCGATTCCCCTCGGCTCCACCAGGAGATTAATGATTTCAATAGCATATAGGGGTCGTTAGGCCTCCCGGCGCTCAGGCGAATTTCCCCGCTACCGCCCCGCTACCACAAGAGCGAATTTCATTGGGTCGCGCGCCGCGATCCGGTACCCCGCACAGCGCCCGGCGTGGATGCGAAGCCACCCGGAATGACCGTCCCAGGGCGCGGACCGCGAGTTTCCTGTGCGGTCCGCTAACAACCGCCGGCCTGTCACAATCGGTGATTGCCAACCCACCCCCCCTGTGCCCCGAAGGGCGGATCGCGGAAGAGGGGAGGCTATTGAAGCCGCCGATCGCCTTCGCCCAGCGTCAAGCTGAACCGCAGGTCCTCGCCCTCATACACGTCGACGGCGGTATGGTGCATCGACTCTAACAGGCGCTTGGTCGCCAGCACCCGCGCCGCAACCTCGGTGTTCGTGTTGACGATCGCCAGGGTCGGAACGCTGTAGCGATCATCGCGGATATAGAACGTGAATGTAGCCATATCGCCGCTCCACCCAGTCCCCAGGGCGATCATCTGCTCAATACCTGACATGGGCAAGGGCTGGGGGTGTGGGCCTGACGCGGCGGCCGGGCAATCTCATCTCTGTGCAGTCAGCCCAAAAGCCACGCGCGGGCCTCACCCACTACCGCCAGAATGGCGCTGGCGTTCGGCTGACGTGCCTGGACTGCATGCCCCGGCCAGCGCGCGGGGAACGTCGTGGGATCAGAAGTGTCCGTGCAGCAGGAAGGCCGCACCGAGGGCCACAATGACGCCAACGAGGGAGCCGCCGAGAACGAGGGCCGTACGGCCATTGATGTAGCCACCGCGCGTGCGGCTCTCGCCAACCTCTCCAGGAATCAGGCGACGCCCAAAGCGTCGATGCCAGGCGATGTCGGTGTTATCCCTGTCGGACTTCATGAAGGACTCATTCCGCCTCTCACGAACGCGGGTTGCGTCACGGAGAAGGCCGGTTTCCGCCTGTCAAACGCCTTCGCGAAGTCCGAGGTTCCGGTCGCAGCGGGATGGTGACCGCAGCCGTCCATCTGGGTAAATCAGCCGGGCGCTCCCGGTTCGAAGGATCGCTCGCCGCGAGCCTTCCATCCCATGGTATCGGTGTTGACCCACAGAATCTCGGCGCCCCAGTTCACCCGTTTGCACATGGGGCACGGGGTCGTCATCTTCGCCCCCAGGCCATCAACTTCGGTGCGCGCGCCGCCCTGGCCGCGCTTCTCAAGTCCGGCGATCATCTCCTCGATGCGCCAGAGCCGGTGGAATTTGCACCGGTCGCCGCGACAGCGAACGCGCACGCGCACATTGGGCCGGCCGACGAATTGGCCAAGGATCAGCGGGTTGAGCGGCTTCTCCTTGTGGAAGTCCAGCCCACATCCCTCGACCCGCTGGCAGCGCCAGAGCGCCTGCACCTGGCGCATGGAGAGGAGGCCAAGGCCCTCTCCGCACGGTGTTGTCAGACCAAACTATGGGAGGCAGGCTTCGCCCCGCTGCTGTTCCGATTTTCGGGCAGCAGTCATCGCTCTTCCAAGGAAACACAAGGGGAAACGCGGCGACCGGGCAACTTGGATATGAGGCTCACGGCCTAACAAAACGTGAAAATCGAAGCTTGGCCCGTTTGGTTTGACAGTGCCCTCCAGCGAAATCCCAGCCTCACCGATTTTCCAAACAGACTCTCAGGAGAGGGGAAGCGCTGGGCCAACAGACCGCGCTACAACCCGGTGGGATTCTCGATGAAGGCATAGCCGAAGGGGTCTCCCACCGCGGC
>JAQGIW010000090.1 GCA_028290905.1 Caulobacteraceae bacterium | reverse complement strand
GGATTTGTGGACGACGCTACGCCTCGCCCACAACCCCACAGGCACAGCTACTACAAGCAGCGGACATTTGATGAGCTACGAAAAGCGGACATCTTCACGTGCTCTCGACATGAAAAATGCGCGGGATGGTTCCCGGGGCCTTGGAATCGCATCGCACGGCGTTTGCCCGGGAACTCGCGCCCCTGGCAGATTTCGCCTCCTACGATGAGGCGGCGACACGCTCGATGTCAATTGTACTTCGGTGTTACCGACACTTTGACGTTACCGATACTTTGGTATCGGTCTACACGGCGGATTCTACCAATACCTAATGGAAATCGCAGCGACAACGTGGCAGAATCTTAAGCAGGCGCGGAAGCGATGCGCGGCCTTCTTTGGGGTCCATGCGAAACCGCGCGAGGAGGGATTTCATGTCGACATCTCGAACACCGACCCGGCGGGAGATGATGGTCGCCACAGCCGCCGCAAGTGTATTCGGCCTGCTGTCCGGTCAATCCGCGCTAGCGGACGATGCTCACGCAGGTCAATCCAATGAGCGAGGAGAGACGCAAATGGATAGCACAATCCGCCCCTTCCATTTTCACGCCCCAGATGAGGCTCTTGCAGATCTCAAAAAGCGGGTCGAAGCGACGCAGTGGCCGGACAAGGAACAGGTGGCGGATGCATCGCAGGGCGTGCAGCTCGCAACGATGCAGAAGCTCTCACAGTATTGGTCGACGGAGCACGATTGGCGCAAATGCGAAGCGAAGATCAACGCCCTGCCGAACTTCATCACCGAGATCGACGGTCTCGACATTCATTTCATCCACGTCCGCTCGAAACACGAACACGCGCTGCCGATCATCATCACCCACGGATGGCCCGGCTCCATCATCGAGCAGTTGAAGGTGATCGATCCGCTGACCGATCCCACGGCGCACGGCGGGACCGACGCAGACGCGTTCCATGTCGTGATCCCGTCGCTGCCGGGCTACGGCTTCTCAGGCAAGCCGACGAAGCCGGGATGGAATCCCGTCAGTATTGCGAAAGCGTGGGCGACGCTCATGCAGCGCCTCGGCTACGCCAAGTACGTGGCGCAGGGTGGCGACTGGGGTAACGCCATTTCGGAGGTCATGGCCTTGCAGCAGCCAGCGGGATTGGTCGGCATCCATACCAACATGGCGGCGACGGTTCCGCCTGACGTTTCGAAGGCGCTTTCGGCGGGCGGCCCTCCACCCGCCGGACTTTCGCCAGAGGAAAAGCACGCGTGGGATCAACTCGATGACTTCTATAAGAACGGCCTGGGCTATGCGATCGAGATGAACAACCGGCCGCAGACGCTCTATGGACTCGCCGATTCGCCGGTCGGCCTCGCGGGCTGGATACTCGATCACGATATCCGGAGCTACAAGATGATCGCCCGGGTTTTCGATGGTCAGCCCGAAGGATTAAGCCGCGACGACGTTCTCGACAACATCACGCTCTATTGGTTGACCAACACCGCGGTCTCTTCGGCGCGGCTCTACTGGGACACCGCGCACAATTTGCCACCGGGCGGCTTTTTCGACGCGAGAGGCGTCAAGCTCCCGGTCGGCGTGAGCGCGTTTGCGGAAGAAATCTATCAAGCGCCGAAGAGTTGGTCGGAGAGGGCGTATGTGAAACTCGTCTACTACGGCAGCCATCCCAAAGGCACTCACTTCGCGGCCTGGGAACAGCCTGCTCTCTTCGTGTCCGACGTACGCGCAACATTCAAAACGTTACGGGCATGACCGACGGGCGGCGCTGGGCAGCGTTTGGCGGGATTTGGCGCTTGCCGGCGCGAGCCTGGGCGAAGGCTTCCTGGCGGGGATTGCGGAGCGTGGGCATCGGGGCGGGGTCGCCTCTCGAGGCCGAACGTTGAAGAGACGATAGGTATATTGCATATTGCAATTGCTGTCAGTCCCACTATGCCGGAGGCCTGGGTGCGGCTGCGGCGAAGCTCTTGCGGATCGCCCTGGAGCCATGCTTCGTGGCTCGGCGCCGGGGCGGATGATGGGTAAGCGCCGATCCCCAGGTGTGCAGGACGGCGTTGAGGCCGATACGGGCGCCCAAGTGCTTGGGATCGGCGGCGATGGTCAGCAAGGTCTCGGCGGCGGCCTTGAACAGCAGATCATAGACCACCGCCTTATTCTGGTAGGCGATGTCGCCGATCTGCGCCGGCAGAGTGAACACCACATGGTAGTAGGCCAGCGGCAACAGCTCGGCCTCGCGCGCCTCCAGCCACCGCTGCGCCGCCCCCCCTGGCACTTGGGGCAATGGCGGTTACGGCACGAGTTGTAGGCGATCCGGATGTGGTCGCAGTCCTCGCAGCGCTCGACGTGACCGCCGAGCTCCACCGTGCGGCAGGCCTCGATCGCCGACATCACCTTGAGCTGACCCAGGCTCAGATGGCCGGCCTGGGCCAGCCGCCATGCCGGCCCATGGACGCGGAAGATGTCGGCGACGTCCAGCGCCGGGCGCACTGGCCCGGCTTGCGCCTCAGGCCGGCGGCGGCCTCTACACCTACCTCCTGTTCGAAGACCCGATCTTCCAGCAGGCCATGTGCAACCCGATCGGCATGGCGCTGACCACCTATTTGCTCGGCAAGAACGCGGTGGCGTCGAACTGCATCGGCGGACTGAAGGGGTCCGGCGAGGAGGAGCTCGGTCTACACTCCGACAATGGGCAAGCACATCAACTACGGCGGGAAGGAAGAAGGCCCGCAGAACGAGGCCACGGCCTACAACGTCTCGCGGCACGCCTACGACTGAGCGCCCGAACCGGCCGGGGCTCACGCGGGCTTGGTTGGCGCGGCGCCGTCGCGATCGGGCCTTTTCTCGGCGATGAAGCGGGCGGCCAGGATCAGCGATCCCATGGTGAAGTCCTTGCCGTGAGCCTCGATCATCTCGTCGGCGAGGGCCGACAGCCGCTCGTAGAACCGGTCCTTCGAGGCGCTCTCTGGGTCGGCGTCGGTCATGTCTCGTCAGTCCCGCTCGAGTCGTCGCCGAACGCGCGCGCGAGGGCGACGTTCAGCCGGCCGCCCTCGCGGTCCATTGCCTCCAGTTCGGCTTCGGTGGCCGCCAAACGATGACTTAGCGCCTCAATTCTTGCATCCTCGGCTGGACCGGCGCCGGCCGCGGCGCGGTCTTCGATGGCCCGGGCCAGTTCGATCGCTTCGCCGCCCCTGCGCCCCATGGTCAACAGGCGCCGCGAATTGATCTCGGTCAGCGCCGCGACGATGTCGAGGTGCTCTTTCAGTTGAAAGGCGCGGTCCATCGCAGGCTCCTCCTGGCCCAACTCCCGAGGGTCATGGCCGCGCCGGCGCCGATCCGCCGCTTGTGGACTCGCCCGCTAGAATGGCCTTGAGCACCAGCCGCAGGTCGGCGTCTGAAATTTGCGGGTTCGGCGGCATGGCGACCTGCCCCCACACGCCGGTCCCGCCAAGGCGCACCTTGTTCGCCAGCATGTCGAGCGCCCCTTTCTGCCCCTCGTATTTCTTGCGCACCGCGTCGAAGGCGGGGCCGACGATCTGTTCGGCTTGAGCGTGACAGTTATTGCAGCCGTTCGCCTTGAGGATCGATGTTGTGATCTCATCGGCGGCAGCCTTGCCGGCAAGTGCGCAAATCATCATCGACAGTGACAAGGTGGCCCAACGGGGGAACGGCGCCAGCTTCATCGTCCGGCCGCTCAGATATTGCGCCGGGAAAGCTGGTCGGCGATGAAATCCGACTGGCGGATCGCCAGTGCGACGATCGTCAGCGTCGGGTTCTCGCCGGCCCCGGTGGTGAACTGGCTGCCATCCGAGATGAACAGGTTCGGAATGTCGTGGGTCTGGCCCCACGCGTTGCAGACCCCGTCGCCCGGCTTTGCGCTCATACGGCAGGTGCCGAGGTTGTGCGTCGACGGATAGGGCGGCGTGTGCATGACCTTGCGGGCGCCGACGGCGGCGTAGACCGCCTCGCCTTGCTTGTAGGCGTGATTGCGCATGGCGATGTCGTTCGCGTGGTCGTCGTAGTGGACGTTCGGCGCCGGCAGCCCGAACTGGTCCTTGACGGTCTCGGACAAGGTCACCCGATTGGTTTCCTGCGGCATGTCCTCGCCGACGATCCACATGCCGGCTGTGCGCGCATAGTCGTCCATGAAACTGGTGAAGCTGGAGCCCCAGGCACCCGGATCGAGGAAGGCGGCGTAGAACGGCAGTCCCAGTGAGATCGTCTCCAGTTCATAGCCGCCGACAAAGCCGCGCTTGGGATTGTTGACCGCTTCGTCGCGGATGATGCCGGCCATCACCGTCCCGCGATAGAAATGCACCGGCTCGTCGAACGTCGCATAAACCGACCCGGTGGTGTGGCGCATGTAGTTGCGCCCGAGCTGGCCGGAGCTGTTGGCCAGTCCATGGGGGAATTGGCCGCTTGCCGAAAGCAGCAACAGGCGCGCGCTCTCGATCGAGTTGCAGGCGACACAGACGACCTTCGCCTTCTGCCTTTGCTTCTGTCCCTGGGCGTCGAAGTAGACGACGGCCGAGGCGCGGCCTCGTGCGTCGTGTTCGATCTGCGCGGCGTGTGCGTTGGCGCGCAGTTCAAGGTTGCCCGTGGCCTCGGCCGCCGGGATCTCGGTGTAGAGCGTCGACCATTTCGCGCCGGACTTGCAGCCCTGGAAACAGAAGCCCAGCTGCATGCAGCGACCGCGGCCGGCGCGCGGCGCGCTGTTGATCGCCATGCGGCCGGTGCTGCACTCCTGGTAACCGACCTTGGCGGCGCCGTTGTACATCACCTTGAAGTTGTTGTTGCCGGGAAGCCCGGCTATGCCATTGGTGCGGGTGACCCCCATCTTGTCCTCGGCCTTGGCGTAGTAGGGCGCAAGGTCGTCCAGGCCGATCGGCCAGTCGAGGAGGTTCGCGCCCGCGATCGCGCCATAGGTGGTGCGCGCCTTGAATTCGTAGTCATGGAACCGGAGCGAGGCGCCAGCCCAGTGCGCGGTCGTGCCGCCGACTGTCTTGCAGGTCCAGGCCGGCAGGGTTGGGAAGTCCCGCGCCACCCGCCAGCTTCCGGAAGTCGTGCGTGCGTCCAGCCAGGCGATCTGATTGAACGACGGCCACTCGTCGTTGATGAACGTGGCCGAGGACTGTCGCGCGCCCGCCTCCAGCAGCACCACCTTAACGCCTTTCTGGCAGAGCTCGTTGGCCAGGGCGCCTCCGCCAGCGCCTGAGCCGACGATCACCACCACGCTGTCGTCGTCGTGTGCGAATTGAGCCATCTAACCTGTTTCCTCCAGGCGCCCCCTCACGGTCCGAGCGCAACGATGTCTATGCCGAGTAGGGAGCCGGGCTCGCCTCCAGTGAGGGGTCGGGCAACCATTTCAGATCGTTGAAGCCGCGGTGGAGATAGCCGCCCTTCGAGAAGGCCTCGCCCTCGTAACCGAAGTGCGCGAACGCCATGTCGTTGTTGTACAGGGTCGTAATACAGGTGGCGCGCACCTTCTGTACGAAGGGATCGGTGATCAACGCTGCTACGATGTCATGCTGTCGATCTGGCGATACTGTCAGCCACGTGCCGCCTGCCTGGGCGTTCAGCGCCTCGACGCCGGCTGCCACCAATTGCCGCGTGGCCGGATCAGCGGCCTGCTCGTCAATGGCCTTGACCACCAAGGCGTATACGGCGTCCTCGAGGCCCTCGTGCGGATACAGGACCTTGGCAAGGCGCAGGACGGTGTCAGCCTGTTTCTGGTCGATGGTCTTCACCTCCAGCGCCCAGGCGAGGCTCGGCGCCAGCAGACCAATCGCGCCCTGGGCCAGGAGCACGCCGGTAAGCATCGCCGATGTCTTGAGCAGGCTTCTGCGCTCGACCCCGAACGATGATACGGAGTCCAGGCCGCTTGCCGGCCTGGTCTGTAGTCGAGTGTCTCTGTCCATCATGGTTTTCCTGTTCTCGATGGGCTCAGACGTAGCGGCCGGCCTATTCCAGAACCTTGATCTTGTAGCCATCCGGGTCGCTGGTGAAGAAGAACCGCGCCATCCTCGTCCCCCCGACCGCGAGAACTTGCGACCGGCAATGCCCGCTGGTCTTTCCGCTCGCCGGCAAGCGGCGCGAAGGCGATCCATAGCAGAAGGCCGCCCAGTGCGCCGGCGAGCGCCACAATGGGCGGCAGCCACGGGGCGCCGGACTGAATATCGAGGTCGGACAGGGTCCGCACTACGAGCCAGACATTGAGCGTCGTTATCCCCACGATCGTGGCCCAGGCCAGCACCTTGAGCCACGCCGGGCTGACGAATGCGCCCATCAGCGCTTTCTGGCCGGTGAACCGCGCGAGCGGAACCATGGCGAACGGCAGTTGGAGACTAAGGACGACCTGGCTCAGGACAAGCAGCTTGACGATGGAATGGTCGCCGAACGCCATCAGCGCCACGATGGCGGGCGCGATGGCCAGTGACCGGGTGATCAGCCGCCGCCAGACGGGGCTGATCCTCAGGTTGAGGAAACCCTCCATCACCACCTGGCCGGCCAACGTGCCGGTGATCGTCGAGCTTTGGCCGGACGCCAGCAAGGCGATGGCGAACGCAATCGCCGCCGCCGAACTGCCGAGCAGCGGCGCCAGCAGTTCATAGGCCTGCCGCAGCTCCGTAACCTCCAGCCCGCGTGCAAAGAAGGTGGCGGCTGACATGACCAGGATGGCGCAGTTGACGATGGCGGCGATGCCGAGCGCCAGCACCGTGCCCATGGTGTGGTCGCGGACCGCCTGGCGCTGCCCCCGAAGTCCCGGGCCGATGCTCCCCGTCTGAACCAGGGCCGAATGGAGGTAGAGATTGTGCGGAATGACGGTCGCGCCGATGATGCCGATGGCGAGGTACAGGTTGCCAGGCTTCAGTCGGGGAACGAGACCCTGGGCGACCAGCTCCCACTGAGGATGGGCCAGGAACACCTCCAGGGCCAGGCATCCGCCGATGGTCAGCACCATGGTGGCGACCACGGCTTCGAGCTGACGCATGCCGCATTGCCGCAATCCGATGATGAGCAGGACGTCGAAACCGGTGATGACCGCTCCCCAAACGAGCGGAATTCCGAAAAGAAGATTGAGTGCAATCGCACTGCCCAGCACTTCAGCCAGATCACAGGCGATGATCGCAATCTCGCACAACAGCCAGAGCGTGTAGGCGACAGGGCGGGAATACTGATCGCGGCAGGCCTGTGCGAGATCGCGACGCGCGGCGATCCCCAACCTGACCGCCAGCGTCTGGACGAGGATCGCGATCGCGTTGGACGCCAGCAGCACCCACAGCAGCTGATAGCCGAAGCGGGCCCCGCCCTCCAGATCGGTCGCCCAGTTGCCGGGGTCCATGAAGCCGACGCCGATCATGATCCCTGGTCCGACGACTCTTAGGACCCGCCCGCCCCGCGACGCGTTCAGCCGGATGCTCCGATTGAGCGCCGTCATCGGGGAAACGCCACTCATTACTCTCGCCCGAGCCGTTCGGCGCCGCCGCCCAGCGCCGCGCCCGCCGTCGGATCGCCAGTGTCCGGCTTCTTCGCGATCAGGGTCTGGGTTGTCAGGATAAGCCCGGCGACGGAGGCCGCGTTGCGCAGTGCGCTGTAGCTCACCTTGACGGGGTCGATGACACCGACCTCCACGAGGTCGGCCAGCCGCCCTGTGCGAGCGTCAAAACCCGTGCTTCCCCGCGCGGCCGTCACCTGCGCGACGATGGCGTCGCCGTTCAGGCCGCAGTTCGTAGCGATGTAGAACATCGGTTTGGAGAGGGCGCGCAGCAACAGCTTCACGCCTTCCCTCTGTCCGCCCTCGACCCGGTCGGCGAGGCCCTCCAGCTCGACGGCGGCGCGCACGAACGCCGTTCCGCCGCCTGGTACGACGCCCTCCGCAAGCGCCGCCCGCGCCGCATGGATCGCGTCCTCGATCAGATGCAGGCGCCGCTTCTGCTCGACCGGCGTGGCGCCCCCGGCGAGGATCAACGCCGTGCCGCCGGACAGCTTCGCCAGGCGTTCTTTGAACTTGTCGCGTTCGACGTTCTGGGGCGCCAGCTCGTACTGCCGCTCGACCTGCTGGCGGCGCGCGGTCACAGCCGCGGGAGCGCCGCCACCGGCGGTGACGATCGTCTGATTGGCTGAAATTCGGACCTGGCGCGCGCTACCCAGGTCGCGCCGGTCCATGGCCGCAATGCTTCCGCCCAGGTCACGGGCGACGACCCGGCCGCCGGTGACAATGGAAATGTCCTCCAGCATCGCCTT
>JAQGIW010000089.1 GCA_028290905.1 Caulobacteraceae bacterium | reverse complement strand
GGATTTGTGGACGACGCTACGCCTCGCCCACAACCCCACAGGCACAGCTACTACAAGCAGCGGA
This sequence comes from Caulobacteraceae bacterium, assembly GCA_028290905.1. GTDB lineage: Bacteria > Pseudomonadota > Alphaproteobacteria > Caulobacterales > Caulobacteraceae > Acaudatibacter. The sequence continues at coordinate 10,104 of JAQGIW010000089.1, read as the reverse complement.
CATTTGATGAGCTACGAAAAGCGGACATCTTCACGTGCTCTCGACATGAAAAATGCGCGGGATTGTAGGTAGCACACGATATGTCCGGTTTTCGTAGCAGACGATTTGTCCGGTTTCGGCCGGAGGGATCGAAGCGGCAGCCGACGCGCGGGCGGACGCCGATATCGAGGCCGGCCGTGTGGTCAGCCACCGGGCGATGAAGGTATGGCTGCTATCCTGGGGGACGCCAGGCGTGCCACCGCCGCCAGGAGTGGGTGAGATCTCTTGATCCGGCCTTGTTGCCGGCGAGACGCCGGCGGTCCGAGAGGGTATTCAGGCCGACAGTCTACTGGAGCAGACCCTTGGCTCGATATTCGCGGCGCTACACCAGCAAGGTCGCCGACGCCGACGGCGTCCTCTATGACCTGCCCAACGACGCCGCCCCCAACCGGGACGGCTGGCTCGACACCGGCGACGGCCATCGGATCTATTGGCATGAGTACGGTAATCCGGCGGGACTGCCGGTCCTATACGTGCACGGCGGTCCGGGGGGTGGGACCGAGGCCGCGGACGCCCGGTTCTTCAACCCCGAGCGCTATCGCGTCATCCTGTTCGACCAGCGCGGTTGCGGCAAAAGCCGGCCCGATGTCGCCAGCGATCCGGCGGCGGCGCTCGCGGGCAACACGACGGTCAACCTGATCGCCGACATCGAGCTCCTGCGGGAGCGGGTGATCGGCGAAGAGTCGCTATTCGTGTTCGGCGGCAGTTGGGGGAGCACGCTGTCGCTGGCCTACGCCATCGCGCATCCGCAGCGGGTCAGGGCGCTGATCCTGCGGGGTATCTTCCTGTGCCGGGAGCGGGACATCGACTACCTGTACCAGGGAAACGCGGCCACCTTCGATCTCGGAGGGACCCGGTTCTTCGATCCGGAGCGGCCGGGCGCCTACATGGTCAGCCCGGAGGCGTGGGCGGACTTCGTCGAGATGATCGACCCGGACGCTCGGGCGAAGATGGTCGACGCCTATCACGAGATCTTCAAGCCGCAGGATCCTCCGCACCCGAAGCTGGCGCGCGCGGCCAGGGCGTGGTCGGTGTGGGAGGGCGCGGTCAGCTACATCTCGGTCAAAGATACGTTGGCCTATGAAGGCGAGGCGTTCACCCTGCGGTTCGCCCGCATCGAGAACCACTACTTCCGGACCGGCGGCCTGCCGGAGAGCGACCCGTTCAGCGCGAGCCGCCGGGAGGGGTACATCCTGAACAACGTGGAGACGATCAAGGATATCCCGATCCACATCATCCACGGCCAGTATGATCAGGTCTGCCCCAGGGCCAACGCGGACGAGCTTGTCGCGGCGCTGGGGAAGGTGGGCGCGGCGAAACTATATTATATCTTGACGCCGGCGGGACACAGCGCGCGGGAGCGCGAGACGGCCCGGGAGCTGCGCGCGGTGATGGACGCCTTCGCGTCAGCCTGACCGGCTTTTCGCGACGAGGAGCGAGAGATAGTCCGGCAGCGCCGGCGCGGTGAAACGGAAGGCGTCACCGTGCGCGTCGTCCTGGGTCTCGTTCAGGATGTTCCGCTGGGCCAAGTCCTGGACGACCGCCGTGGCGTCGCGAAGCAGCGTCGGGTCATCGCCGAGGGCGGTGGCGATGTCTTCCGTCGTGAACCAACCGCCCGTGCTCTGCGCCGCCCTCGCGAGCGCACCCATGACGGGCAGCTGTCCCCGTTCCGTCAGCTCATCTATCCGAAGCTGCGCATGGCGCGGGACCGTCTCGCGGAGTTCGTCGATGGCCTCCTGAACGGAGGCGCCGACGTCGTTCGCCGTGATGGTCCGCCGACCGTCCTGAAGTGCGGCCAGCGCGGCGCGATAGCCGAGCAGTTTCGCCAGATAGGGCAGCCCCGTGCAGGCGGCGATGATGGCGCGCACGGCCTCCTGATCGAACCGAACGTCGCCGACCGCCTCGCCCCTGGCGATGACATCGCGGACTTCCCCGGCCGTCATCCGCGGGATCTGCATCGCCAGGACGTGGCGATGCAGCGACGGCACGTGTCCGACCAGCTCCGCCAGTTCCGCCGACACCCCGGCGATCAGCGCCTGAACGTGGACGGCCTGATCCGAAAGGCTCTTGAGGAACTCGGCGATCTTGTTGCGGAAGTCTTCCGAATCGCTCTGATCGAAATCATCCAGGATGAGCAGAACACGGGTCCCCTCGATCCTGGCCAGGGCGTCGACGGCGGTCCCAACCGTCATCGGCTGGGGTCCCAGGAGGCTGACCAGGGTGTCGCCGCGCTCGCTCTGGATCGACGTCGGGCCGTAGGCGCCGTGGAACATCAGCGGGATGTGGGAGGCGAGGGCGCGAAAGGTCTCATCGAACTCGGACCTTTGGCTGCAGTCGATATAGGCGACCAGGTAGCGGGCGTCCTTGGCCGCCTGGGACAACAGGTGGAGCAGAGACGTCTTGCCGACGCCGCGCTCGCCGTAGATGACCACGTGGAGCCTCTGCTCCTCGATAGCGTGGATCAGGGCCTTCACGATCCCGGTGCGGCCGGCGAACAGGCGTGGGTCCGTGACCGGCCGGGTCGGGGCGTAGGCGTTCAGCAGCTTCGCGCGACTGGCCGCGAAGCCCTCGGCATAGGCCGGGTTGGGCTGATCGCTGGCGGTCCGCTGGAATCCCGGAAGTGCGGGCCCGCCCGGCGCCGGGATCTCCGCCGCACGGATGTAGGTCAGCGGCTCCCTGTCCCGTCGGCCGGACTCAGGTCCCAGGCGCCGAAACAGATTGCGGGTCAGGCCGCGCCAGGAAAAGTCACCGGTCATGGCCACGTCTTTTAGCATGCGAGCCGAGCGCCCTCCACCGCTTCGCGGTCCCCCTTCCCCAGAGAGGGGGCGGAGTCGCTAACCCGCGGTCGTGAGGGCGTCGGCCGGCGGCGGTTCGGGGCCGAAGATGCTGTGGCCGCCGTAGCCGTGCGAGGCGCGGCGTTCCTCGGCGATCGCGGCGTCGACCGAGGGGCCCGCGGCTTCGCGCTCGAGGCGGCGGGCCTGCTGGTCCAGGCGGCGCAGGGCGTCCAGCTGCTCCTCGCGGCCGAGCTTCGCCCCCTGGATGGCGGCCTTCAGCACGCCGATCGTCTGGTCGTAGACGCGCAGGGGCACCGGGAAGGGGTGACGGTCCTTGCCGCCGTGGGCGAAGGCGAATCTGGCGGGGTCGCTGAAGCGGCAGGGGGCGCCGTGCATCACTTCCGCTACGAGGGCGAGAGCTCGGACCGTCCGCGCCCCGACGCCCGGGACCTGCAACAGGTCGGCGAAATCCTCCGGGCCGCGTTCGGCGGCGGCGGCGAAGCCGCCGTGCAGGCGGCGGGCGACCACGTCTTCCGCGCGCACGTCGTGGTGGTCGGGCATGACGAGGTGCGGAAGGGTCGGCTGGCCGTCGACCGCAGGCGCCCCGGCGGGAGCGTTGGCGAAGGCGCGGGCGTATTCCCGGGCGATGGTCTCGGGCGGCAGGGTCCGCAGGAGATCGAGCTGGGCGCTTCTTGAAGGCGCGGCGCGGGCGTCGGTGAGGTTGAGGATCTCGCCCTGGCCCGGGCCATCGATGGCGGCGTGGGGGGCGTCGACGAAGCTCGTCAGCCCCTCGGAGAGCCAGTGGTAGCGGCGGGCCTGCTTCCTCTCGCCGTTCATCCCCTGCTGCACCACCACCCACTTGCCGTCGTCGGCGACGATGAAGCCGTGCAGATAGAGGTCGAAGCCGTCCTGCACCGCGGCGGTGTCGACCTTGGCCACCAGGCGGCTGGTCCGGCCCAGGGCCTCGCCGTCGAGGCCGGTGCGGGCGCCGATGGCGATCAGCTCCGCGGGGGTCTGGCGGGAGTGCTTGCCGCGGCCGCCGCAGACGTGGAGGCCGAACTCGCCCGACAGAGGAGCGAGGCCGCGTTTGAGGGCGCCCAGGACGCTGGTGGTGATCCCGGAAGAGTGCCAGTCCATGCCCATGACGGCGCCGAAGGACTGGAACCAGAACGGGTGCGCCAGCCGGCGCAGCAGCTCGTCGCGCCCGTAGTGGTGGACGATCGCCTCGCACATCACCGCGCCCAGCCGCGTCATGCGCTCCGCCAGCCACGGCGGCACGCGGCCGCCGTGCAGGGGTAGATCGGCGCTGCCGGTCCGGCGGGTCAAGGTTTCGCTCCTCCGTGTTCCCCTATTGTTCTAGCATGAACGCCGGTGAGGGGAACAGGTTCGAGACGTGCCGCGCGGCCGCCGATGCTGATAGGCTGGGCCCATGCCTCCCTCCCCTCCCCCCGGCGCCCTCGCCTCGCCGTCGACCGCGCGGAACCGCGGGCCCATCCTCGAGGTGCTGCGCTCGCGGCTGCCGGAGCGGGGCGTGGTGCTGGAGGTGGCGGCTGGGGCGGGGGAGCACGCGGCGCACAACGCCGCCGCCCTGCCCGGCCTTCGGTGGCGGCCCACGGACCGTGATCCCACCGCCCTGGCCAGCATCGCCGCCTGGCGGGAACACCTGGGCGCGGCCAACCTCCTGCCGCCTCTGCGGCTCGATGCGGCCGATCCGGACAGCTGGCCGGCGGCGCCGTTCGACGTGGTGGTCAACATCAACATGATCCACATCTCGCCGTGGACGGCGGCCGAGGGGCTGATGGCCGGCGCCGGCCGCGTCCTGGCGCCCGGCGGGCTGCTGTTCCTCTACGGCCCCTTCATCGAGTCGGACGTGGCGACCGCGCACAGCAACGTGGCCTTCGACTTCGACCTCAGGCGCCGCAACCCCGACTGGGGCCTGCGCCGCCTGGGCGAGGTGAAGGCGCTGGCCGCCCGGCATGGGCTCCGTCTTGCCGAGCGCATCGCCATGCCGGCCAACAACCTGTCGCTGTTCTTTCGCAGCGACTTCAGCGCTTAAAGACGACGGCCGCGAAATCTGATATGATCGGTCTCTAAACAGGGGCCACGGCATGAGTCCGAGGAGTCCGCTGCCGATCGCGATCGCCATCACCCTGGTGATGGCGCCGCTCGCCCGGGCCGAGCCGCCGCTGATCCTCGCGCAGAGCAGCATCGGCGGGCGCTTCGGCAACGGTGGGCGCCCCCCGCCGCCCCCACCCAGGCAGCCTCCGCCCGACTCGCCTTCCGGCTGTGGGTTCCTGTGCATCCTGGGCGTGGTGGTGGCGGGCGCGGTGGTCGCGGACGCCCTGACGGGGGATCGCTGGGCGAGCCGGGACGAGCTCGACCGCGACGGCCCGCGCTTTCCGACCCGGATGGCGCCGGGGCAGTTCCAGGTCCAGGGCTATGCGGCGCCGGGCTGGCCCGTCGTCCTCGACTTCGACGCACCGACCGAGGCCGACACGGCGCTGGAGGTCATCCTCGAGGGTTTCGACCCGCGCGCCAGCATCCACTACCCCCTCGAGCCCGCCGCCGGGCGGCGGGTGGTGGTGGTGGCGCTCCCGCAGGGCGGGGGGTTCGACCGCATCCTGCGCGCCCGCTTCACCCTGGTCTCGACCTTCCGCTCGGGCGGCGGGCGAACGGCCGCGCCGTTGAGCGTCTATGGCATCGGGGCGGGACCGCGCGCGGTAGGGTCGATGACCATCGCGATCGAAGCGCTCCAGCCGCTCGACACGGCGCGCCCCGACGCGGTCAGCTTCGTGCTCGACGCGATGCACCCCTTCGACCGTTCGGTGACCGAGATCCTGCGGCTGCCGAGGGGCGCCGAGGGCGACCTCGCCCTGGTGCGCGACGCGCGCGCCTTCCCCCTCACGCTGGGGCCGCATGACGGCCGCTGGGCGAGCATGCGCGCGGTCGGCAGCGAGACGCCGGGGCTGTACATCCTTCAGGCCCGCGCCTGGCTGGTGGGCGCCCGGAACGACGAGCGCGACTGGACGGGCGCCTTCGGCCCCGGCCCCATTCGGCTCCGGTGAGGGCGTCCAGAGTGCGGCCCGCCCTGGCGAGTTCACCGCTGGCGCGCAAGGCGGCGGTCGTGTTGGCGCTCGTGGTGGCGGCCGTCGCCTTCGACCGGTTGACGCGCCTGCCCGCCGCCGGGCCGCTGGACAAGGAGTCGCGGATCCCTCCGGCCGCGAGCGGCCAGGCCATGACCCTGGGCGGCGTCTCCGCCGACAGCCTGCTCGGCTTCCGGAGCGGCGCCGGCGAGGGGGTGCTGATCACGGCCAAGGGCTCTCCCCTGGTGGTGGATGGCCGGGCCACACCCTCGCTCACCTGGCAGGTGTCACGGCCCGCGGACGATGGGACGGGGAGCGCCGAAGCGCCGAACGACAACAAGGTGTTCGTGCAGCTGACACGGGTGGCGGGGGCCGACCGGCCGACCCTCGTCCTGGCCTGGGCCGGAGAGAACACGGTGCAGCCGGCGCTCAGCATCAAGGTCACCCACGCCCCGGTGCGGGTCGAGGGCCACGTGGGCGTCGGCGACCTGCGCCGGCTGCCGCCGACCGCCCTGACCCTCGGGTCCACCGTCGTTCCGGGGCCGGCGGTCGGCGCCAGCTTCGTCCTTCCGGACGGGGGCGTGCTCCGCGTGGCCTTCGCGGGGCTGCCCAACAACACGGCCAGGGGCCTGGTCATCGATGTCGGCGACAGCGGCGACAACGCCGGCCGACTGTCGGTGCGGTCGGTGAGCGTCGCGGACCTCACCGGCGACGGCGGCCAGGACCGGCCCGTCTTCGTCGCCTGCGCGGCCCCCGCGGGTGGCGTCGTCTGGCGGACCCTCTGGAGCGGCGGGCGCCCCACAGGCCGGGACTGCAAGGACAACGCCATGTGGATGACCGACCTGAAGATCACCCAGGGGCAGATCGCCGCGCAGCTGACGGGTTCGGCCTATGTCGCCAGCGACCAGCCGGCGGTCTCCCGCTGGTGGACCTGGGTGCAGGGCAACCTGGTGGCGAGCGGGCTGTTCGTCGCCCTCGTGGGCGGACTGCTGGCCTGGGCGCAGCGCGAGTTCAGGACCCCGAAGGGCTCGGCTCCCGCCGCCGCGGCCGCGCCGCCCCCCGCGCCCCCCTGAGCGGTCCTCACCGGGGCGACGGAGATTCTTTCCGAACGTCGGCGCGCCGTGCTTTGATCGGTCGGTGACCGCCCGCCGCATCGACGGCTTTGATCGGTGAGTCTCGGAGACGCGCCGTGGGGCTCAACGCAATGGAAGACGAGGCGCGAGGGGCGCGGCGCCTCAAGGGCAATGTGGTCGGGCCCCTGGGGCTGGCGGCGTTGGCCATCGGGGTGATGTCGCCGGCGATCGGCCTCTACGCCTGCTGGGGGCCGATCGAGGCGGCGGCGGGGCCGATCGCGCCGCTGGTGTTTCTGGCCGCCCTGGCGATCACCCTGCCGACCGTGCTCTCCTACGCCGCCCTTAACCGCCATGCGCCCTCGGCGGGGGCGGCGGCGGCGTGGCTGTGGACGACCGTGAACCCGACGACGGGGCTGGTCGCCGGCCTGGTGACGATCAGCTATTTCACCATGGGCGCGCTCACCACGCCGCTGCTGTTCGGGCTGTTCTTCCGGGACCTGATGGAGTGGGCGGGGGCGCCGCTGCGGGGCATGGCGGCGGTGGCGATCGGCGTCGTCCTGCACTCGGCGATCGTCGCCTGGATCAGCGTGCGCGGGGCGGAGGCCTCGATCAAGACCACCATCAGACTGATGCTGATCGAGACCGGGGTGGTGCTCGCCCTGTCGGCGACGATCCTCATGGTCAAGGCCGGCCAGCCGGGGGGAATCCACCTCGGCCCGTTCGATCCGGGCCGGGCGGCGCACGGCGCGGGCGGCTTCTGGGCGGCGGTGCTGCTGGGGATGCTGGCGTTCACCGGGTTCGACGTGGTGGCGGCCACGGCGGAGGAGGCCAAGGCGCCCAGGGCGCACGTGCCGCGGGTGCTGGTGCTGGCCGTCGTCGGCATCGCCCTCTTCTGGGCGGCCAACGCCTGGGTCCTGACCCTCTCCACTCCGCCGGCCAAGGTGGCCGACTACAACGCCCAGGGCCTGACCGCGATCACCTCCGTGGCCCGGGCCTACTGGGGCGGGGGCGAGCTGATCGTGATCGCCACCGGTTTCACCGGCCTGACGGCGATCTACATCGGCTGCGTCCAGGGCGCCTCGCGCGTCATCTTCGCCCTGGCCAGGCACGGTCTGGCTCCGGCGCCGTTCGCGAGGCTCGAAGGGGCCCGGCGCGTGCCGCGGGCGGCGGTGCTGGCGGTGGTCGGCGCCTGCGCCGCCCTGGCGCTGGCGAGCCTGGCCGTGCTGGGCAATGGCCTGGACGCCTTCGTGTGGTGGTCCAACGCCGTGGTGTTCTTCGCCGCCATCACCTTCATCGGCGTCAACGTCGCCAACCTGATCTATTTCAGGAGGGTGGCGCCGGAGCACTTCAACGTGTGGCTGAACCTGGTGGCGCCTGTGGTGGGGATCGGCCTCAGCCTCTACCTGATCTACGCGGCCTTCTTCTCCGCCCTGTGGTCCCAGCCGTTCCGCACCGGGCGGAGCGTGGTGATAGCCTGCCTGGGCCTTTTCGCATTGCAGCTGCTGATCGCCGCGGGGACGCGGCTGATGCGGCGCCACCTCTTCACCGCGGCGGGGCCGATCGGGGTTCCTCAGGGCGCCAGCGAAGCGGCGTAGGCGGCGAGGGCGATCATGTCGCGCTGGGTCAGGCGGGCGGTGACCTGGCGCATGGGCTGGGCCTCAGGGCCGCCGCGGGCGGCGGCGTGGAGCGGGCGGAACAGGTAGGACCGCGGATATCTGCAAGTCCCCCGGGAGAAGTGCGTCCCAGCGCGACCTCTCGCGCAACGCCGTGCAACGGCTCGCCCCCCAACGCAACCTGACGCCGTCCATAGCACCTGCCGGTGATAGGGGCCGCCGCGTACGAGGTCCGACACAGCCAAGGTCAACAAGGACTCCATAATGATCCGTCTCGTGACAGTCGCCGCCAGCCTGTTCTGCCTCACCGCGGGAGGAGCCTGCGGGGCCACCTTCACGTCGCCGGTCGAGAGCACCGGGCCGTTCGGGACCGACGCCCCTGGAGGAGTCGTGAATCTGCCGCTGTTCGACTCACACCTGGGAACCCTCACCGGGGTCTCGGTTTCCGAAACCGGCGCCTTCACCGGCGGGGCCAACCTCATCAACAACGGCCACATGCCCGATAGCTTCACCTTCCACATCGGCGGCCAGGCAGGGGTGGACATCCTCAGCAGTGATCCGAGCGCTGCCGCCGCGGACCTCAAGGCCTACACCTTCGACACCTCCATGCCGTCGCAGTTCTACAGCCTTCCGAAGAGCGGAGTTGGCGCCTACGGCGCGTATCTGGTCCTCTGGGGCTCGACGGCCATCACGGGCCTGCCGGTGGCGGACTTCCAGGCGCCGGGCGGCGGGTCGGTGCAGATCAGCATCGACGAGACATCGTTCCCAGCCGACAGCCCGATGGTGATCGAGAACAACGACGTCTTCTATAGCGAGCAGAACCTTCAGGCGACGGCGAACCTACAGGTGACCTACACCTATACCCCGGTCTCCACGCGCGGCGGCGTGCCCGAGCCCGCGACCTGGGCGATGATGCTGCTCGGCTTGTCCGGCGCGGGCGTCGTCATGCGCGGCGCCCGGGGTAAGGCCGTCCCCGCGTGACCGTTTACACTCGACTCACGCGCCGAGGGGTTCGCTGATCGCCAAACCAGTTTCGACTTTGGCGGCGGCCCTACTCAAAAGAGATTTACTCTTGCGCGAGACAGGCTTCAGGGCGGTAGGGAGACGCCGCCGTGGCGTCAGCCCGCCGCCATGTCCGCGAGGGTGGCGATGGTGTTGAGGTTACGGGCGGTCCCCAGGCGCGCGGCGGGGATCTTCAGTTTCGAGGTCCCCTGGCCGCCGGGATAGTGGACGTAGACCTCGCGGGCGCCGGGGGCGATCTCCTCGGAGCCACGGCCGGTGACAGCGGCAAGGAAGTCCGGCGGCGGGGGCGCGTCGAGGAAGATCGCCACCGTGCGGTTCGTCGGCGCCGCCGGAAAGGGATTGGCGGCGAGGACGGCGGCCATTTCCCGCGCTGTCCGCACGATGACGCCCACCGGCTTGCCCGCATAGGCCGCCAGGGCCGCCTCGAGGGCGGCCTTGACCGCCGCCTCGCCGAGATCGCACTCGAACACGAGGTTGCCGCTGGCGATGTAGGTGCGGA
>JAQGIW010000075.1 GCA_028290905.1 Caulobacteraceae bacterium | reverse complement strand
CCGGAAAATCGTTTCGCAAGGCGCGCGTGCGCGGCGCGTAGGAGATGAAAAATTGCGCGGGAATGTGACAGCCTCGACTTTTCACACAGCCTGTTTCGCGGGGATGAGCGGAGGGGAGTGGCACTCGCTCACGTCCTCGCGGAATGGGTGCTAAGGCAAACGGCATGACCGTCAGTGTGTTCGATCTGTTCAAGCTCGGCGTCGGGCCATCCAGTTCTCACACCATGGGGCCGATGACGGCGGCGGGGCGCTTCGTGGGGTATTTGCGCGAGCGCGGTCTGCTCGGGCGCGTGGCGCGGGTGGAGACGGCGCTCTATGGCTCGCTGGCGCTGACGGGGAAGGGCCACGCCACCGACCGCGCCGTCATCCTGGGGCTGGCGGGCTTCGCGCCGGCGAGCCTCGACCCGGACGCCGGCGAGGCGGCGCTGGCGCGGATCCGGGCGGAGGCCTGGATCGCGCTGGACGGCGATGGTCCGGCGATCGCCTTCGACGAGCGGCGGGACATCCTGTGGATGCGTGGCGAGCGGCGGCCGCAACACCCCAACGCCCTGCGCTTCACCGCCTTCGACGCGGCTGGGCAGGTCCTCGCCGCGCGCGAGTATTTCTCGGTCGGCGGCGGCTTCGTTCGCGACGAGGACGAGATCGGCCGCAACGCCCCGGAGGACGCCGGACCGGCCTCACCCTACCCCTTTGTCTCGGGCGCCGACCTCCTGGCCCGGGCCGACGCCGCCGGCCTCACCATCGCCGAGTTGATGTTCGCCAACGAGACCGCCGTGCGCCCCTCCGAGGCGGTGATCGAAGGGCTCGACGCCATTCACGCCGCCATGGAGGCCTGCATTGAGCGCGGCATGCGCCAGGACGGCCGCCTGCCCGGCGGGCTGGAGGTCAAGCGCCGGGCCCGCCAGCTGCACGCCTCGATCATAGCCAAGATGGAACGCCAGATCGTCGATCCGCTGGCGGCCATGGACTGGGTGAACCTGTGGGCCCTGGCGGTGAACGAGGAGAACGCCGCCGGCGGCCGCGTCGTGACGGCCCCCACCAATGGCGCCGCGGGGCTCGTCCCGGCGGTGCTGCGCTACCACGACCGCTTCCACAACGGCACGGCGGAAACCCGCCACACCTTCCTGCTGACGGCCGGGGCCATCGGCGCCCTCTACAAGCGCAACGCCTCGATCAGCGGGGCGGAGGTGGGCTGCCAGGGCGAGGTGGGGGTGGCCTGCTCCATGGCCGCCGCCGGCCTCGCCGCCGCCCTTGGCGGGACCAACGCCCAGGTGGAGAACGCCGCCGAGATCGGCATGGAGCACAACCTCGGCCTCACCTGCGATCCGATCGGCGGCCTGGTGCAGATCCCCTGCATCGAGCGCAACGCCATGGGGGCGATCAAGGCCATCGACGCCGCCCGCCTCGCTCTGCTGGGAGACGGCCAGCACTCGGTCTCCCTCGACAAGGTGATCGCCACCATGAAGCGAACGGGTGCGGACATGAGCGAGATCTACAAGGAGACGTCGCTGGGGGGCCTGGCGGTGAACGTGGTGGAGTGCTGAGGGGCGGGGCCCTCGACCGGCTCTCTCACCGGAACGAAAAGATCCGAGGCGGGTCTCGCCTCGGATCTCCGTCGCGCCGGAACGTGCGGCCTCGCGCCTGATCGGTCCGCTCGCCATGAGCTTGCGGACTCTACGGCCGGGTCGCGGCGAGGGCCACCCGGTTCCTTCCGCGGCCGGCGCCGTTCATCGCAGAGACCAGCGGGCTGTTCAGCTTGGCGACGGCGCCGTCGGTCGCGTCGCGCATGCAAGTGAAAAATTGCGCGCGACCCTGCCACCCGCCGTCCAGGTATCCCTCGCAGACCGATCTGGCGGCGTAGTGGATGCGCCTCAACAGCGTCCGGGCGCCGCTTTCACTTTGAGTATTGAGGTCGCGGAAGGGAACATGCGTCGAGATGGCGTCGTACGATTCCTTCGGCGTTCCCGCCGCCGCGGGTTGGCTGGCGGCGATGACACCCAGGGCCGCCAGGGCGGCGAGGGCGTGACGATGCTGCATCGGAGTTCTCCTTAGGCTTGGTTTTCGAGGCCTGGGGCGGCGGCGTGACTGCCGTCGCCCTGTCCACGCCGAGACCGATGGGCCGGCGAGCGTCAGGCGCTGCGGGGTCTGGCGGACAATGAACCGTCAAAACTCCATCAAAATGGAGGTTGCCGTTTTCACGCCCTGGACGGGAAATGCCCTACGTGCTTGCATCCGGCCGTTGACGTCTCGCGGCCTGACCTCGCGCCGAAGGGCTTCGAACAGAGTCGTACACGGGATAACGATGGCAACCCGAGAAGGATAAATCAGATGTCGGACGATGAAAAACCGATGGGTTGGTATATTGTTGGTGAGGACAGTAACTATTACATAGTAGAGATCATCAAAAAATTCTCCGGCAAGGAGAGCGCGCCGAGCGCTGAATATCAAGATGCCTTCAAGCTCGTCAAGGAACTATTCCATTCTGGAACGCCGGTTCATGCGGTTAGAATAGATGAAGACGACGTCCTTCAGTTCAGCGGGCATAAACTGCGTTGAATACAAGCCAGAAGAAAATTATCTACATATGAGATTCTTGCGCGAATGCGCCATGTCCGGCCCGAAGGATGTTGATTGAACGCGCACGACAGGAATCAAAGGGCTGCGGTGTCACTCGGCTGGCCGACATCACCGGGCTGGACGTTCTCGGACTCCACGTCTTTCAGGCCGTGCGCCCGTGGGGACGAGGCTTATCGGTTCACCAGGGAAAGGGACTGACCGCGGAGGGCGCTATGGTCGGCGCCCTAATGGAGGCGGTCGAATGCGATCACGCTGAAGCCTTCGAAGGCGATCAACGTCGGTGCGCGTTCGAACAGATCGTCCCCTCGGAGCGGGCGCCGACGATCCTCGACTTCGCCTTTGATCGATCCGAGCCGCTGGACCCGGCGGAGCCCTTGACGTGGGTGGCGGCCCGGTCCCCGGTCGATGGGCGCACATTGTGGGCGCCGTTCGATGTGGTCTCGCTGGATTTCTCCCGTGCGGGCGATCAGAGGCTGGATCGTTCGAGTGACGGTCTTGGCGCCCGCTTCGACTATGACGGCGCCGCTCTGAAAGCTCTGCTCGAGGTGGTCGAACGGGATGCGGAGCGCGCGTGGCGTACTTCGCCCATGCGGCGGCGTTCTTCCGCTCAGCTGGAAGCCGCGTCGATCGGCTGCGATTGGTTTGAGGATCTATACGCCAGGGCGCGTAGTCACGGCTTGGTGATATCTGTCTATCACGTGGCCGCCGTCGTGCCGGTCGCGTTTTTTGCGTGCGAAATCTTTGAACCGAATGCCGGCGCCGTGCCGAGGCGCAGGGTGTCGGGCGTGGGCTGCGCCTTCACGGCGGACGAGGCTCTCCTGGCCGCCGTGACGGAGGCCGCCCAGTCCCGCTTGACCGCCATATCTGGCGTGCGTGACGATCTCCCTCCGCCTGATCCCCTCGCCAGGGTCGGATTCGGCCTCGCCCTGCCGCCATCCGCCGACTGCGTCCTCAAGCAGTGGAAAGATGTTGCCTCCCCATTGTCGGATGCTCCTTCGGCCAGCGTGGCGGCGTTGGCGGAATCGTTAGCCATGGCCGGTTATCCCGACGTCGGCCTCGTGGACCTCTCGCGCCCAGGTCACGATGCTTGCGTGGTCAAGGCGCTGGTCCCCGGGCTGGGCTCGTCCACACGGGCCCGCCGCCCGCCGATCGCCCGGTCCGTATGACATCGTGCGACGGACGCATCGTGGTGTTCGCCGGTCCTTCGTTGCCGCCGGCGAGTCGCCCCGCCGACCCGATTTTCGTGTGGCGCCCGCCGGCCGTCGCCGGGGACGCCTGTCGGCTCGCCGCATCGCGACCCAAGGCGGTGGTGCTCATCGACGGCTTGTTCGATGAACAACCGGCAATCCGGCACAAGGAGCTGCTCGAGTTGATCGCGAGAGGGATCGTCCTGGTCGGCGGCGCGAGCATGGGCGCGCTGCGCGCGGCGGAACTCTCCCCATTTGGAATGATCGGCGTCGGCCGGATCTTCGAGGGCTATGTCAGGGGGTATCTCGTGGCGGACGAAGAGGTCGCCCTCCTTCACGGGCCCGAGGATTGGGAATGGGGCGCGCTCACCGAGCCCCTGGTCAATGTGCGCGCAACTCTTCTGCGCGCCATGCGGCGGTTCGTCATCGATGCGGAAGCGGCGCGACTATTGCTGAACACGGCCATGCGCATCTTCTACAAGGAGCGGACATGGCCCTCGATTCTGTCCGGCGTCGAGGAAAGCGGACTTCCCGGAGCGGCGCGGTCGCACGCCTTACGTGACTGGCTGCCCGGTGGTCGCGTCGACCTCAAGCGCCGGGACGCCTTGGCGTGCCTGGACCGCGCCCGATCGCTCCACGAGCTCGGAGCCCTGGCTCGCCCGTTTCCGCCGAGGACGGTGTTCTCCGACGCGCTCCTGGCTCGGGTTCAGGGCTCATAGCTCTCTGAAGGTATCGGCAGCCGCCGCCAGGAATCGCTTTTCCACCGCCGAGGACCGGAACGGATGGTGCTGCGAGATCCACCCCACGATCGCCTCTTGGGTCAGCGCTCGGGTGTCCGGCCAGATCGCGCGCACCTTGGAGAGGGCGCTAGCCACCTCGCCGGTGGAGGGCCGCCCCGCCATGTGCGCATTGATCGCCCGGAAGATGGAACACCAGATTTCGGGATCGACCCCAACCTCGAGATAACTCTCAGCCAGGTCGTGATCACCCTTTATGAGCGACATCAGACCTAGATCAGTGAAATAATCGTCATGGGAGGCTGGATTTATCAGCAGGCATCTATCGAGAATTTCCCGCGCTTGCTCAAGTTGATCAAGCAAAATGAAGCCGAACTCAATTTCCATAAGCCGGCGAACGTGAAATGGATTGAGTGAGAGCGCCTTGTCGAAATGCATTTTGGCCAAATCCCACTGGCGGCGGCGCAGATAACACCACCCGAGCGCCGTTCGCGCGTGGACGCTCAGGCGGTCCATCGCCAGAGCCGCCTTCGCCAGCTCGAGGGCGCGCGCATGCTCGGCCGGGCCGCTGCTGCAGGCGCGCGTATGACCAAAGTCGGTGTTGTACAGGTAGACGAGTGGAAGCAGCGGCTCGCCGAACGTCGGATCGTCGCGGATCATCATTTCGAGTGTCATCACGGCGGCCTGCGCCTCGGCGAAGGTCTGTGGACGTGCATCGATGCCGAGCACCAACATGCTTTGCGCGACGGAGTAGCCTTCCCTTGGTGCGGGTTGGCGACCCATGTCGGCGAGAATGATCGGCAGCACCGCCCCGACCACACGAGCAATGACGTCATCCATTCCCTCCGGGGCATCCGTCGGTGGGGGCGTGAACCGTTCCGACCAGACCATCCTCCCCTCACCGCTCGTCACCAACTGGACGTTGATGCGTGGGCCGTCCTTCGAGGCGCGCAGGCTGGCGCCGAGAACATAGGCGCCGGCTCGATCGCCCGAGTGGTCCGCCAGCACCTCGTTCAGCGGACGGGGATCGCTGAGAACGCGCAGGTCGGTGAACCGGGAAAGGCCGGACAGGACCTCGTCCCGCAGATGGCGCGCGAGCAGCCGGGCGTTACTGGTCGGTTCGTCTGTGTCGAACGTCGCTACAGCGACCAGACGGACAGCCCGCGCCGGGAGATCCGCCGTGACCGCGGCGGCTTCGGGCCGTTCGGAGACATCCGCCTCAGGAAGGTTCGACTCTGGCGAGAGGGCCAGCGCCTCGCGCGTGGCGGGCCCCGGCGGGACGCCAAACTCCTTGGCGAGGGCCGACTTCAGGGTCTGAAAGCGACGATGTGCCGTGGTCGTCGCCCCCGTGGCGATATCCGCCCGGATCGCCGCGGCGACGACCGCCTCGTCGATCGGATCGCGATGCAGATAGGCCTCGGCCAGGGCGCCCACGCTCCGCCAGTCGCGTTCGGCCTCCAGGCGTTCAAGTCGGCGCGATACGTTCACGCCAATGAACCTGTCGAGCTGGGCGCGGGCCTGGTCGAGCCAATCGTGGAACAACCCTGGGATTTCGAGTTCGTCCAGCAGCCGCGCGGATCCCAGCGAGAGCAGGACGCCGCTGAGAGCGCCGGCGTCACCGCCCTCGACCGCGCGTCTCAGTTCGTCGACATCGCTGTCATAGGCGTCGGATCGCAATGCGATCGCCTCTCGATGGCGCTCGACGAAGTCCAGTCTCGCCACCGTCATGACGTCCCGAAGCTCTACAAGGCATTGCCTAAGGCTGGCCCGGGCCTGCGGCTCGCCTCGGTCGCTCCACAGCAGGCCGCAGAGGCGCTCGCGCGTGGCGGAGCGTTCGGGAGCGAGCGCCAGGTAAGCCAGCAGTCCCCGCGTCCTGCGACTGGAGATGGCGATGGCCTCGCCGTTCGGGCCCACCAGCCGGAAGCTCCCCATAAGGCGAAGTGTCGCTCGACGCGCCGGTGCGTCCGCGTTCGACATGTTCCAAACGCCCCTGAAAATACCTCGCGATTTTAACTTTAACCTTGCTTGCCGATTCACGCCAGGGTCCGCAACGTCAAGCCTGTTACGGCCCATTGTCCGGCAATGTCATGAAGCGCATTGGCGATTTTCGCGAATATCCGGCCAAAAAGTACTGTGGAGTGTGCGGGAAATACTATGGTTGACGCTTCGACTTAAACGTCTATCAGAGCAACTGCGATGGGAAACGACTTACCCTCCAGTCGTCAATGCTGCGGCGTCATGGACTTTGGCGAGCGCCTTGGGCGCGACGTTCCGCCACGCCGTTCAGAGCGCGCCGCGCGCGGTCGCGTCGTCGACCGCATCAACCGCAAGACGCGTCCAGCCCGACCACCCCACTGGCCCGGCTACGGCCTACGGGCCCAGTCGTCCCGGCTGCCGAGCGCGGCCCCGACCGCCTCCCAGGACCGCGGTCCGAGGAAGGGGCTGTGGACCAGGGCGAAAATCGGCATCCTGGCGAACGAGGCCGTGCGCGGCGAGCGGTGAGTCAGGCGACCGCTTTCGGCCGCCCGCGCCTCGCGCCGCGCGCGCGGAGGTCGCGGATGATCTCGTGGGCGGCGTTGTGGCCGGGGGCGCCGGTGACGCCGCCGCCGGGGTGGGTTCCCGAGCCGCACATGTAGAGGCCCGGCACCGGCGCGCGGTAGTCGCCATGGCCCAGAGCCGGGCGGGCGCTGTAGAGCTGGTCCAGGGTCAGGGCGCCGTGGAAGATGTCGCCGCCGGTCAGGCTGAGCTGTCGCTCCAGGTCCAGCGGCGAGAGGATCATCTGGCCCAGGATCGCTTGCTTGAAGTTGGGCGCCAGGGCGTCGACCGTGTCGACGATCAGGTCGGCCACGGCTTCGCGGTGGTCGTCCCAGCTGGCGCCGCCGGGGAGATCGGCGGGCAGGGTGGGGGCGAACTGCTGACAGAACAGGCTTGCCACGTGCTGGCCGGGTGGGGCCAGGGAGTCATCCAATACGCTCGGGATATGCATCTCGATCGACGGCCGTCGCGCCCAGCCGTGCATGCGGGCGTCCATGTAGGCCTGGTCCAGGTAGCGTAGCGAGGGGGCTATGACGATGCTGGCGCCGTGCTGTTCGGCCCGGCCCCGGCTCGGCATGCAGGAGAAACTCGGCAGTTCGGAGAGCGCCACGTTCATGCGGAAGGTGCCCGAGGCGCAGCGCCAGGAGGCCATGCGGTCCTTGAAGGGCTGGTCCAGATGCTCGGGGGCCACCAGCGAGCCGAACAGCAGCTTGGGGTTGAGATTGGAGACCACCGCCCGCGCCGACAGGTCGGCGCCGTCCTCCAGGACCACGCCCACCGCCTTGCCACCGCTAATGGCGATCTCGCGCACCGGCGCATCGGTGGAGATCTCCACGCCCGCCTCCCGGCAGGCCGCCGCCATGGCCTGGGTGATCGAGCCCATGCCGCCGATGGCGTGGCCCCAGGCGCCCCTGACCCCGTTCACCTCGCCGAACACGTGGTGCAACAGCACATAGGCCGACCCGGGCGTATAAGGACTGGCGTAGTTTCCGATGGTGGCGTCGAAGCCCAGCAGGCCCTTGAGCACATCGGTGTCGAACCACTGGTCGAGGATGTCGCCGGCGCTCTTGCCGAACAGGTCCAGCAGCAGGCCCTGGCCGTCCAGGCCCAGGCGCCGCACCTGATTGGCGAGCCCGAGGCCACTGACCAGGTCCCGCACCCCGCCGACGGGATTGACGGGCGTCTTCAGCAGCAACGAGCGCAGCAGCTCGACGGCGCCGTCGAAGTGCGCGTGGAAGGCCTCAAGCCGGTCGGCGTCTTTTTCCGACCAGCGCGCCACCTCGCGCCGGGAGCGGACGGGGTCCTTGTCGAGGATCAGGTAGCGGCGGTCGTCCACGGGGGCGAAGTAGGAGAGGGGCCGAATCACCACCTTCAGGCCGTGGCGGGCCAGCTCCATGTCGGCGATGACCTTGGGGTTGAGCAGGGAGACGGAGTAGCTGGCGACCGAGTTGCGGAAGCCGGGGTGGAACGCCTCGGTGATCGCCGCGCCGCCGACGATCCCGCGGCGCTCCAGCACCCGCACCTTGTAGCCGGCGCGAGCCAGATAGAAGGCGCAGGTCAGGCCGTTGTGGCCGCCCCCGACGATCAGCGCGTCATAGGCCATCCGCGCGCCTCGCCAGTTCGGCCACATAGCGTTCCACATAGGCCTGCGTGCCGGGCTCCATCAATGAGAACGGGCCGGGCTCATAGGCGCGGGAGGCGACGCCCGCCTGGTTGCGCTCGATGATCCGCTTGTCGGCCCGGCTGGTCACGTCCCACAGCCAGGCGAGGCGCTCCACGTCGTAGTCCCGACCGGCGTCGGCGGCGCCGGCGACGAGCCAGATCACCTCCATCTCGGTCTCCTGCCCGGCGCGGGGGACGAACCGATAGATCACCCCGTGGTCGGCATAGGCCAGGAAGGCGCTCAGGAATCCCAGTTCGCCGAACACGCACTGCCCGTCCCAGCGGGCGCCGGCGGGGCCCATCGGCGGGGCGAGGGGGCGCCCGTCGGCGCTGCCGGTCAGGGCGCCGTGGGTGAGGGCCGAGCGCATCACGCGGGCTGTCTCGCGGCCGTCCGGTATACTCGCCCAGGCCTCGAAATCGGCGAGGCCGGTCTTCGGGTCCGGCTCGGCGCAGAGGGTCCGGTTGTTCGGCCGCGCGAGGGCGTGGAGGACCGAGAACTCCGGGTGCGCGGGACCGCAATGGTAGCATTCGTGATAGTTCTCCATCACCAGCTTCCAGTTCGCCGCCACGGCGTAGCTCTCGCGATGCGCGACGCGCGCGCCTTCCCAGCCGTAGAGCGCGGTCATGGCGGCGAGCGCCGGTTCCGCGTCGCCGAACGGCGGCGGGTCGGCGCCGAAGCTGACGAAGACGAGGCCGCCCACGACCTTGATCGGCAGCGCCTTGAGGCCGAAGGCGCCGGGATCGAAGCCGTCGGGCATCTCCCGGGCCGCGCGCAGGCGGCCGTCAAGGTGATAGCTCCAGGCGTGGTAGGGGCAGGTGAGGAGGGGCCCCCGGCCGCGCGGACCGACGCACACCCGCGATCCGCGGTGACGGCAGACGTTGGCCAGGGCCCGCAGGACACCGTCCTCGCCCCGCACGATGATCGCCGACTGTGCGCCCAGTTCGGTCGTGAACCAGTCGCCCGGGGCGGGCGCTTCGCTGGCGTGGCCGGCGCAGACCCAGCGATCCTCGAGCAGACGCAGATCGGCCTCGAACACGTCCGGACGCAGGTAGAAGTCCTGCGGCAGCGACCAGCCGGGACGGCAGGACGAGACGAGCTCGAGGATCGCGGTGGCGCGCGGGCGGTTGGACACGCCGGCTCCTTATATGGCCCGGTCGCTCTCTCGCAACCTTGGCCGTGCCCCGCCGTTGAACAGGCGAGGCCGTGAAGACGAATTCAGCGACGGTTCAGCCGCCTCATGCCACGTTTGAGCTCAAACGCCCGCTCGCTGAAGGAAAAAAGATGAAACGCCGCCTGCTGATCTGCCTGCTGAGCACCTCTTCCCTGGCCGCCGTCGCCACGGCCGCGCTCGCCGATCCTCCCGCCCGCGTGGGCCGCATCGCCTATACCGAGGGCGAGGTGTCGTTCCAGCCGCCGCAGGCGGATGAGTGGACCTTGGCCACCCGCAACTTTCCCGTCGCGCCGGGCGAAGCGTTCTGGACCGGCGACGACGGCCGCGCCGAGCTTCAGATCGGATCGGTCGACGCCCGGCTCGACAGCGAGACCGAACTGGACGTGGTCGACGTCGACTACGGTGACACGCGGCTCGGCCTTCCACAGGGCTCTCTCGATATCCGTCTGTGGACCAGTCCCCGCCGTCCGGTGATCATCGCCACGCCGGCCGGAGACGTCCGGCTCGACGCCCGCGGCCTCTATAGGATCGACGTCGGCGCGCCTCAGGACGGCAATTACCCGCCGGTCGAGGTGACGGTTTTCGAAGGCGCGGCCGACGCGCCCTCGCCGGAAGGACTGACGCCGGTGCAACCCGGCCAGGCCGCGCTCGTCTACGCCGGCTACGACCCCCAGATTCAGTACGCCGAGAACGCCTACATCGACGACTGGGGCCGCGACCTGGAGGCGCGCATGCGCTGGCGGCCGACCGACGAGAGCGCCGCCGACGTCACGGGGCTGGGCGATCTCTATGGCTACGGCGATTTCTCCGCCGACCCACAGTACGGCCAGGTCTGGTTCCCGCGGGACGTGCCGCAGGACTGGGCGCCCTATCGCGACGGCCACTGGGCTTATGTCGAACCCTGGGGCTACACCTGGATCGACGATGAGCCCTGGGGGTTCGCCCCGTTCCACTATGGTCGCTGGGCCCAGATCGGCGGCCGATGGGGCTGGATCCCCGGGCGTTCGACCCCTGAACCGGTCTACGCCCCGGCCCTGGTCGCTTTCTTCGGCGGGGCGGGCTGGCGGCTCGGCGACTCCGACGCGATCGGCTGGGCGGCCCTGGCCCCGGACGAGGACTATCGTCCCGGCTATTCCGTCAGCGACGACTACAGGCGCCGCCTCAACGAGGGCAGCGTTCGAGAAGCCTACCGCGACCGCGCCGGTGGCGGCGAACGCCCGGCCGACAGCTACCGCAACGCCCGCGCGGCGACGGTGGTGCGGGCCGCCGACTTCAGCGGCGCGCGACCGGTCCGCGCGGCCGCACTCCCGGTTGCTGCGAATGTGATCGCCTCCGCGCCGGTGGCCCCGCCGCAAGCCCATCCGGCGCCGACGCCGTGGGCCAGGACCGGCCTCGCGCTTCGACAGGGCGCCGGCGGAC
>JAQGIW010000061.1 GCA_028290905.1 Caulobacteraceae bacterium | reverse complement strand
GACGTTGAGGTCGGAGCCGACCTGGACCAGGATGTTGGGGCCGAAGAAGCTGCTCACATCCTGCACGCCGCCCGTCTCGGTGACCGACAACTGGTGCGGAAGGATGTCGATCGGCGGGATCGTTGTCGGGTCGGAGAAGAACAGGATGTCGATGCCGCCCGTGGTGTTCTTGATCACGGTGAGCGCGTCGCTGAAGGCGCCGGTGCCCGGTTCGGTCAGGAAGACCGTCCCCTCCTGGAAGCCGATCGGCAAGGTGGTCGTGCCGACGAAGAACTCCGGCGCGGTGCTGTCGTTGAACGACGTGAATGTGACGGCGACCTGCCCCGGGACGAGCACGTTCACATAGTCCGCGAATGTCAGAGCGCTCGCGGCGCTCCCGACCAGCAAGGCTCCGACGAGAGCCGCGGTCCCCAGAATCGACGTCTTCATTTCGACCTCACTTTTTATGGTTACGGTTGAACGCCAGCTCGACTGCCAGACTTCATAGCATTTGATCGAAATTGGACGAATGTCAAGACGCTTCGCTCGGTTTGGAGCACAAAGCCGCCAACATTCGTCAAGGTTTTGAGCCCATTCCTGTGTAGGGCGCCCGACATTGTTTGCGGGGTTCCTTGAGGTAGCTCCACGAGTCCTTTTGGCATGGTTGGCGCCGCATTCACCAAGCTGGACAGGCTTAGCAATAGTCACAATGCTGCAATATTGTGATGCTGCCCTCGATCATGCGGCTTCAGGCGACCTCGTCGCCCCCAGGCCGATCAGATAGCCGATGTTCTGCCGCGCGGGGGCTTCGAGCCTAGGGCGAGGCGTGATCGCCCGAAGAAACCGTCTATCGGATCCGAGCGTCTCTTAAGCACCCCGACGCGTTCGACGACGCTTCGCCGACGGCGATGTAGCGGTCGATCATCTGGTGCAGGTGGCGGATGCGCATCTCGCTGTAGCGGGCGAAATGAACCTGGCCGTTGCCTGTGGCGTGCAGGCCTTCCTGGACGTAGGGCAGGTTGCCGAAGTCCTGGTCGAACACCGCCGCCAGGCCGCCCAGCCCCGGGATGGAGGAGACCGGCTCGTCGAACCCGAGCTCGATCACCGGCGCGCCGGCGGGGCGGGGCCCCTCCTTGGGACAGGGCGCGAAGATCATGATGTCCATCAGGCCGGTGTCGACATCCAGGCCGTTGGGCCGCCAGCGGTAGGTGAGCTTGGGCGCGTGGCCGGCCCAGACGCTCATGTTGGGGAAGATGTTGTAGAGCAGGGCGTCGAGCATCTCGGCGTCGGAGGCGTGGCTGTAGTCGTAGCCGGTTTCCTGGGTCAGACCCTGGCGGCCGATCTCGGCCATGTAGACCCGCGCCGTCGTCCCCTCGGGCACCTTGTGGGTCTCACCGGCGCCGGCGAAGGGCCGTGTGCGCCGGCCGCCCCCCATGCCCGTCATATAGTCCACCACGTCCTGCTCGGTGACGCCGGAGAGGAAGGGGCTCGGCACGCCCTGGGCCGAGAAGTGGCGCGAGACGTAGTCGTTGGGCAGGTCGTACTGGCTGTTGGCGTCGCCGAGGGCGGGCAGGATCTGCGGGTGGGTGGTGAGGCTGTGGTGGCTCTCCATGAAGGCCTCGGTCATCGCCTTCCAGTTGCAGCGCACCTTCTTCTGGATCCACATCGCCCGGTAGCGGTTCTCCCAGTCGTAGCGGGCGAAGTCGTCGGCCAGAGGCTTGATGAGGCTCGCCAGCGGCGGCGCGGCGGGATCGAAATTGACGAAGACGAAGCCTCCCCAGGTGTCGACGCGAGCCTGCGGCAGGCTCATGTCGCCGCCTTCCCATTGCGGGAAGTCCCAGCCGATCGGATTGTCCTTGAAGCTGCCGTCGATGTTCCACGCTATGCCGTGGTAGGGGCAGCGCAGTTCGTTCTTGCAGCCGTCGTGGGTGGCCAACTTTCGGCCGCGATGGAGGCAGGTGTTGTAGAAGGCGCGGATCGCATCCGGGGCGGTGCGCACCACCAGCAGCGACTTGCCGACGTTCTCATAGATCAGGGTGTCGCCCACGTCGGGGATGTCCTCGACGCGGCAGGCGAACTGCCAGACCCTGGGCCACAGGTGGCGCAGTTCCTTGTCGAAGAAGGCGCGGGAGGTGTAGCGCGAGGCCAGCACCGGTTCCGTGCCGATCTCCGGCAGCCGGCCCTCGCGCAGGTGCCCGGGAACGGGTCGGCTGTCGCGCTCGAGGATGTCGCCGTAGGTGTCGCCCGGATGCCGGTCGCTCCGGCCCTGTCCGATGGGTTGCGATCCGTCCATCCGCCAATCTCCCAAGAGCGTTAATTTTGCAACGTCAGACAGTTTTCACGACGTATTCGCGGAACGCAAGCGATCGCTTTTCTCTCAGCCTCCGTGCGAGGGGTCCCGCTCGCGACGACCGCCCTGGGGATAGTCGCCGTGGGCCGACCACGGCGCCCAGGGAATCGGCTGGGCGGACCAGTCGATGACGACGATCCGCTCGGCGATCGCCCAGCGTCCCTCCCGGCGCTGGAAACGGTCGAGGTAGCGGCCGGTGACCGGGATATGCGAGCCGTCGGCCGCCGGATGCAGGGCCAGGAAGTAGCTTTCGACGTTCGCCGCCTCGCCGTCGAGGTCGATCAGGATGTTGGTGATGTGGTGCTGGCCGACCCGCGGCGAGGCGTCCATGGCCGGCACGAGCATGGCGGCGAACTCAGCGCCCGTGCCTTTGAAGGCGCCGTGGTTGTCGGTGGCGCCCGGGTGGTAGACGCTCTCCAGCAGGGCGGCGTCGCCGCGGTCCACCGCGCGGCAATAGCGGTAGAGCACCTGCTGGATTTCCAGGTGGGCGGCGACGGCGTCGGGGTCCATGGCCATCTTTCGATCAGACCGCCGCGCCGGCCAGATGACCCTCGCGCATGGCGGCGGTCAGGTAGCGCGGGGCGTTGGCGTCGCCCACCAGCCGCACCGACAGGCCGGCCGCCTTCAGGGGCGCGAACAGCTCGCGGTTGGGGCGGTTGACGGAGACGAACACCACGGTGTCGGCCTTGACCCTGTGGGTCTGGTTGCTTCCCTTGGGCAGGTAGGTGGGGCCGATCACCACCTCCTTTTCCTCAATGGCGATGGCGCGGTGGCGGGCCAGGTGGGTGAAGCGGCCGCGGCTCAGGCGCTCGAGGGCCGGCTCGGTCATCAGCGCCGACTCCACCCCCGGCGCGAAGGCGGGTAGGCGCGAGACGTAGGTGACGGCCGCGCCGCGGACGACCAGCTGCTCGGCCGCCGCCACCGCCTCGTAATGGCCGGCGTCGTCGATCACCACCGCGTCCTGGCCGAAGTCCCTGCCCGGGTTGGCGAACAGGTCCTGGCTGGAGAGCACGTGCGGCCGATCGATGCCGTCGATCGGCTCGCCCGGATTGGAGAGCTGCACGCCGTCCATGCGCGGCGTCGAGCCGGTCGCCAGGATCACTTCCCCGAAGCCTTCGGCGAGGATGTCGCCGGCTTCAAGATAGGTGCTGCGGCGCACCTCCACCCCCAGGCGGAAGACCTCCTGCTCCAGCCAGTAGGTGATGTCGCCCAGGTTGGCCCGGGTGGGTGCGCGCATGGCCAGCCTGATCGCGCCGCCGAGGTCCGCCTGCGCCTCGGCCAGCACCACCATGTGCCCGCGCTCGGCAGCGACCCGCGCCGCCTCCAGGCCGGCCGGGCCGCCGCCCACCACCAGAACCCGGCCGGGAGTCGGGGTGCGGGTCAGCGTGTGGTCGCCAAAGGTGCGCTCGTAGCCCGTGGAGGGATTGACGGCGCAACCCATGCGGAAGGGCGGGGCGAGCAGCTGGCCGACGCACCCCTGGTTGCAGGCGATGCACGGGCGCACGCGTTCGGGGTGGCCGTCCAGGGTCTTCTGGACCAGGAACGGATCGGCGATCGTGGCGCGGGTGAGGGCGACGAGATCCGCTTCGCCGGCCCGGATCACCGCGTCGGCCTCCTCAAGGGTGCGGAAACGGCCGGTGACCAGCGTGGGGACCTTGACCTTGCTGGTGATCGGGATGGCGGTGGGCAGCTCGTAGCCGGTGGGCTCGTGCATGCCGCCGATCATCTTGGGGAAGCTCTGGTAGTTGCCGGCAGAGACGTTCACGTAATCGATCAGGTGTTCGACGGCCTGGGCGGCCTTGAGGTTTTCCTCGGGCCCCAGGCCGCCCACGGTGAAGTCGGGGGCCACGCGAATGCCGACGGCGAAGTCCTTCGACACCGCCGCGCGCACCGCCGAGACCACCTCGACCATGAACCGCGCGCGGTTCTCGAACGAGCCGCCGTATTCGTCGTCCCGGGTGTTGGCGTTGGGCGAGAGGAATTGGGCCGGCAGGTAGCCGTGGGCGCAGTGGACCTCCACCCCGTCCAGGCCGAGGCTCTCGCAAAGAAGGGCGGCGGCGGCGTAGGCCTCGACGATCTCGTCGATCATCGCCTTGTCCATCGGCAGGGGCGCCACCCCGACCGTGGGACCGGGCACGTCGGAGGCGGACCACGGCGGCCCGCCATTGATGGGATGGGCGTTGTGGCCGGCGTGCCAGAGCTGCTGGAAGACCTTGGCCCCGGTCGGCCGGATCGCCTCCGCCAGCTTCTCGTACCCGCGGCCGATCTTGGGGTCGAAGGCGTTGAGGCCGGAGGGCGAGGTGGCGTGCACGCCCATGATCTCGACGATCAGCAGGCCGCAGCCGCCCTGGGCGCGGGCGAGGTGATAGGCGATCAGGTCGTCGGTCATCCCGCCCCCGCCGCCGATGTTGGTGGCGTGGGCCGTGCGCACGACCCGGTTCTTCAGCTGCGCGCCGGCGATCCGCAACGGAGTGTGGACGTGGGTCAGGTTCATCCTACAGCCTCACCAGCATCTTGCCGAAGTTGGCGCCGGCCATCAGGTCGACGAAAGCCTGGGGCGCCGCCTCGATCCCCTCGCGAACCGTTTCCCGCCACTTCAGCTCGCCCGTGCGCAGCATGGCCGTCAGGGCGGCGAAAATCTCGCCGGCGCGGGAATAGTAAGGTCCGGCGTTGAAGCCCTTCAGCTCCAGGCATTTCTCGATGACCGTGAAGAAATTCGCGGGTCCGGCCCGATAGTTCGGGCTGTTGTAGAGCTCGATCGCACCGCAGAGGGCGATGCGGCCGTTCATCTTCATCGCCTCGATGGCGGCCTCGAGGGTCGAGCCCCCGACGTTGTCGAACATGCCGTCCAGCCCCCCCGGCGCGGCGGCGCGTAGGGCGTCCGCGAGGCTGCCGGCGGTGCGATAGTTGATGGCCGTGTCGACGCCGATCTCGTCGGCGAGCCAGGCCGCCTTCTCGTCCGACCCGGTGGTGGCGATCACCCGGGCCCCGCGCCGCTTCGCCAGCTGGCAGGCGATCATGCCGACCGCCCCCGCGCCGCCGGAGACGAACACCGTCTCGCCCGCCTTGGGCTGCAGCACATATTCGACGCCTGCATAGGCGGTCACCCCGATCAGGCCCAGCAGGCCGACGTAGAGCCCGGGATCGCCGGCGAGGGGGTCGATCCGCGCCAACGCCCGGGCCGGGGCGACATAAGCCTCCCGCCAGCCGTGCGCGGCGCTGGAGACCCAGGCGCCCTCGGGAAGGTCCGGCGAGCGCGACGCTTCCACCACCCCGACGGCGGCGCCGTGAAGCGTCTCGCCCTCGCCCATGGCGGCGTGGACCCCCTGCTGCCCCGTCATCGGCAGGCGCATATAGGGGTCCACCGACATGACCCGGTTGCGCACCAGCACCTCGCCTTCGCCCGGTTCGGGCAGGTCGATCTCCACGATGGCGAAGTCTGAGAGGGCGGGCGCGCCGTTCGGCCGGCGGGCGAGGCGGACCTCCCGACAGCGGAGGCGCCCAGGAGCCATGGGTCAGGCGTCCTTGCGCTGGTTCTGGACGACCACGTACTCGCCCGAAACGTCGTCGTCCTCGATCAGGCCGATCACCGCCGCGGCGATATCCTCCGGCTGGAGGATCTCGATCTGCTGCAGCAGCGGTTCGAGCCATTCCGCGACCCTGTCGCCGCCCGTCTTGGCCAGGATCGGCGTGTTGGTGACGCCCGGGCAGACGGCGTTGACGCGGATGCCGTCGCTCTCCTTCAGCGGGCCGCACGAGCGGCTGTACATCAGGACCCCGGCCTTGGTGGCGGCGTAGGGCGCGTCGGAGAGGTAGGGGTTGAGGCCGCCCGTAGACGAGGTGTTGATGATCACCCCGCCCTTGCCCGCCGCCTTCATCAGGCGGATGGCGTGCCAAGTGGCCTCGATCACGGCCGTGAAATTGATGGCCACCACCTGACGGATGCGGGCCAGCGGCGTGTCGGGGAAGGCCGGCGGCCCGGAGAGGATTCCGGCGTTGTTGAAGACGATGTCGATGCCGCCCTCCGCGAAGGCGCCCTCGAACAGGGTCTGGAGGGCCGGGCCGTCGGTCACGTCGACGACCTGGACCACGCCCTTCGCACCCGCCCCGCCGACGAGCCGTGCGGTCTGCTCGAGGCCCGGCCGATCGATGTCCACCAGCACGATTCGCGCCGCTCCCTTGCGCGCCAGGGCCACCGCCGTCGCGCGGCCGATGCCCGCCGCCGCCCCTGAGATCAGCACCGTGCGACCCGAGATGTTCAAGCCGACCTCCCCTTTATGTTGGCGCCAGCGTGAGCGCCGCTCTCCGGGCGATGGATCAAAATATTGCTACGTGTGTCAAGTTTATTCATGGCAGCCGAGAGCCGCGACGCGCGAGTAGGAGCCGGTGAGGATGTCCTCCTCCAGGTCCAGGCGCGTGGGGGACCAGCCAAGCTCGGCGCGGGTTCGCACCGCGCGGGACCGGCTGCTGACGCCGAAGAACAGCGGTCCGATGAACGGGCCCCAGATCTCGCCGGCCTGATCGAGGCTGACGCTGCGGGCGTCCACGCCGCTCACCTTCGCCACGGCCCGGGCCAGGGTGCGCCAGCACACCTCGCCGGCGACCGCGTGATAGAGGGCTCCGGTCACGCCCTTCTCCAGCGCCAGGAGATAGATCGCCGCGAGGTCGTCGACGTGGACGTGGGTATAGAGATTCAACCCCGCCCCGATGTAGCAGGCCGCGCCGGTCGTCTGGACCGACTGGAAGATGGCCGGGACCTGCTTGCTGCCGCCGTGTCCCCAGATCAGCGGCGGGCGCACCACCATGGCGCGAACGCCGCGTCGGGCGGCGGCGCGCACGCTGTTCTCGGTCTCCACCCGCAGCGCGATCCACGGCGGGGGCGTGAAGCGCTCGTCCTCGGCGTAGGTCTCGTGCCGCCACTCGCCGTGGGGCGTCTCGTGGGAGAGCACGGCGGTTCCGCTGGTCATGATGAAAGGCTTGCCGCTGCCCTCCAGGGCCCCGATCAGCGCGTCGGCGACGCCCCACTCCTGGTCGAAGGGGATCGCGGCGGCCAGGACGATGGCGTCCATGGCCGCGAGCTTGCCGCGGAGTTCGGCGAGACGGGCCAGGTCGCCGACGATCGGCTCCAGGCCCTGGGCGGCGAAAGCCTTGGCCTTGTCCTTGCCCCGCGCGAGCGCCGCCACCTTGTGGCCGGCGGCGGAGCAGGCGCGCGCCAGGGCGTTTCCAAGATAGCCGCCGGCTCCGGCGATGAAGACGCGCATGCTCCGCCGGCCCCGTTCAGATCGCCGACCGGCGCTCGGCCCAGCGCTTCGCGGCAATCTGGAAGAGGCCGCGGTCGCCCATCTCCCAGGTCACCGTCAGGGTGCAGGCGTGGATCTTCCAGGCCCCCGCCTCCCGACGCAGGCGATTGGTGTAGAAGCCCCCCAGGCCCTGCATCAGGCGCTGCTCGTCCTCCACCAGGTGATGCAGGGCGACCATGTAGGAGACGCAGGTCGCCGCCTCGCCCTCGATGGTGTGGACGTGGTTGCTGCTGATGTGCTGGGTGGCGTCGAAGCCGGAGAGACCCTCGCGGACGCCCGCCACCCACTCGTCGGCCGTGAGCCGCCGCGGCTCGCCGCCGCTCCAGGTGGTGAAGTCGAAATCCACCTCGTCGGCGAAGATCGAGCGATAGAGCGCCCAGTCCCGGCGGTCGATGCCGGTGGCGTAGCGGTGGACCACGTCGCTGACCTCGGCCCGCGCGATCAGGGTTTCCAGGGTCAGCCCGTCTCCAGACGACATGCTCGTTCCTCCGCCGGGGCTCGCGTCCGACCCCGTTTGTGACCGCAAGTCGTGGCCCAAGCCAAGGCCGTTGGCAAGCCATCATTGACACACGTGCTATTTTTCTGGATTGCTGGTGCCGCCCCTCGCGGGTCGGACTTCAGGAGGATGGAATGGCTGGGCCCAAGACGCACGCGATCCCCGGAGTGGCGGAGATCGACTTCAACTCCGAACATTTCCTGAAGAATTACAAACAGGTGTATATGGACCTGCACGCCGGCGGCTGCCCGTTCGCCCATTCCAGCGAGGGCGATTTCTACGCCGTGGCCGCGCACAAGGAGATCGTCGAGGCCTGCGTGCGGGCGGACCAGTGGAGCAGCAAATTCGGCCCGGGCCTCGGCTACCAGCCACCCGAGACGCCCGGCGTGCTGGTCAGCGTCGATCCGCCCGAGCACACTTTCGAAGCGCGTCTGGTGGGGAAGGCCTTCTCCAAGACCTACTTCGACTCCTTCATTCCCGGCATCCGCGCCTTCGTGAACGGGAAGATCGACGCCGTCTTCGCCGACGGCCGCTGCGACCTGCACGAGACGCTGTCCGAACCCCTGCCGCTGTGGGTGATATTTCAGATGTTCGGACGCGCGACCGACCCGGCCGAGATGAAGGCGTTCCGCGAGGGGCTGCTGTACGGCGTCGGCCAGATGCTGCGGCCGAGCAATGCGGGCACGCCGCCGAACCCCGCCACCCATTTCCTGGCCGACCATCTCGCGGAGACCAGGCGCCGGCTGGCGGCCGGCGAGGCCGAACCGGACGAGAACCTCCTTACCCGGTTCATCAGTTCCGAGATCGGCGGGCGGCGGCTGACCGACGAGAAGATCCTGGGCTTTTGCAGCTTCCTGCTCACCGCCGGCAGCGCGACGACCACCATCCTGCTCTCCAACCTCGTCCATCGGCTGCTGACCACCCCGGACCAGTTCGCTAAGCTGAGGGCCGACCGCAGCCTCGTTCCCCTGGCGATCGAGGAATGCCTCCGGGTGGACGCGCCGGTGCACGGCCTGTTCCGCACCAACAACCAGCCGACCCGCCTGGGGCCGCTGGAATTGGAGCCCGACACCAAGGTGATGATGCTGTGGGCAGCCGGCAGCCTGGATCCTACGGTGTTCCCCGATCCGACCCGCTTCGACCTGGACCGCGACATCGATCAGGTGCGCAAGCACCTGGCGTTCGGCTACGGCATCCACATCTGCCGCGGCGCGCCGCTCTCGCGCATCGAGGCGCAGCTGTTCCTGGAAGCGGTGCTCGACCGCCTGCCCGGACTGCGGCTCGACGGCGAGGTGGTTCCCGAGACGCGCGCGCCGGTTCTGCAAGGTATTCGCAAGCTTCCCGTCGCCTGGGACGTCTAGATCGGAGGTCTTGGGCCCTACCTGAGCACCGGTTTTCGGCTGACCCGGTTGAACGGTGACCAGGGCTCGCGGGTCTTGAAGAATTCGTCCGGCTCGGGCCATCCGTCGTCGGTCCAGCGGGACCAGTCGGGCTTGAGGCCCAGGTCGCCGCAGAGCCGCTCGACCGCCTCGCGCAGCGGCTGATCCTCGACGTCGATATAGACGATGTCGTCGCTCAGGCGCTCGGCGAGCGCATCCAGCAGATCGCTGCTCTCGGTTTCGGATTCGGACTCGGAATAGATGACCATCGTCACCTGTTCGGCCACCTTGTCGCGGGCGGCGGCGTCACGTTGGTTCCGAGCCCGGGAGGCGCGCTCTTCGTGTTCCTGCCGGCGCGCCGCGCGCACAGTAATTTCACCGGAGCGCAGGCGAGCGAGCGTCTCTTCGAGCCGCCCGGCGAGATCGAGGGTGAGGCGCACGGCGCGGGAGAGCTTGGTGAGGTCGTCCGCGGCGAAGTCAGCCGGCGCATCGCCCGCCACGGCCTTGGCGGACGCGGCGGCGTCCTCGGCCAGGGCCCGCTCGGTCACCCGGCTGGCCAGCTTCATGGCCATCTCGGCCAGCTCGTCGAGCATGCGCAGGCGACGCTCCACGCGAGCGACGGACGCCGCCAGCAGATCGGCTTCGTCGACCATCGGAGGATCGATGGGGGCCGGATCGGGCTGGGGCGCCGGGGCGGTGGTGTGTGCGGACTTGGACATCGACAGAGATAGTACGACTTTGCATATTGCGGGTCAAGAGGAATCTTTGCAAAATGATATGACAATGAGCTTTCGGGTCTGACCACAGAAGACGCAGGGACGCCTTGGCGTGACCATCGCTCGCCCTAGAGGTCGATCAGCCGGTAGCCCCGGCGGGTAAGGGTCTGGCGAGCCCAGGCTTTGTCGATCGGATCGCCTTCCGCCAGCAACTCGAGCTTAGGGTCAGCGCGGTCGAAGAGCGCAACACAGAGCTCGTCGTTGTCGAAGCGGGATCGGTATTGGATGCCGTCGACGGGAAAGACCGCGTGAATTCGCCGGGAGAGGCCCTGCGGGACGGTGTAGTCGGACTCGGCGATCTGAGCGGCCATCACTCCGAACCAGGCCAGCCCTTCGCCGTGAAGCTTCGCGAGCTGGAGCTGCTCCAGCACTCTGAAGGCGGCCTGGCGCCTCTGTCCGGCGCGGCTCCACAACACGTCCCGATCGGTCGGCGCTCTCAGCAGGGTTTCGGCGAAGGCGCCGACCGGCGAGCGGCCGAGGTAGAGCACCCCAAAATCGCCGTCGGGATCATCCCAGCGCGATGTCCCGTCCCTGCGCCCATACCAACGCGCCGCCCGAACCTCCCCATGAACGCGGTGGAGCACCGCGCCCTTGGCGATCCGGGCGATGGGCGGCTTGCGCGGCTTCGCTGCGCTCAATCCTCGAGCGCCCTGGCGAACCGGACCACCTGCCGGACATCGTCAGGCTCGCCTTTGATCAGGTCCAACGGGCGTCGATCGCCAAGGCCCTGATCCCCGCTGACCAGGAACTGCAGAACGCCCCAACCGTCGGTGTGCGGCGCCGCATCGAGGACCCCGGCAATGGCCGGCAAGACGGCCCCGTCGTGGAACTGGAACGCCGGGAAAAGCTGCTGGCCATTGTCTTCGACCATCAACAGCCGCCGTTCCTTGACGGCCTTATAGACGGCCTGAAGGCTTTTGTGGCCGAGCACCTCACGGACCTGGCCCGCCGTCAGCGCGCCGCCGGCGTCCGTGAGCATCCGGCGCTTGAACTCGGTTGCGGCGATCAGCGAGTCCTTGATCGCCGGGTCATCGATCTCCGTGGTGGGCAAACCGCGGACCAGGCTGAGGACGAGGCTCGGCACGTCTGGACTTTTGGCGGCCTCCGCCTTGGCGGAGGCATCCATCATGTGCACGATGCGATCGACACTCGCAATCAGACGGTCGCGCAGGATCGTGTCGACAGAGAGGGCAGGGATTGACCGCGCCATCGCGAGCTCCTTGTTGAATGCGTTACACATAGACTATCATATCAACCAATTCAACGACGATCCGCCGGACCGGCGGCGCTTGCATCCCTGCCGGCCCGGTGCTGAAGTCGCGCAAACAGCCTTGGGAGGCCACTTTTGTCCGACGCCGCCACTCTGGCCGGGCCCCTGGTGGGCAAGGTCCGCACCGCGCTCAACCAGTCCGACTCCAGCATTCACGATCCGGAGGCCGCCAGGAAGCTCGGCTTCCGCGGCGCGGCGGTGGGCGGCAACAACCACCTCGACCTCTTCGCGCCCCTGCTGGTGGAGGCCTACGGGCGCGAGTGGTTCGAGCGCGGGGCGCTGTCGCTGTACTTCCTCAATGTGGTGGTCTCCGGCGAGACCGTGCAGGCGGTCGTGGAGCGGCCGTCGCCGGCGGGCGCTCAGACGCGCATCCACGCCCGGCGGCCGGACGATCCGGCGATCGTCGTCTGCCAGGGCACCGCCTCGCTCGGCGACCATTCCCTCTCGGAGCTGCGCACGCGCGACCTGAAGACCTGCGACGACGGGTCCCTGCGCCTGCTGAAGGGCGTGAAGCCGGGCCAGCTGCTCGGCAAGACGGAGTTGACGGCGCAGCAGTCGTTCCAGGACCAGCTGCTGCGGACCGGCGCGCTCAGCGAGGTGATGGACTGGTATGTCGGCCCGTCGCCCTGGGGGGCGCCGATCGCCTCGCTCAACGCCGTCTCGGCGATGATGTTTCGCCTGCTGGTCGGGGACGGGGTGGGTCATCACCACGACCGCATCTCCCCCCACCTCGGCGACACCCTGGCGATGTTCGGCGCCTTCGAGATCGCCTTCCACCGCGGCCCGGTGTTCCTGGACCGGCCCTACGAGGTGGAGGGGCGCGTCGTCGGCGTCGGCGACAGTCCCAAGACCGAGTACCTGTGGTGGGACGCGACCGCGCGCGACGAGCGCGGCGAGACGGTGGTCACCATGCGCCACCTGCTGCGCTTCCTGAAGGCGAGCTCGCCGCTTTACGCAGCGTAGGGCTCGCCGCGCCGCAAGCTCTCGAGGAGGGCGGCGACGCTGGCCCGATAAGGCGGGCGGGTGAGGGGCTGGATGCAGATCAGGAAGTTCATCTTGAAGCGGATCTTCATCTCCTCGGCGGAGATCCGCCCGGCGGCCCAGTCGGTGATGTTGGCGTAGCCGGTGTTGATGAGCAGGGTGGAGAGGCGCTCGCGATCCTCGGGCGACAGCTTCACCAGCACGCCGCCCTCCACCGCCCGCGGAAGCCACGCGGCGCTGCCTCCTTCGGAAATCCAGCGCAGGGTGTCGTAGAGGCGGCGGTCCACCGACGGCGAAAAGAACACCCCCACCATGGCCGTGGCGTAGCGCTTCAGTTCGATCGTGCGGTCCAGCAGGATGTCGATGCGCCGAAGATGCCCCGGGAAGTCCGCCGCCGGCGGTGGCGGCGCCACTTCGTCCAGCAGCCCCGCGAAGTGATCGTGGATCGCCGAGGCGACGATGTCCTCCTTGCTTCCGAACAGGTTGTAGAGGGTGCGCTGGGCGACGCCTGCGCGGCTGCTCAGTTCGCGGATGGTGAAGCCCTCCACCCCGACCTCGTCGAGCATCGCCTGAGCCTGGGCGAGGATGCGCTGGCGCCGGTCGGCCATAACCTGGCTGCCGTACTTCCGGCGGGGAGACGGGGCCGGGGCCGCGTCGGCCGGGCGGGTTGGGGAGAGCGATTCGGTCAAAGGCGGGTCCGCGCAGAGCTGGAAACCCATTGCTTAGCACAGGGAGGCCGCGCGTCGTCGCATTGAGAATCCTTCGCAGCCTTCGCGGTGATTATTTTAGCATGTGGCAATTTTGTCTCTTCCATTTTTTGCCACACGTGGCAGTTTTTAGCCAAGCCGCGCCGAACGATGCGCGGGAGGAGCGCCGCCGTTCGCGGGGAGGGGGAGACGATGACGACTTCGCGGATTCTGGGATGTGGGGCCTCGGCCATTGCCGTGGCGGCCGCCTTGGCGACCGCGACCGCGGGTCGCGCCCAGGTCGCCGGGGGGCAGCAGGGCGGGCCGCCGGCCGCCGGTTCCGGTGTGATCGCGCAGGGCGCCACCACCATTTCGGAGATCACGGTCACGGCGGCCAAGCGCCAGGAACTGCTGGTCAATGTGCCGGTGGCGGCCTCGACGCTCGGCTATGTGCAGCTCCAGCAGTACGCCGCGACCGACCTCACCTCGATCGCCCAGCAACTGCCCGGCGTGGAGCTGCAGGAGACCGGCGGCGGCAACTCGGGCGCTTCCTTCTCGATCCGTGGCGTCGGCAACCTGGCGGTGGACTACGGCAACGAGCAGCCGGTGGCCCTGGTCATCGACGGCATGCAGCTCACTCGCGGCCACGCCATCGACATCGGCGCGTTCGACGTGGGGCAGGTCGAGGTGCTCGAGGGACCCCAGGCGCTGTTCTTCGGCAAGAACAGCCCGGCGGGGGTGGTTTCCCTCACCACGGTCAGTCCCGGGCGGACGTTCGAGGGCTATGCGCGGGCCGGCTACGAGGTCGCCACCCGCACGCCCTTTGGGGAATTCGCGGTTTCGGCGCCGGTGACCGACACCCTCTCCGTGCGCTTCGCCCTCCGCTACAGCAATATGCAGGGCGGCACGGTCCGCAATCTCGCTCGCCCCATCCCCGATCCGTTTCCCGGCGAGACTGCCTTCACCCTGCCGGGCGCCGCGGCCTCGGAGCGACCCCAGAGCAAGTTCATCATCGGGCGCTTCACCGCGGTATGGCGGCCGAACGACGCCTTCGACGCGACGCTGAAGTTCTCCGGCAGCGACTTCAAGGACAACGGCGAGGCCCTCGTCTCCGGCGTGGCGGCCTGCATGCCGGGAAATAGCCACCCGACCAGCACCGACCTGCTCAAACCGGCCATCCACTTCCAGGATCCCTTCGGCGCCTGCACGGCGAACGGGACGATCTCCAACGGCAATGCGCCGCCGCAGATCACCTCGCACTTTCTGGGCGGGCCGGCCGACGGCCAGCCTTTCGCCGACGACCGCGCCTTCCTGACCACCCTGACCATGAACTACCGGGTGGGACAGGTGACCCTGACCTCGGTGACCGGCTTCTACGACGCGGTGCAGGCCGGCTACGACAACTACGACCTCACGGTCTACGCCCAGGCCCTCGACGCCCAGCGCGACCACAACAAGACCTTCACCCAGGAGATCCGCGCCTCGTCGGCCTTCGACGGCCCGCTCAACTTCGCCGCGGGCGGTTTCTACGAATACGACGACCGGTTCCTCAACAACACCGACAAGATCTTCCCGCTCGGGCCCTATCCGGGTCCGGGCGCCTACAACGGCATGTACAACACCCTGGCGCTCACGGCCGCCAACCGGGGCGAATCCTATTCGCTGTTCGGCCAGCTGAAGTGGAAGATCCTGCCGACCCTGGAGCTGGCCGGCGGCGCGCG
The DNA here is from genome assembly GCA_028290905.1 of Caulobacteraceae bacterium. Classification (GTDB taxonomy): domain Bacteria; phylum Pseudomonadota; class Alphaproteobacteria; order Caulobacterales; family Caulobacteraceae; genus Acaudatibacter. Next base: position 6,461 of record JAQGIW010000061.1, on the reverse strand, counting down.
CTGGTCGCACGACACCAAGACCACCGACGCGGTCAACACCTTCAACTACCTCGATCTCCTGTTCACCGGCCCGCTCGCGGCATTCAATCCGTTTGCACCCGCCGGCGAGCACTTCCACCCACGCGTCAGCGAAGACGACACCTCGCCGGAAATCACTCTCACCTGGCGTCCGCGCGCCGGCCTGACCTTCTATGGCGCCTACAAGGAGGGCTACCTGGCCGGGGGCTCCTCAAACCCAGGCAACCTCAGCAACTACGACGTGCTGTGCGCACGCAATCCCAAATGCACGGATCCCGCCAGCCTGCTGGAGTACAAGCCCGAGAAGGCCACGGGCGGCGAGATCGGGGCCAAGGCGTCCCTGCTGGGCGGCGCGCTCTACGCCGACCTGACGCTCTACCGCTATGAGTTCACCAACCTGCAGGTGACCTCGTTCGACGCCGCCACCACCTCCTTCTTCACCACCAACGCCGCCTCGGCGCTGAACCAGGGCGTGGAGTTCAAGACGCGGTACAATGTGAACCGCGACCTGCAGGTCCATGGTTTCGTCGCCTACACCGACCTCCACTTCGAGAAATACCCGGGGGCGCAGTGCTACTCGGGCCAGACCGTGTTCGGCAGCGGTTGCGCGGGCGGGGTGCAGGATCTCAGCGGCGCGGCCTATGGCGGCGCGCCTTGGGAGGTCAATGTCGGGGCCAACTACCGGCGCGAGCTCTCGGGCGGCTGGGACCTGGGACTGGCCGGCGACCTCTACTGTCACACCCGGACCCCCAGGCCGAACAACGATCCCTTCGCGCCCGGGGGCCAAGGCTATTGCATGGAGAACGCCTCGCTACGGCTCTACCAGGAACACGGTCCCTGGGAGTTCGCCGTCATCGGCACGAACCTCGGCGATGTGCGCTATGTGCAGCCGGCCGTCACCGGCAAACCCCTGGGCGCGCCCGGTGATTTGACGGGGGTCGTCGGTCCGCCCCGCGAAGTCACCCTGCAGGCGACCTACCGGTTCTGACCGGAGCCCGAAGCTCTAGATCGCCCCCTCCTGCTCCTTGCGCTTGGCCAGGACGCGGTCGAACTCGGACCAGACGCCGGCGTCGCCGTGCCAGGCGCCGCGGGTGGCGGCCTTGGAGTATTCGGTGGATCGGGCCTCGAAGAAGTTGGCGTGTTCGACGCCGGAGAGCAGGCTCTGCAGCCAGGGCAGGGGGTTCTCGCGCCGGCCGCCATAGATCTCGGGCAGGCGCAGCTGGCGCAGACGCCAGTCGGCGACGAAGCGGATGTAGCCCTTGATGTCGTCCGGGGTCATGCCCTGCACCTCGCCAGCCTCGAAGGCGAGGTCGATGAAGCGGTCCTCCAGGGCGACCACGGTCCGGCAGCAGTCGGCGATGTCGTCGGCGACGGCCGGGGTCACCACCTGGGTCTCGGCGTTGAAGGCGTGGTAGAGCTTGACGATCCCCTCGCAGTGCAGGCTCTCGTCCCGCACGCTCCAGGAGACGATCTGGCCCATGCCCTTCATCTTGTTGAAGCGCGGGAAGTTCATCAGCATGGCGAAGCTGGCGAACAGCTGCAGGCCCTCGGTGAAGCCGCCGAACATGGCCAGTGTCCGGGCGATGTCGGCGTTGGAGCCGACGCCGAACTGCTGCATGTAGTCGTGCTTGGCCTTCAGCGCCTCCAGCTCCAGGAACGCCGAGAAGTCCGACTCCGGCATGCCGATGGTTTCCAGCAGCAGGGCGTAGGCCGCGATGTGGATGGTCTCCATGTTGGAGAAGGCCGACAGCATCATCTTCACCTCGGTGGGTTTGAACACCGTGGCGTAGCGCTCCATGTAGTTGTCGTTGACCTCGACGTCGGCCTGGGTGAAGAACCGGAAGATCTGGGTGAGCAGGTTGCGCTCGCGATCGTTGAGCTTGGCCGCCCAGTCCTTGCAATCTTCGCCCAGCGGCACCTCCTCGGGCATCCAGTGCACCTGCTGCTGGCGCTTCCAGAAGTCGTAGGCCCACGGATAGCGGAACGGCTTGTAGGCGTGGGATGGGGTGAGGAGACCGGGCCTATCGAAACGAGACGGGGCGCTGAGGAGAGTCATGGGCGGCGGACCTTCGAACGGACGCGAATCAGGCGGCCTGGTCTCTTCCCGCAGGAAGAGACCTCAGCAACCCGCCCACACTATATAGTGGCCACAGGTCGTCAACCTACATCATCTAGTTGATTGTGGATAAGCCTTTTCAGGCTGCGGACTGCCTCACGGCGGCCAGTGCGGCGGCGAGGTCGGCCACGGTGGCGGCGCCCGCGGGGTGGGCGGAGATGCGCTCCCACCAGGCGGCCAGCTTCGGCCGCGCGGCGATGGGCTCGGGGGCGCCGAACACCGGCATGAACTGGCGCGCGAACCACAGGATGGGCGTGCAGCTGCAGTCGGCCAGGCTCAGCGCCTCCCCCGCGGCAAAGGCGTGGGGCGAGATATAGTGCGCGAGCCAGTCCAACCCCTGCTCCACATCGGCCAGGGTGCGGGAGACCACCGCCGCGTCGCGGGTCCTGGGGTCGAGGTTGGCGAACAGCGGCAGCATGCGGTTCATCACATAGATGTCGGCGATGCGGGCGATCACGGCCATCTCCGCGCGTTCCAGCGGGTCGGATGGCCGCAGGGCGGGAACGGGATGGGTGTCCTCGATCCAATCGGCGATCACCGCCGATTCGGGGACGTGGCGCCCGGCCACGGCCATGACCGGCACCTTGTCGATGGGGCTGAGCGCCCGGTAGGCATCGGAGTGCAGGCCTCCCGGTGGCTCGCGCAGGGGTGGCGCGATGTTCTTGGCGCGAAGCTGCATGAGCACGCGCTGGACGAACGGCGAGATCGACGCGCCGTAGATTACGAAATCGGTTGCGGCGGATTGGGTCATGGGGAGGCCTCGGTGTCTTTTGCGGGGTGGGCGGCGGCGGGAAGGCCACCAGCGATCAGGCGGGCGACGAAGGCGGCGGCCGCGCGGGCCGCCTCGACGCGGGCGTTCTCCGCGGAGCGGCGGCGGGGCGCGGCGCGCCGGATGGATTCCGACAGCATCACCGACACCAGGGCGTCCATGCCGCGCTCCAGATGGACCGGGTCGGCGTCGGGAAGGAACTGGGCCAGTTCCGCGGTGAACGCCCGGCGCACCTCCAGCACCTCCTGCTGGAAGGTCCGGCTGTGGGCGGAGAGTTGGCCCAGCGCCCGCTGCATCAGCCGCGCGTAGTCGGCGCCGCCGGGACCCATGGCGATGCGCATGTGCGGTTCGACGTAGGACTCGAACAGCCCGATCAGCCGCGCCTCGCGCGGCCCGTCCGTCCGGCGCCAGGCGGCGAGGCCCGCACGGCGCCAGTCGAGGACCTCCATCAGGTAGCGGCGCACGGCGGCCTCGTAGAGCGCCGCCTTGGATCCGTAGTGATAGTGGGCCAGCGCCAGGTTCAGCCCGGCTTCGCCGAGCATCTTGCGCACATGGGCGCCCTCGTAGCCGAAGGCGGCGAAGTGGCGGATGGCGACGTCGAGGATGATACCCTTCGTGTCGACCGCGGCCGGCCGCTCGCGGCCCGCGCGCCGGCCCGCGGGGGCCTGCGTCGGTCCGGGCGCTCCGGCCGGGTCATCGCCACGCTTCTCATGGGGCGCCGTTCGCACGGGTCCCACCTTAGCCGAACGCGCTTGACAGGCAATCGACGAGATTGATTAATCGATCAGTCAAATTACGCACCGGGAGGCCGCCGTGGGCGTGATGACGCCGACGCTCGAGGAACTCGCCGCGGCCGCATGGGCGCGCGACCGGAGCGACGCGTCCTACGAGGTCACAGGCCATCTGGAGGCGACGGACGCGCCCGCCGCGGGGACCGCCCGATGAACGCGACGACCGACCAGAGCTTCGCCGGCAGGACGGTGCTGGTGACGGGGGCCAGCTCGGGGATCGGTCGCGCCGCCGCCATCCTGCTGGGCGCGCGGGGGGCGTCTGTCATCGTCGCCGCGCGTCGCCAGGAGCGGGGGCGGGAGACCGTGGAAACCATCCGCGGGGCCGGCGGGCTTGCCGCCTACATCCCCGTCGACATAGCGAACGAGGAGAGCATCGACGGCCTCTTCGCCGCCATCGACGCCGAGCACGGGCGGCTGGACGGCGCGCTGAACAACGCCGGAACGGAGGGCGATCCGGCCGCCCTGCCGGACATGGCGTTGGAGGAGTTCGACCGGGTCATCAACATCAATGTCCGCGGCACCTGGCTGTGCCTGCGCCACGAGATGCGGATCATGCGCGCGCAGGGACACGGGGCGATCGTCAACACCGCCTCCATCGCCGGGGTGGTCGGCTATGCGATGTCCTCGGCCTACACCGCCAGCAAGCACGCGGTCGTGGGCCTGACCCGCTCCGCCGCCCTGGACTTCGCCGGTCAGGGGATCCGCGTGAACTGCCTCTGCCCCGGCGGCACGAGCACCGAGATGTCGGCGCGATGGGTGAACCGCGCGCCGGGGGGCGAGGAGGCCGCCTCCCGGGGCGTGCCGATGAAGCGCTTCGGCCGGGCCGAGGAGCTGGCCCAGGCGGCGGTGTTCATGCTCTCGGACGCGGCCAGCTACATGACCGGCTCAGTCATGACCGTCGACGGCGGTTCGACAACGACTTGATGGGCACGACTTGACAGGCCCGCCGGACCGGCCAACACGGCGCGGGGTGCGACGTCGGAGGTCGAGGTCGATGAGCGAAGCGTTCGTGGTCTACGGCGAGCGTGGGACGGGGTCGGTGGCCGTGGAGGCCGCCCTCACCCTGCTGGGCGCCGACTATCGGGTGGAGAACGTGCCGGAAGAGCGCCTCGGCGCCATCCCCAATCCCATGGCCCAGGTGCCGGCGCTGCTGCTGCCGAGCGGCGAGCTGATGACCGAGAGCGCCGCCATCCTGATCTGGCTGGCCGACGCCCATCCGGCCGCCAGTCTGGCGCCCGCGGTCGACTCGCCTCTGCGCCCGGCGTTCCTGCGCTGGATGGCCTTCGTCTCGGCGGCGATCTACGCCCACTACTGGGCGCGGGACGCGCCGTCGCGGCTGGTGAAGGACCCCGCCGGCCAGGCCGAGGTCAAGGGTAGCCTGGAGGCGCGGATCGCCCACGGCTGGGAGGTGATGGAGGCGGGGATCACGCCCGGCCGCTATCTGCTGGGCGACGAACTCACCGTGCTGGACGTCTATGTGACGGTGATCTCCCGTTGGACGCCCCGCCAGGCGCTGCACGAGCGCGTCGCGCCCCGCATCGGCGAGGTGGTCCGCCGCGTCGAGACCGACCCGCGCCTGGCCGCCCTGTGGGCCGAACGGTTCCCGCTGAGGGCGGCGTGATCGCCGGCCTCCCATGCTGATCGACGGCAAGCGCTTCCGCACCATCTGGCCGGCCGCCGGCGGGGCTGTGGAGATCATCGACCAGACGCGGCTGCCGCACGCGGTGGCGATCGCTCGGCTCGAGAGCCTGGAGGCCGTGGTCCGGGCGATCGCCGACATGCAGGTGCGCGGGGCGCCGCTGATCGGCGTGACGGCGGCCTGGGGCCTGGCCCTGGCGATGCGCGCCGACCCGGGCGACGGCGCCCTGGCCGAGGCCTCGCGCCAGCTGAAAGCTTCGCGCCCCACCGCGGTCAACCTGGCCTGGGCCGTGGACCGAGTCGTTTCGGTCCTGATCCACCTGCTCCCAGCCGACCGGGAGGCCGTGGCCCGCGCTGAGGCGGCCGCCATCGCCGAGGAGGACGTCGTCGCCTGCCGCGCCATCGGCGAGCACGGCGCGGACCTCATCGCCGCCATCGGCGCGCGCAAGGGCGGCGAGGCGGTGAACGTCCTCACCCACTGCAACGCCGGCTGGCTGGCGACGGTGGACTGGGGGACGGCCCTGGCCCCGATCTATGTGGCGCAGGCGCGGGGCATCGACGTCCACGTCTGGGTGGACGAGACCCGGCCGCGCAATCAGGGCGCGGCCCTCACGGCCTTCGAACTGGGGCAGCAGGGCGTGGCCCACACCGTCATCGCCGACAACGCCGGCGGCCACCTGATGCAGCACGGCCGGGTGGACCTGGTGCTGACGGGGGCGGACCGGATCACCCGCACAGGGGACGCCGCCAACAAGATCGGCACCTACCTGAAGGCCCTGGCCGCGGCGGACAACGGCGTTCCCTTCCATGTTGCCGCGCCCGCTTCCACGCTCGACTGGAGCCTGACCGACGGCGTCGCCCAGATTCCCATCGAGGAGCGCGGCGGCGAGGAGGTCACCCACGTCGCCGGCGCCCTGGCCGATGGCTCGATGGCCCGCGTCCTGGTGAGCGCGCCCGGCAGCCCTGCCGCCAACTTCGCCTTCGACGTCACCCCGGCGCGCCTGATCACCGGCCTGATCACCGAACGCGGCGTCTGCGCCGCCACCGAGGCGGGGTTGTTGGGACTGTTTTCGGAGCGCTGAAGCCCCCTCCACCCCTTCGGGGTCCCCCTCCCCCAGCGGGGGAGGAG
>JAQGIW010000194.1 GCA_028290905.1 Caulobacteraceae bacterium | reverse complement strand
CTGCCTCCGGCGCCGGACTCGCACGGTCGCCTCGGCGGCCTGACCGGCTCGAAACGACAGAGGCCGCCGGCGAAAGCCGGCGGCCTCTTCATTTGACGGCCATCCGGACCGCCAGCCGGTTCGGGATCTCATGGCCAGGATCACTTGCCGCCGAAGGAACGTCCCCTGGCGCGACATGACTCGCTCCGGGGCGAGGTATGAGCCCCCGGCTGCGCCGCGAAAATTCCAGGGAAAACAGTGGAGGCCTGACCGACAATCGAACTCGGGTGCGCGTATATGCAGTATGGCAAAGTAACCTTCTGCCTGGATCCATAGCGCCGTCCCTGCGCCAGAACTGTAATGTTTTCAGGTAATTAACGGAGGCATGGACGTTCCGGCACGTTCCGCCCTGTCCCTGATAAGTCCGTGGCCGGATTACACAGCAATTTCACGGATGGAGGGCCCACGGCTCGGGCTGGGGCGACCTTGGCGCGGGCGTCCTGCTGACCTGCCTAGACTGCCAGCACCTTGGGAGTTTCCGCTGGAGGCTATTTCCCCCCGGTGGGCCCCACGACGCGAAGCGAGTAGGCGCCACGCAACTCGTTCGCGGAGCCCAAGCCCGTGCGGCCTACTCGCCGCGCCCCAGCCGTCGGCGCTATGTCAGCCATTCATAATGCCCCCGGGGCGCGCGCCGCTCGCGGAGGTCCCGGCTGCCGCCGACTAGCTCAGGTCGGTCCATGGCCGCCACCTACGCGGAAACAACCCGATCATGAAATCGTTTTGAAGCGCCAGAGCGTCCTCAAGGTGCGCGATGGCAATCCCGCGGACGCCCACCCAGCCCCTTGGTCGCGGATCGCGACGGGCGTGCGTTCGCCGCGATCCGCTACAACCATCGGAGAGCAATCCGCAGGTCGATCAGACAGCGGAGCGCCCATGCGACATTTTAGGCAAATCACGTCTTTGGCACGCGCCGTAGGGCGAGGCATTCGCCCGCGCCCGGGGTGCGCGGACCGCGACAGAGGGGTCTTCGTCGCGGTCCGCTAACAACCGAAGGCGCTCATTCCGACGGTTGCTGCGGGAATCAACGCGCGAGCCGAGGGGCGAGATCAATCACATTGCCCGGAGCGAGGTCAGCGACGCCCCGTTTCGCTTGCTGATGACCCGCGCGTGGAGTCGTCGGTGCGGAGCCCGCGATCCTCCAACCAGGCGTCAGTGACCTGAGCCGCCGGCTCCGGGGGCCGCTTGGCCCGCGATCGCGATTACCTTCGCCCCCCGTGTCAGCCGGAGCGGCGGGTCGCCCCGGTCGCCCTGGCCAGGCTTGGCGTCGTTCTTGGCCTTGTGACGGGCGTCGGCCGACAGGGACGCACCTGGACGCGTACGCTGCGGCTGGGAACGCCGAACGCCATTTCGGCATTCCCCCAGGCCGACGGAGGCTTACAATGGATCAAACCGAACTGCAGGGCCGCCACCACGACAGGTACGGCGAGATTAACCGCAAGCACGGCAACATCCGGGTTCGGCCCCTTCGGCGTCTCTATGGCCCCGACTTCGCAAGGGGGTTTCCCAATGACGAGAAGCTGAAGGACGTGCTCCCAACCTTGGACGAGGCCTCGCTAGGTCAACTCGTCCACGACTACGAGCGCGGATACCTCGCGGGAAAGATCGCCTCTGCACACCCTTAGGCAGCATAGGACCCAGCGGCCATGCACCGCCTAGGCCGAGCGGGCGATTGGGATCAGGAACCCGCCCAATCGCGCCCGCGTTCGCTAGGCTTCCGTTTTGAGGAGGTCGCCATGGACATTCAACAGATCGCGGCAGAGATCGGCTCTAGCCAGGAACTGAGAGACTTGGCGGCGAAGGTGGGCATCAGTCCAGCCGGGGCACAGGCCATCATCCAGGCCGTCCTAGCGCATACCACCTCCGGCGGCTCCCCAGCGACCGTCGTCAGTGGGGTGGCGTCGCATTCTGGGGTCGATCCGGGTCGGGTCCAGCAGTTTCTCCCGAGCATAATGGGGTTGTTGCAGCGCCATGCGGCAAACGCCCCTCCCGAAGCCCAAGGCGAGCTTGGCGGCCTGATTGGCTCGGTCGCTGGGGTGCTGGGCGGCGCCCCAAGCCCGAGTGACGGCGGCCTCTTGGGCGTCGCGGAAAGCCTGTTCGAAAGGCGCTGAAGCCCGCTGGTAGATCGAGTCAAGGCGTTTGCCATTGCCAAGGCTACGGCGCACGCTGGCGGGAACAAGCTAGGAACCCACTATGAAGCGCATCCTGCCGATCGCAATTATTCTTGCCTTGAGCGCGACTGGCGCCCACGCCGCCAAATGCAGACACCACTGCGGAAGGCACTGGAGGCGCCACGCAACCCAAAATGCGTTCGCCAGAGACGCCAAGGGAGGCGATCTGACCATCAACAAGAAGGGAGACATCCTCGCTGTTTCCCCGTCTGGTCATCCTCGCTGATTATACCCCTGCTCCCTCGACGGGCGGCCCGGGGTCGCGCTAGCCTTCAGCCATGTGCACTACGGCTGCCTCGCGTTCGTCGAGCGGGTGCGCAGCGAGGAGCGCGCCGGCCGCCTGAACCTGTTCACAGGCGCAAGACCTGGCTGTCGTTCGAACAGGTCGCCGAGCGATATCTGGCGCGCATGGGGGCGGGGGGAGGGCGGAACCTAAAGAGCAGGACGCAGCACCTGAGACAGTGACTGATCCCCTATTTCGGGAAACAGCGATGCGACACCCTCGCGGCGTTCACCATCGACACGTGCAAGCGGAAGCGGATCAAGGGGCGCCGATCGCCCCGACACGGCCACGAAAGAGCGGAAACACAGGTTACACAGGAATTACACAGACGTGGGGTGTGAGCCCCCCGCTGGGTCGCGAAAATTGCAAGGAAAACAGTGGAGGCCTGACCGAGAATCGAACTCGGGTGCGCGGATTTGCAGTCCGCTGCGTCACCACTCCGCCATCAGGCCGAAGGGTGGGAGGGCTAACAGAGGATGGGCCTTCAGGCAATCCGTCGACCGCCGGGCCCTCATTGCTTAAGGCGGCTGGCGCGACCTATAAGCCCCGGCGAGCCTCCAGGCCCCCGGGGATCTTTCCGATGAACGCCGACTTCGCGACCGAGCGGACAATCATGGTGGACAGCCAGGTCCGGCCGCAGGACGTCACCGACCTGACCATCCAGGACGCCATGCGCGCCGTGCCGCGCGAGGCGCTCATGCCGCCCGGTAAGGCCTGGATGGCCTACGCCGACGCCGAGGTGGAATATGCGCCGGGGCGCTGGCTGCTGCGGCCGCGCGACGTCGCCAAGCTTCTGCAGGGGCTCCGCCCCAAGGCCGGCGAGCGGGCCCTGGCCATCGCCGCGCCCTACGCCGCCGCGGTGATGACCGCGATGGGGCTGTCGGTCACCCGCCACGACGGTCCGGATCTCACCAGCGTGTCGGGCGAGTGGCCGCTGATCGTCTGCGAGGGGGCGGTCAGCGAGGTTCCGGAGAGCTGGCTGGCCGCCATCGCCGCGGGGGGGCGCCTGGGCGTGGTGCGGCGCACGGGGCCGACGGGGCAGGCGCTGATCTGCCTGCGTTCGGAGGCGGGCGTGGGCGTGCGGCCGCTGTTCGACTGCGCCCCGCCGATCATGGCCGGCTTCGAGGCCGAGCGGCGGTTTGTATTCTAAAACCAGGGCGATGTGGCGAAGCGTCCACGCCGTCTGCCCTGGGCGGGCGCCTGGGGCATGATATGACGCGCGGACCCGACGTCCCTAGGGGGCGGGGATCGAGGGGCAATCCGATGGCGAGAGCGCAGCGTGCGAAGGTGGCGGTGCGGACCTGCCTGCGCCACGCGGCCGTCGCCATAGCCCTGATCGCCTTGCCACCGGCCGCCCGTGCCGAGACCCTCGGCGACGCCATCGCCCTGGCCTACGAATCCAATCCCACGCTCCAGGCGCAGCGGGCGAGCCTTCGGGCTCTCGACGAGACCGTTGAGCAGGCCGAGGCCGGCTACCGTCCGACCGCCAACCTCCAGGCCACCGTCACCACCGACTCCAACAATTTCAAGGGCGTCCAGCGGCCCCTGCCGGGCCAGTCCCAGCCGGTGATCAACGGCCAGTCGCAGACCTCCGGCTTCGCCATCGGCGTCACCCAGCCGCTCTACACCGGGGGCCGGATCGCCACCCAGGTCACCGTCGCCGAGGCCGCCATCCTGGCGGGGCGCGAGACCCTGCGGGGAACCGAGGAGACCACGCTGCGGGACGTCATCACCGCCTATGCCGACGTCCGCCGTGACCAGCAGTTCGTGACCATCCTCGAGGACGACGAAAAGCTGCTGCTCGCCCAGCAGGACGAGTCCCGCGCCCGTTTCGCTGTGGGCGAGATCACCCGAACCGATGTCGCCGAGACCGAGGCCAGGGTCGCCGCCTCCCAGGCCCAGCTGGAGAGCGCGCGGGCGCAGCTGGCCAACAGCCGGGCCACCTACGCCTCGGTGGTCGGCCGCAGCCCCGGCGCCCTGGCTCCCGAACCACCCCTGGCCAACCACCTGCCGGCCACCCTGGAGACCGCCTTCGACTGGGCGGAGCGCAACAGCCCGCAGATTCGCCAGGCGGATTTCACCGAGCAGTCCAGCGCCGCGAAGGTGGCCGAGGCCAAGGCCGACACCCGTCCCACGCTGGCCCTGCAGGCGACCGCGGGCTATTCGGGGGGGACCTTCGCCAGCTCCGGGATCAGCGGTCTCACCCCCGGGGCGAGCGGGCTGGGCACGCCGTTCCGCAACTTCAGCTACGACGTCACCGCCAGCGCCGTGCTCACCGTTCCTCTGTTCACCGGCGGCCTGACCTCGTCGCGCATTCGCCAGGCCGCCGAGACCAACAACGCCGATCGCATCGGCATCGAAACGGCGCGCCGCCAAGTGCTGCTGACCGTGTCTCAGGCCTGGAACGGCTTCAAGGGCGCGCGCGCCAGCCTCGCCGCCGACGAGGCGCAGGTGAAGGCCGCCAACATAGCCTTCGAAGGCGCCCGCCAGGAATCCCGGGTCGGCCTGCGGTCCACGCTCGACGTGCTGATCGCCGAACAGAACCTCGCCAGCGCCCAGCTCGCCCTGGTCGCCGCCCGGCACGACGAATATGTCGCCGCCGCCGCCGTGCTGGGCGCCACCGGAACCCTGTTCGCCCGCGACTTTGCCCCGGACACCGCGATCTACGATCCCAAGTCCAACCTTGCGCAGATCCGCCGGTCGTGGCCGTGGACGCCCTGGACGCCCGCCGTGGCGGATCTGGACCAGCTGGGGGCGCCGGCGATCCGCTCCCTCCCAGACCCGGGCCCTATCGGCCCCTGACCGGAGGATGGCGTTTGCGGGAAGCCGGCGGGACGGCTATCTAACCGGATCGACGATCCCTTGCAGAGTTCCGGCCCCGCCCCGATGACCGATCCGACGCCTCCGGACTCCAGCCCGGAACCGAGCATGGAGGAGATCCTGGCCTCGATCCGCCAGATCATCTCCGAGGATTTGGCGTCCGTCGCCGCCGGGGAGGGTCATTCGCCCGCCGATGGCGCCAACGCCCGGGGTGACGACGACGTGCTGATCCTCAACGAGCGCGCGCCGCCGGAACCCTCGCCGTTCGCGCCGCCGGCCGGAGAGTCTGCCGACCGCCCCGCCGACGCCCCTGCCGAGGCCTCGGGCGGGGAACCCCCGCCGGCCGGGCCTGACTCCCGGGAATCGGAGGCGGCATCCAGCCGCAGCCTTACGCTCGCGCCATCCGTTGAACCGGCGGTACTGGCGCCTGAGACCACCGCCGTCGTCGCCGCTTCATTCGAGAGGTTAGCCTTCGTGGTCGAGAACACGCCGACGCCGCCGCCCTTCGCCATTTCCGCGGGCGGTGCAACGCTCGAGGACATCACCCGGGAAATCCTCGCTCCCGTCATCAAGGCCTGGCTGGACGAGAATCTGCCGGCGCTCGTGCGGGCGCGGGTGGACGAAGAGGTTGAGCGGATCACCCGCGGCCGAGTACGCTGACGTTCGCGCCGTTCGGGCGCGCTTCTGGTACGCTCGGGTCCTCCCAAGTATGTCCTGATCCTCTTTTCGACGCGACAAGTCGCGTCCCGGCGAAACAGCATGCTCGACAAGACCTTTGACCCCGCCGCCGCCGAGCCGCGGCTCTACCGCCAGTGGGAAGAGTCCGGGGCCTTCGCGCCCACCGAGGATCCGGCCGCGGCGCCGTTCTCCATGGTCATTCCGCCGCCCAACGTCACCGGCTCGCTGCACATCGGCCACGCCCTGAACAACACGTTGCAGGACGTGCTGATACGCTTCGCGCGCATGCGCGGCATGGCGGCCCTCTGGGTGCCGGGCACCGATCACGCCGGCATCGCCACCCAGATGGTGGTCGAGCGCCAGTTGGCGGCCGAGGGCAACATCGGCCGCCGCGACCTGGGGCGCGAGGCCTTCGTCGAGCGGGTCTGGGAATGGAAGGCCCAGTCGGGCGGCGCAATCGTCAACCAGCTGCGCCGCCTGGGCGCCTCCTGCGACTGGAGCCGCGAGCGCTTCACCCTGGATCCGGGCCTCTCGGCGGCGGTGCGCAAGGTGTTCGTCACCCTCTATCGGGAAAAGCTGATCTATCGCGACAAGCGCCTGGTGAACTGGGACCCACACTTCCAGACCGCCATCTCCGACCTCGAGGTGGAGCAGCGCGAGGTCGACGGCCATTACTGGCATCTGGCCTACCCGCTCGAGGATGGGTCGGGTGAGATCGTCGTCGCCACCACCCGGCCGGAGACGATGCTGGGCGACACCGCCGTCGCGGTGCATCCCTCCGACGAGCGCTACAAACATCTGATCGGCAAGTGCGTGCGCCTGCCGATCGTCGGGCGGCCGATCCCGATCATCGCCGACGAGTACGCCGACCCGGAGAAGGGCTCCGGCGCGGTGAAGATCACCCCGGCGCACGACTTCAACGACTTCAAGGTCGGCCAGCGCCACCACCTGCCGATGATCAACGTCCTGGACGCCTACGCGCGGGTGAACGACAACGCCCCGCCGGGCTACCGCGGACTGGACCGCTTCGCGGCGCGCAAGAAGGTCATCGCCGACATCGAGGCCCTGGGCCTGCTGCGGGGCGTGGAGCCCACGCGCCACGCCGTGCCGCACGGCGACCGCTCCGGCGTCGCGGTCGAGCCCTGGCTCACCGACCAGTGGTGGGTCGACGCCAAGGTCCTGGCCGCTCCGGCCATCGGCGCGGTGGAGACCGGCGAGACCGTGTTCGAGCCGAGGCACTGGGAGAAGACCTACTTCGAGTGGATGCGCAATATCGAGCCGTGGTGCGTCTCGCGCCAGCTGTGGTGGGGCCATCGCATCCCGGCCTGGTACGGCCCCGACGGCCACATCTTCGTCGCCGAGACCGCCGAGGGCGCGGCGGCGCAGGCGCGCGAGCACTATGGCCGGGACGAGCCGCTGCGCCAGGACGAGGACGTGCTCGACACCTGGTTCTCCTCGGCGCTGTGGCCGTTCTCGACCCTCGGCTGGCCCGAGCCGACGGAGGACCTGAAGCGCTTCTACCCCACCCACACCCTGGTCACCGGCTTCGACATCATCTTCTTCTGGGTCGCCCGGATGATGATGATGGGGATCCACTTCACCGGGAAGGTCCCGTTCCGGCGGGTGTTCATCAACGCCCTGATCCGCGACGCGGAGGGGGCCAAGATGTCGAAGTCGAAGGGCAACGTCATGGACCCCCTGGAGCTGGTCGACGTCTACGGCGCCGACGCGCTGCGCTTCACCCTGACCGCCATGTCGGGGCAGGGGCGCGACATCCGCCTCTCCAAGCAGCGCATCGAGGGCTATCGCAACTTCGGCACCAAGCTGTGGAACGCCGCGCGCTTCTGCCAGATGAACGGCGCGGTGGCCGTGGAGGGGTTCGACCCCGCCGCCGTCACCCACGTGGTGAACCGCTGGGTGCGCGGCGAGACACTGAAGGCGGTGCGCGAGGTCACCGCCGCCCTGGACGCCTGCGCGTTCGATGACGCCGCGGGCGCCCTCTACCGCTTCATCTGGAACCTGTTCTGCGACTGGTTCGTCGAGTTCGCCAAGCCGATCCTGAACGGCGAGGACGACGCCGCGAAGGCCGAGACCCGCGCCACTGCCGCCTGGGTGCTGGAGACGATCCTGAAGCTGCTGCACCCCGTGGCCCCGTTCATCACCGAGGAGCTGTGGGCGCAGATCGCGCCGGAGGGCCGCCCGCGCGAGCGGCTGCTGATCGTCGAGGCCTGGCCCGAGCTCCCGGACACCTGGGCCGACCCGGCCGCCGAGGCCGAGATCGGCCTCGTCATCGCCGCGGTGACCGAGGGGCGCTCGGTGCGCGCCGAGCTGAACGTGCCGCCCGGCGCGCGGCCGGACCTGATCGTCGCCGAGGCGAGCCCGGCGCAGGCGCAGGCGCAGGCGCTGCGCGCCAACGCCCAGGTGATCGCCCACACCCTGCGCAGCGGCGCGCTGCGGTTCGAGGACGCGGTCCCCGAGGGGGCGATCGCCTTCGTCGCCGGCGGCGTCGCCCTGGCGCTCGACGTCAAGGGCCTGATCGACCTGCCGGCCGAGCGGGCGAGGCTGGCCAAGGAGATCGCCACCCAGGCCTCCGACATCGACCGCACCGCCCGCAAGCTCGGCAACGCCGACTTCATCGGCCGCGCCCCGCCCGAGGTGGTGGAGGAGAACCGCGAGCGCCTGGCCGCCGCCGAGCAGGCCAAGGCGAGGCTGCAGGCGATCCTGGCGCGGCTCGAAACGGTGGGCTGACGGCTGCTCCGCCGCCCGGCCGGGCAGGAAGCTGGCAGGCGACGGGATTCATCGGGCAGGCGCCGGGCAGGCGGTCGGCATCGTTAGGCAGGCGGCGGGCAGGCGCGTGGTTTCCCCGGGCAGGTTCCTGGCAGGCGCGAGGCAGGTGGTCTCGACGTTTGCGCGACGGGATGGGGGGTGAGGTTGTCGTCCGGTTATCTGTAAGAGCCTCTTTTCTTAGCGAAAACTTATTCCGGTGGCCCCGCCCGGACACGATCGCAACGGGCGGCGCCTCGCCACAAGCGATTTGCAGATCGGCGTCGCTGGGCGCGACCCCGATGACGTGACGATGAGAAAGACCGCGGGTATTATTGCACAATGCAAATGATGTCGTCAATGGCCGACCGCCAATCGCGGGGTCGGCAATGAGCCAGATCAAACCGCCTTTGGTAGGTTGGTTCAGAAAATTTGACTGGATTGTGAAGTCAAACGATATTTCCTAAATATAACACCCGCGACAATACGCCACATCTCGTGAATAGCCGAGAATTTCTTGAGGGTGGTCAAGCGCGCCGCCGTCTTACCGCTATCGATCATCAGTAGGCTTGGATGTACGGGTATGATTGCGACCAAAGCCGGTCCGGGCGGAAACGGTCCCGACGGCAGTGCTTTTCCCTATAACAATGGCAGGCCGGGACGCGGCGGAGGCACGGCGGTCGCCTTCGCCACCGACGCTGCGACGAGCACGCTTGCAAGCACCACCCTTACCGTTGGCGTTGGTAAGGAGTACGCGAAACCGAGCCAGGCAATTGCCGCTGCACCCGATGGCGCCACCATTCTGATAGATGCCGGCACGTACACGGATGACTTCGCCACCATCTATGGAAACAATATCACTATTCGTGGGGTAGGGGGAAAAGCGAAGCTCGTTCAGTCGTCGACCGGAGTAATTCCAAATGGCAAAGCCATTTGGACCGTTGATGGTAACGGAGACACGATCGATAACATCGAGTTCTCTGGGGCACACGTTCCGAGCCAAAATGGAGCCGGTATCCGTGCCGAGCAAACGGGTGCACTCACCATCACACACTCGTACTTCCACAACAATCAAGACGGTGTGCTTGGTCCAGGGGCAAACACCGCTTCAATAACGATCACCAACTCAGAATTTGCCTTTAATGGAGCAGGTGATGGCTACAGTCACAATGTCTACATAGGTAACGCAGCGTCGCTTACCTTCATGTACAACTACACGCATGACGCAAACGTGGGGCACCTGCTTAAGTCTCGCGCAAGCAAGAACGTTATAGAGTACAACCGTATTACGGGTCAAAACGGCACCGATAGCTACGAGATAGATCTACCGAACGGAGGCGAGTCCTATATTATCGGCAATATTATTGAACAAGGCGCAAAAACGCAGAACCCCGCGATCGTAGAATATGCTGAAGAAGGCGCGACGAATGCAGTACAAAAACTCTACGCCATTAACAACACTATCGTAAATGATCGGAGCGCCGGCGGTACCTTTATTGCTGTCTCACATTCTCCATTTACTAAGATTATGAACAATCTCTTCGTGGGAGCGGGGACTCCCGTATCTGGCGCAACGCTCGGAGCAGGTAACGTCACCACGCAAAATCCAGGCTTTGTAAACAGAGTTGGTTTTGACTATCATCTCACTTCCACTTCGACTGCAGCTATCAATGCTGGATTTGACGCAGGTACAGCGAATGGCGTTGCTCTCGATCCTACGCATGAATATATTCAACCGCTCACAAGCATCTCACGCGGTGTCGTAGGTGCGGCGATTGATGCAGGAGCGTACGAATATACTGGTTCTGGTTCGAGCGTGGGCAGCTTCGCGCACGCCATGGCGGCAATGGGCGCTCACGGGGCGGCGATCGCGACGCCGGTCGCCGCGACGCCAAGCAGCGCCCCCACCCTGCTTGCCGTTCCGTCCCACGTCGCCTGACCCGCGACGGGAGGCGTTCGACTGCGCAATCGAACGCCTCCCGAAAGGGAGGGATCAACCTAAGGTCCTGGACAGAGCGAGGCGTGCCGAACGCGATCCGCTCACGCGTCCTCGGACCGGTCCGGCGCCACCGCCGAGCGCTCCTCGGTGGGTGGGATGGTGCGGGGGTCGTCTTCGGTGACTTCGATCGAGCGGCCGTCTTCGGTCCACAGGCGGACGATGGCGGGCTGGCCGGCGCCCCGCAGCTCGCGCGCCAGCTCGGCCGCCTCGTGCACGGCGCGGTCGGCGTGGCCGTAGTCATGCACCGGCTGGTCGTCGCGGGTGAGGGTCCAGAGGCCGTTGCGCAGGCTGATGTCCAGCCGCGTGGGAAAGCCCGGGATGGCCTCGGGCGCGGCGGGATCGGCATAGCCCAGGTCGGCGATGTCGTCGTCGGCGAGCACGTCGGCCTCCAGCGCGGCGGCGTCGGCGTCGTCGCGCGAGACGTTGTCGAGCTCGCCGGCGTAGAGCACTGGGGCCTCGTCGGGCGCCTGGCGCAGGACCGCCGGGCCGTCATAGCGGCTGGCGTTCTCGCCCTGCAGCGCCTCGGGCATGCGCCCGGCCAGCTCGTCGTCCTCCGGGTCGGCCAGCCCGGCGTCGCTCTCCAGGTCGATCACCTCGGCGTCGTCCAGGTCCTCGGCGATGGCGGCCGCGTCGTCGTCGGCGTCGCCGACCGCGGCGGTGACGTCGAGGACGTCGGGGAGCTCGTCCAGCTTCCTCCTGTCCGCCCGGGCCGATCCCGCGCCTCCGGCCTCCAGGTTGTCCTCGTCGAAGACCTCAGCCTGGTCCTGCTCGTCGCCGCCTGTGTCGTAGGTTTCCGAAGGCACCGCCGTCTCCTTGCCTGAGAGCGGGAATGTCGAGCGGGCGGCCGCGTTCCCGAGGGAGGCGAAGGGGAGGGGCGAAGGGGTGACCTCGGCGCCGGCCGGGGTGATCCTGGCGCGTCCGTCCATAAGCTCATAGCGGCCGTACTGAGATTCTGCTCTGGGCCGGTTGCAAGCGGGGAAGATCGACCACATAGCGGAAATTCCGCAGTGGCGTACGTTGTCGCCAAGACGGCGGCTGCGAGTTCGAGAATGAATAGCCCTGGCAGTGATCTCGAAGCTCGGCTCCAGTTTTGGTCGGCCGACCTTCGGGTGGCGCTGGGTTTGGGTTTGGCATTTGTTCTCGCTGCAATCTCGGGATTTGTTGCGTTATTCCCGACAGGTCCGACCAAGATGGTGGTGGGAACTATCGAGCATTTCGGACTCACGGAAACGGACACTGGAAGCTACCCAGTTGCAGTGGTCCGCCTGCCAGACCGGGAGGTTACCGTGACGCTGCCGCGATCCAATACATGCGTGCTCGGCGGCGCCATAAAAATGCAGAGACAACAGCGCGTCTGGGGTCAGACGTTCAAGGTAGACTGGACCGGCTGCGGTCGCGGGCTATAGAGTTCCGCTGTCCACTCTTCTCCGAAATTCGTTGGGTGTGCTTTGGGCCTGCAACCCAACGGCAGCTGGCGGATTTGGGTGAATCGCAGGGCTGCCGCCGCCAAAGCCGTCGTTCCGAACTCTGCCCAGGGTGGATAACCGACATTGCTGCTTTGAGAGTCGCTCCAGCCAGTCCGTTGAGCTAACCTCAGCTATACAGCGGAGAGTGCATGCATGGGGGTCCGAGCTGCGTCGGTAAGCGACGCCGAGGAGGTGGCCGTGATCTACGCGCAATATGTGCTGCATACAGCAATCTCGTTCGAGGAACAGCCGCCGTCGACCGCGGAGATGGCGAACCGAATTAGGCTTACGCTGTCGACGCACCCGTTCCTCGTCTATGAGCGTGAAGGTATTGTGGTCGGCTATGCCTACTCCGGACCTCACGGCACTCGGCCCGCCTACCGATGGTCGGCCAACGTAAGCGTCTACGTCGATCAAAGCGCCCATGGGAATGGCTTGGGTCGAAGCCTCTATTCCGAACTCATCTCAGTTCTCAGACGCCAAGGCTACCACTCGCTGTTCGCCGGGATCGCACTGCCGAACGAAAAGAGCGTCGGGCTGCACGAGGCCATCGGATTTAAGCACCTCGGAACCTATCGCGAGGTAGGTTTCAAGCACGGTGCATGGCATGACGTCGGATATTGGCGGCTTGGCCTGCGAAGTGGCCTACCCAAGAGTGAGCCCGTACCCTTCAGCGTGGTGA
>JAQGIW010000034.1 GCA_028290905.1 Caulobacteraceae bacterium | reverse complement strand
CGGCCTCCGTGGCGACCGCGAGCGGGCGCCCGTCGCCCCCCGCCAGGGGATCGAAACCTTCGAGCGACTCGGGGTCGACCTGGGTTCCCTGGATGTCGATCGGAACGTCCACCCAGGTAGGTCCGGGGCGGCCGCTCACCGCCAGGTGCAGCGCCTTCTCCACCTCGTAGCGGATTCGGGCGGGATCCTGCACGGTGACCGCGTATTTGGTGATGCCGCCGACCATGCGGACGATGTCGACCTCCTGGTCGCCCAGTTGCCGGAGGCCGATCGGGAAGTTGCCCGCGATGGTCTCGCGCCGCACCTGGCCGGAGATCACCACCATCGGAATGCTGTCGGTGTAGGCGCCGAACACGCCGTTCAGGGCGTTGATGCCACCCGGGCCGGTGGTGACATTGAGAATGGCCGGCTGTCCGCCCAGGCGGGCATAGGCCTCCGCCGCCATGGCGCAGGCCTGTTCATGGTGAAGGCAGACATAGGTCAGCCCGGGCGCCCGCCCGAAAGCGTCGTTCAGGTGCATGGCGCCGCCACCCGTCACCATGAATACGTGGGTCAGTCCCGCGGCGGCGAGACGGTGGGCTATGTAGTCGGCGACGCGCATGACTCTTCTGGAATCTCTTTTGGGCGAGCGGGAACGCAAGGGGACGCGCGGCGGGGCGCCGCGCGTCACGCCTAGAGCATCACGCTTGCGCGTGGCTAGCCCTTTCAGGTGGCGACGCGCTTGAGCTCGCGGGGCGGGGCGGGGGTGGCGCGCGGGACGCCGCGGTCGTCGATCAGCCGGCGAAGTTCGAGGTCGTTGGCGTAGTTGCTCTCGATATCCCGGATCTTCACGGGCTGGTCCTTGCCGATGGGCGCGCGCAGGACCTCGCCACTCTCGAACTCGCGGACTGAAATCTGGCCGTGCACCAGCGGGACAGCGAAATAGACGTCATCGGAGGTCAGCACCTGCTCGGCGGGCAGGTCGCGCTTGGCGTAGACGCCGCGGACCAGTTCGTCGAGATAGCGGACCTCCTTCTCCGGAGGCACGCGCTTGGCGTGGGCCGGCGCCCCGCACATTTCCCTGGCCTTGTGGAAGGCGCGGAACCAGGTGTCCGCCTGGTGGGGCAGGGTGCAGTAGGGCGACACCGGCACGCCCTCGTAGTCGATGTCGATATGACGCTCGAAAGTGCGCGCGCCCTTGGCGTAGGCGATCAGCATCGAACTGGCCCAGTCGGTCATCTCGTGCGACGAGAAACCGATCAGGGTGTCGGGATAGCGGGCCTTCAGGAAATCGATCTGGTTCAGTTCCAGTTCGCCATCCTGGGAGGGATAGATCGACACGCAGTGATTGAGCGCGAAGGGCAGGCCGCGTTCACCGAAGAACTCGACGAGATGGTCCATGTCTTCGAGGGAAGCGCCGCCGCTGGAAGCGATCACCGGCTTGCCCGCCGAGGCGATCTTCTCGAGCAGCACCCGATCCCGGATGTCGGAGCTGGCGATCTTGATGAACGCGAGGTCGAACTCGAGGCATTTGTCCACCGACACCTCGTCGAAGGGCGTCGCCATGGCGATCATGCCCTCCTCGCGAATCGCCTCGACCAGGACGCCCAGTTCCTCCCAGGAGAGCTCCGTCGCCCCGACCTTCTTGATGTAGCGGACGTCTTCCCGGTCGCGATGCTGCTTGTGGATAAAGGACCCGACATCGCGAAATTGGAGCTTCAGCGCCGCCCGCACATTGTTGCGCCTGACGACTTCACCGAAATCGCGGATGATCTTCAGGCCACGGTCTAGTTTGCCCCAGTGATTATTGGCGAGTTCAAGGACGAACAAATCTTCGTAAATTTCTTTTTGCATTCGTTGGGCCGATCTCGCGTTGAGGGGTTGTCACATGTTTTTTTTCGGCTGCGTCGACAAGAGCCCCCCTCAGTGACGCCGCCATTCGTTCGTCCCGTCGGTCTTTTATCCCACACGTCCCCAGAAAATGACTGCCGGGAGCCCCGGTTCCCTCCATGGAATCTGTTCCACGCAGGCCCCCGGACGCCCGATCAAGGCGGCCCCGGGTACCTATGGGTGATGTCGATATCATGACAACGAGCGTTGCTCGAACCGGCCCGGGCGCTTGGTCATTTCGATAGGTCCCAGGGATTCGGTCGATGCCAAGCGTTAGCATGGGGGCGCTCCGGTCGAAAGTCCGTCCAGGCGTTGCGGCGGTCACGGGCGTCGCGGACGTATGGAATCTGGCCCTCCGCGTCGGCCGTGTCATTGTTTTTCGTCTGGAATTTCCTTTGCAGCCCCTGATATGGGCATCCTCCTCTCGGACGGCCCAATTCCGTGCACGGGCTGCAGCTCTCAGGAAACCGGCTCGGCCAGCATGTTGATCCTTCCTCCGTCCATGCCGCGCCCCGGGCGTTCGAATGCGGCGATTCATCGGCGTTCCGCCTAGTGGAGGGGACGGTTTCCACACTGACGCTCGTCACCGATTCCCCCTCGGCGCGGCACAGCCGGGTCGAGATGATTCTGGCCGCGATCGTCGTCGCCAGCCTGATGCTCGCCGTATGGCGCCTCGTTCACCAGGGCTATCTCCCGCAGCCGTTCTACTATCGCGTGTCGGAATCCCTGATGGACCTCTACACGCCGGCCTTGTGGGCGAACCATGGCGACGCCTACCGGCGATGGCATTCTCTTTATCCGCCCCTGTCGTTCGTCTACCTCAGCCTTACCTCCCTCAATCGCTGTTACGCTGCGGATGATCTGGTGGGGAGGAACTGCGATTGGCTCGTCCGGCTCGCCCTGTTTGCCATTTTTTTAGGCAATCTGGCGCTGGTGTACCGGAACTACCGGCTCTCCGACCCGCGCACGGCCATGCCGCGGACCATCGCCATGGGCCTGGGCCTGCCCATGCTCTACGCGCTCGAACGCGGAAACCTGTTGATTCCTTGTTTTACCTGTTTCGTGCTGGGCTACGGCGATCTGATCCGGCGCGGCTGGCTGCGCTGCCTGGCCCTGGCGGCGACGATGAACTTCAAGCCCTACCTCGTCTTCATGGTCGTCCCGTTGATCATCAAGCGCCGTTGGGGCTGGGTCGCGGCCTGCGGCCTGATGGGAGGGGCGATCTATGTCGCCACGGCGCTGTGGTACGGATCGGGATGGCCGGCGCAGCTCATCGCCAACGAGACCTCCTACGCCGGAGCGCCCAGCAAGAGCTATTTCTCCGACCTGTACTTCGCGACCTCCTACTGGCCGCTCATCCGCATGCTGCACGCCTTTCCCCCGGGCCTGCGGCTCGGCTCGGCGCCGGCGGCCGCGGCGTGGAGCATGGTCCTGACCGTCGCCCTGCGCGCCGCCCAACTGGCGGCCCTGGCCTGCCTGGCCCTCGCGCTATTCCGGCCCGCGGGCGCACAGGTCCGCCGCCTCGCCGCCCTGTCCGTGGCCGTCTCCATCACCGCCTTCACCACCGGTTCGGCCGGCTACGCCCAGATATTCCTGTTTTTCCTGGTGTTCTATGAGCCGTGGCGCGGCTGGGCCCGCATCACC
>JAQGIW010000021.1 GCA_028290905.1 Caulobacteraceae bacterium | reverse complement strand
TCTGGCCGTTCAGGTTGCCGGCCTTGCCGGTCGTGCCGCACAGCTTGTCGAAGGTGTCGTAGTGCGGCTCCAGCTCGTCGTAGGTGACGCCCCAGTCCTGCACCGTCAGGTCGTAGTCGGTGACCGCCTTGGCGCCATAGCGCTGCTGGTTGTGGCTTTTGGTCAGGAAGTCCGACGGCAGGAAGCGCCAGATCTGGCCGTTCCAGTGCACCCCGCCACTGCCGACGCCGGTGCCGAGAAGGAACGAGCCCAGGTGGCGCATCGGCAGCGCCTGCTGGCTGGCGTTGTTGCGGATGGTCAGGGTGTCGTCGGCGACGTTCTGGAACAGGTGATGGCGCCACATGTAGCGCAGCTCGTCCTGGGCGAACGTCGGGGCGAAGTCGGTGGACGTGTCGCGCCAGTTGCCCCGTTCGAAGGCGACGACGCTCAACCCCGCGTCGCACAGCTGCTGTCCCATGATCGCCCCGGTCCAGCCGAAGCCGACCAGCACCGCGTCGACCGGCTTCAGGTTCACGGCCACCTCAGGAGGCCCTCCACCCCGGCCGCCCCAGGAAGCCGACGGGCGGGTAGGGGACGGGCTGACCGTGCCGCGACACCCACTCGCGATAGTCGTAGTGGGCGCCGGGGAAGCCGATCATCTTCCAGGCGGCCATGTCGCGGTTGCCGCCGTAGATCGGGTCCGAGAAGTAGCCTTCCTTCGTGTTCTGCAGGAGCATGGTGAAGAAGCTCGCGCCGTCGACCCCGGTCAGCGCCACGTCGCCGGCCTCCAGCCCGGCAAGGACCCGGTCCTGGTCGGCGGCGGCGAGGCTGTGAAAGCTCGCGCCGCGATAGCGGTTCGAGACGTAGCTTCCGATCGCCGGGATCGCGGCGCGATAGAGCTGGGCCGGCGAGAAGCGGCTCTGGTAGCCCTGCTCGGGGGTTCCCTTCGGCCACGGGCCGCCGAGGTAGAAATGATCGCCTCGCCCGTAGGGCCCGGCCAGCTGGCGGTCGATGAATACCGGCACGCCCGCCTCCACCGCTCCGGGACCGACGTTGTCCGGGGGGATCAGGCGATCGACCGCCGCCTCGATGAAGGCCGCTTCGGCGGAGGTGAAGAAGACATAGCCTCGGCCGCCCGCCCCGGGCGGCGCGTCGGCGGCGCCCTCGTCCCAGGGCATGGCGCCCCGATAGTCGGCGGGGGGCTCGCCCAGCATGCCGTCATGCCGGGCCGCGACGGCGGCTCCCGCGGCGCCGACGGCGGCGCCGCCCATCAGAAGGCGGCGGCGATTGAGGGCGGGCGGGTCGGCGGGCACGGTTCCCCCCAAAGCGCCCTCAACGCCGGTCGCGGAAGAAGGTTCCGGCTAAGTTGACGCTCTTCCTATCCAGTCGCGATTGTCTAAGGATCGGGCGCTGTCGCGATTTCGGGGACCTGTTTCGATGCTTAAGTCACTTTGTCCGGCCGGCCTTGTCGGCCTGGCCTCTCTGGCGCTCGCCGCGCCCGCGTTGGCCGCCGCCGAGGGCCAGGCTCCGGTTCCCCTGATCGCGATCTACAAGGCGATCCACGCCCACCCGGAACTCTCCCATTTCGAGGAGCAGACCTCCGCCGTCCTCGCCGGGGAGCTGCGCGCCGCCGGCTATGCCGTCACCGACCACATCGGCGTCTATTCCGACGGCAGCCGGGCCTTCGGCGTCGTGGGCATTCTCAAGAACGGCCCCGGCCCGACCCTGTTGATCCGCGCCGACATGGACGCCCTGCCGATCGTCGAGGAGACGGGGCTTCCCTACGCGAGCCATCTCACGGCCAAGACGCGGTCGGGGCAGGAGGTCGGGGTCATGCACGCCTGTGGCCATGACGTGCACACCACCGTCCTCATCGGCGTCGCCCGGGCGCTCGCCGCCGGACGGTCCCGCTGGCATGGGACGCTGATGCTGGTCGGCCAGCCGTCGGAGGAGACGGTGGACGGCGCCCGGGCCATGCTCGCCGATCACCTCTACGAACGCTTCGGCCGGCCCGACATGGTCGTCGGCCTGCACGACAGCAACGCCTGGCCCGCCGGCAAGGTCGGGCTAGCCATCGGTCCGGCCCAGGCCGGCGTCACCTCGGTGGACGTCACCATCCGCGGCATCGGCTCGCACGGCGCGGCGCCGCAGATGGGCAAGGACCCCGTTGTTCTCTCGGCCCTGTTCATCACCCAGCTGCAGACCATCGTCAGCCGCGAGGAGGACCCGCAGGACCCGGCCATCGTCACCGTGGGCTCCATCCACGGCGGCACGAAGCGCAACATCATCCCCGACCAGGTCAGGCTCGAGCTCACGACCCGAGCCTTCTCCGATCACGGCCGGCAGGTGATCCTCGACGGCATCCGCCAGATGGCGCAGGGCGTCGCCATCTCCGCCGGCCTGCCGCCGGATCGCGCGCCCATCGTCACCGTCGTCGACGCCGAGTCCGCCCCGCCGCTCTACAACGACCCCGTCCTGTCGGCCCGCGTCAGGGCGGCGCTGATCGGCGCCCTGGGGCAGGGCAACGTCATCGACGCGAAGCCTGTGACCCCCAGCGAGGACGTCGGAAACTTCGGCCTCGACGGCCACCAGATCCCGGTCACCTACTATTGGCTGGGGGCGATGAACCCGGAAAAGTTCCAGGCCGCCGCCTCGGCGGGACGTCAGCTGCCCGGCCCCCACAACAGCCGCTTCGAGCCCGACCCCGAGCCGACCCTGGCCGCCGGCGTCCGCTCGATGACCGCCGTGGCCGAGACCCTGCTGCAATAGCCCCGCCCACGCTTCGCGGCCCTAGCCCTTGCGCTCCTGCAGGATATTGCCGCCATCCACCACCAGGACGATCCCGTTGACGTAGCTCGCCGCATCGGAGGCGAGAAAGGCGACCGCCGCGGCCACTTCCTCGGGCCGGCCTGCACGGCCGGGCGGCGTGTGGAGAGCGGCCACGCGCTCCTCCGGGGTGGAGGCGCCGGTCTCGATCCAGCCCGGCGCGACCGCATTGGCGGTGACGCCGTCGCCCGCGACCTCGAGGGCCAACGTATGGGTGAGGCCCACCATCCCAGCCTTGGCGGCGGCGTAGGCGGCTTCGCCCTGGCTGGAGACGTAGGGGCCCGTCACCGAGGCGATGTTCACCACACGGCCATGCCGGCGCCCGACCATCGCAGGGAGGAACGCCCGCGTCACCAGGAAGGCGGTCTTCAGGCTTGCGGCGATGCCGCGGTCCCAGTCCGCTTCGTCGAGTTCGATGAACCGCCGCTGCAAGGCCGGTTGGGTCACGCTTCCCATCCCGGCGTTGTTCACCAGCACATCGACGGGACCCGCCATCGCCAGGAGCCGGTCCACGTCAGCCGCCCGCGTCAGATCCGCGACGGCGGCGGAGACGGTCAATCCTTCGGCCCGCAACACCTCGGCCCGACCGTACACGCGGTCCGTCGTGGCGGTGAGGACCACCGACAGACCTGCCTGACCAAGGGTGCGCGCGATCGCGATCCCTATGCCGTCCGCCGCGCCGGCGCCGGTCACCAGCGCCGTCCGTGATTTCGAAAAGATCATCGATTGGTCCGGCAGTGGTCCTGTCGCCGAACTTCGCTATAGCGTCACGCGCAGGCTTTTGGAGCTAGAAAGTCATATCACCTTCCAGCTCTCCACCGCCCGCCGCCGCGGCCCCCAGTCTCGCTCCCATCTCTGGTCGGCCGTGAGCGCGGCCGGCTCCGGCTCCGGCTTCGGCAGGAGCGGGCGGGTCAGGCAGGCGTAGCGGGTCTCGTCGGCGATGTGGTCCTCGGCGGTGGTGTCCAGGTCTTCCAGCCGCATGCGGTCGTGCTGCAGGACCGGCACGGTGCGGATGAAGTCGCGGCAGGTGTCGAACACCACCAGCATCGGGCCCTCCTCGGTCCCGGCGATGCGGGCGCGCATCTGGTCCCAGCCGCTGAGGGCGCCGGCCCTCCCGACCCGGGTGTTGTCTGCGCGGCGGAACATCACGCCGCAGCGGCGCATGCGTTCGGCCAGGGAGGGGCCTCCATCCTCGCTGAAGATCGAGGGATCGGCCACCGGATAGCCAATCTTTTCCCCCGCCTCGCGGTCGAGGATGCCGCGCGCCACCGCCTCCGCCTCCATCCGCGCACCCTCGCCGGGCCGGCCCGACGTGCCGTACCACTCGCGGTAGCGCACCAGCGCCCCGCGCGGCAGCCGGACACCGGGCAGGCGAACCGCCTCCGGAACCACGGCCCACCAGCCCACGCTGAACGGCGCGGCATAGCCCCAGTCGAAGGCGCGGATTCTCAGCCAGTCATGCGGAATCGCGAACGGCGCGACGATGTTGCGGTTCGACCACTTGTCGAAGAACGCCCCTTGGATGACGTTCCAGTCCCCTTCCAGCCAGGCGCGCACCAACTCTGCCGAGCCCGACTGCTGCAGCCGCGGGATATAGCCCGGATCGTTCGCCAGCAGCTTGGGATTGTCGGCCAGCCGCGCCGGAATGAACTTCCGCGTCAGGCTCGCCGTCGAGCCGTCGAAGGGGTTGCGGAACGGCTCGATAATCGTACGCCACGGCCCTGGATCGATGTACCGGGTCTTTACCCAGTTGTGTCCCGGACCGCCCGGATTGCAGGTGGCGCGGAAGCCGCATGGCGCTCCGAGGGCGCTGCGCAGCGTGGCCTTCAGCTTGTCCACCGGGGCTGGGGAGGGGAACTGCGTAAGCTCCTCCACATAGACCCGGCTGTAGTCGTGGCCCTGGTAGAGGTCGGCGTCGGCGTCGTTGTCCAGGTAGCGGAAATACAGCACCGCCCCGTTCGGCCACTCGAACCGCGACTTGGCCTCCGCCCATTTCGCCCCGGCGGGGCGGTAGATCTTGCGCGCCCGGGCGATCGTCGGCTCCAGGGCCACCCTCTGCCGGCGCACCAGCAGGCCCCGGGCGGCGGGTCCGTAGTCTTCGGCGTGGCGGAGGAAGTCGCCCAGCGCCGCGTCCGTCTTGCCGCCGCCGCGGGCGCCGCCATAGACCACCTCGAACACTTCGCTCTTCACGAAGGCCGTCTGCGGCCCCTCCTGCGGCTCCCAGGTCATGCCCCCGCTCCCAGCTTGGGCGCGAAGGTCTCCATCCACTCTTCGTCCGTCATCCGCCGGCGCGGCTGCGACGGCTGCGCGGGCAGGGGCGGCGGGGCCAGCCCCTTCAGCCGCGCCGCCTCCACCAGTAGCCCGCGGATGGCCGTCAGGCCCGCCGGCGTCTTCTCCAGCTTCTCCTCGGCGTTCTTGGCGGCGGCCATCAGGGCGTCGATCATCGGCGTGAGGTCGGCCGCCTCGAGCGCCTTGGCGCGGCGGATCTCGGCCACCCGCGCGACCACGTCGGCCCGCTTGGTCCGCTTCAGGGCCCGCTCCTTCCAGCGGTGACCGTATCCGGCCTGCTTCGACGCCTGCCGGAACGGAACGTCCCCGGCCAGCCGCTGGGCCAGCGTCTCCCATCTCCTGTTGTCCAGAACCATCGCGCAAATCTCCGTGATTGGAGATTGCATTATGCAATATATATTGCAAAATGTCAAGCTCAATCCTGCCCGTGCGCCTCCGAGGCCGTCGACATGATTCAGGGTCCGGAGGCCTGGCGCGCGCCCTTCGCGCCGGCCGGCGGGTCCGGCAGGATCCTGGTGCGGCTCGGCCGGTTGAACGCCGAGAACTTCGGCCGGAAGGGGAAGGCGGGGGGCGTCCAGCCGTCGCCCGTCCAGCGGCTCCAGTCGACCTCGATGCAGAGATCGGCGCACATCTGCTCGATAACCTCCCGCAGGGGCCGGTCCTCGAGGTTCATGTAGGCGTCGTCGTCTTCAAGGCGCTCGTCCAGCGCTTCGGCGAGTTCCAGGCTCTCCGCTTCGTCGCCGTCCCCGGCGAGGATCGCATCGGTGACGAGGTCGTGGACCTTTTCCCTGGCCGCCTGATGGCGCGCCTCGCCTTGCGCCGCCGCGCGCCTGGCCGCGTCCTCGTGGCGGGCTTCCCGCTCGCGGGCGAGGCCGGCGCGCAGACCATGGAGCTGACTGGCGATCCTGCCCTCGAGGACCACGGTGAGGCGCAGGCAGCGGGACAGGCGGGCCAGGTCGCCGGCCGGATCGCGCAGCGGCGCCGGGCCGGGCGGGCCCTCGCGGAGCGCCGCTTCCGGGCCGGCGCTCTTCGCCAGGAGCGCCTTCGCAGACTGCAGATCGATCTCTGTCCGTTCGGTGAGGGTCCGGACCATCTTCATGCCCGCCTGCCGGAGCTCCGCCAGGAAGCGCAGATGCTCTTCGGCAAGGGCAACCGAGGGATCGGGCGCGTCCGCGCCGTCACCCGCTTCGGGATCGACGGGCGCGGGCGGCGCGGCGAGGGGCTTGCCTTTCGACATGGGCACATTATTGCATTATGAAAAGTTCGTGTCAATGGACTGAATCGCATCGCGGGTCGGCGAACGCGCCGGACGCCGGATCGAAGCGGCATGCGGAAGGCCCACCAAGCCGCCATTGCGTGTTGCGAGCTAGCCGATCCGACCGCTCGCGCTCAACAAGAGGTGCACAAAGGGAGATATTGCAATTTGTCCGCGCCGGCGTCACTGCGCCGTGAACCCGCCGTCGACGACCAGTTCCGAACCGGTCATGAACGCCGCCTTGTCCGAGGCCAGGAAGACGATCGCGTCGGCGATCTCGCCCGTCTCGCCGACCCGGCCCAGCGGGTGAAACCGCGCGGCCATGGCGCGCACCTCGTTGTCGCCCAGGCCGCGCGCCGAGGAGATCCCGGACAGCACCTCGCCGCCCATGGGGGTGTCGATCAGGCCGGGATGGACGGAGTTGACGCGCACCTTCATCGGGGCGAACTCCATGGCCAGAGACTTGGTGAGCAGCCGCACGGCGCCCTTGGAGGCATGGTAGCAGCTGCCCCGCGCCGAGCCGACCAGCCCGGCGACCGAGGAGAGGTTGATGATCGACGCGCCGCCCGTCCAGGCGGGCGCGCGCTCGGCGAGCAGCGGCGCGGCGTGCTTGCAGCCGAGGAACACTCCTTCGACGTTGACGGAGAAGAGCCGCCGCCACTCATCCAGGGTGGTTTCGGAGACCGGCTTCATCAGGAACAGCCCGGCGTTGTTGACCAGGATGTCCAGCCCGCCCGCCTCGGCCCTGGCGAACGCGACGGTCTCCACCCAGCCCGCCTCGCTGGTCACGTCCCGCCGGCGGCCCAGGCCGCCGAGCTCGGCCGCCAGGGCGCCGGTGTCGGCCAAGTCGGTGACGATGACCCTCGCGCCCGCCGCCGCCAGCGCGCGCGCCGTCGCCTCGCCGATGCCGCGAGAGGCGCCGGTGACAAGCGCAATCCGTCCCTGAAGCTCACTCATGACCCGATCCTCCCTGGCGGCCACCGGTTCGGGGGCGCGCGAGGGTTCAGTTATGGGGATCGGCGGGGCGGCTCAACCGGCCCGGATCAGATTTGGTCAGCAGGCCGGTTGGGATGTCCACCCGGGACGCCCCGCGCACCATAGCGCGGTTTCCGAACGGCTGAATTGTGGAGCCGTGAACGGCGGGGTGTGGCTCAGAGCGGTCCTTGAGAAGGTCGGCTTCCGGGCTCGCGCATGCCCGCCACCACGAGTCAGGTAGGAATACGTCGGCCGAACGGCACTCCACAAGATTCACAGGAAATCCACACGCCAACCGGCCGACGGCGTGCGAATCGCTATTTATCAGGTCGCGCTTCGTCGGTGAGGTCCACGACAATGGCTACCAGCTTGGTAGAACAGCTTCAACAGGACGCGCTGGATCCCACCACGTCCGTTTCAAACCTGCTTCGAAAGGTGAAGCTGACGGCAGTCAAGCTGGGCCAGGGCGAGGTGGCCGCGTGGGTCGACATGGAACTCCATGGCTTCCCACTTCAGAACACGGTGCGAAGAATTCATGACATTTAGCTTTTCGGTTCTAACCCCAACGGGCCTCAAACACTTTGGTGTGGAACCTGGAACATCCCTCTTCTTTGTCGGTGCCAATGGCGGTGGCAAGACGAGGCTCGCTGTCAACATCGAGAGCAATCTCGGTGATGTGGCTCACCGCATTTCTGCCCATCGTGCGCTATCCCTAAATCCGGGAGTGCCGAAAGTCAGTGAGCGAGTTGCCCTCCTCGGGTTGAGGTATGGCTATCCTGGGGAGAATTCTGGCCTCGGGCACCGGCCGGTGAACCGCTGGGGCAATAAAGCTGCAGTTCGGCTCTTGAACGACTACGACTTTCTGGTCCAAGCCCTATTCGCGGAACAGTCGAACACATCCCTTGAGACGCACAAAAGGGCACGCGCAGGCATTCGTACGCCAGCGTCAGTCACGAAGTTCGAAAGGCTTGTTGAAATATGGGATCGGCTGCTACCTCACCGCAAGCTCGAAATCACTGGCGATGACATAGTGGTGTCAGTCACAGGTTCTTCTGCTCCGGGATATCCTGCCACCGAGATGAGCGATGGCGAGCGCGCTGTTTTCTACCTTATTGGTCAAACGCTCACTGCCGCAGCAAACAGCCTAATTATTTTCGATGAGCCAGAGTTGCATGTTCACCGCTCGATCCTTGCGCATCTGTGGGACGAATTGGAAGCAGCACGTGCCGATTGCGGCATGGTCATCATCTCGCATGATCTCGACTTCGTCGCCTCCCGAAAAGGAGAGAAGATCGTTCTTCAACAATACACGCCCGCTGAAGGCTGGACGATCGAAATTGTACCCGAAGATAGCGGATTTACCGAGGATTTAACAACCCTCATTCTCGGTAGTCGCAAGCCGGTACTATTTGTTGAAGGCGCGGCAAACAGTCTCGACAAAGCGATCTATCGTGCCTGCTATCCAAGATGGACCATCGTACCCCGAGGCTTCATGTGAAGAGGTTGTACACGCCGTCACAACGATGCGGGCGAATTCCTCCTTTACACGCGTGACCTGCGCCGGAATCGTCGATGCTGATGCATACGACGCCACAGACGCGGCCTTCCTGAAGAGCAGAGGGATCGCCATTTTGCCAGTATCTGAGATCGAAAACCTAGTCCTTCTCCCAGATGTTATCGAATCTATCGCCAGCATTGAGGGTTATCGCGGAGAGCAACTAATTTCGAAATGCAATGAAATCCAAGACGCGGTTTTATCCCATGCGGCCGATGGAAAAAATCAGCTATCCAGTATAATGCGGTATTGCCGCAGAAGGATTAACCGTGGTCTCAAAAGAATTGATTTAAGTTCTTGCGCCGACGTTGAATCACTTGCAACTAATTATGCGCTGGCGACAAGAGAGATCGATGTAGATGCGCTCTCCCAGGTTGTTTCCACGGCCATATCGGCCGCGATCGCACGTAATGATGTGACCTTATTGCTTCAATGGTATGACAACAAGGGGATTTTAAGCATTGCCGCTAAAGCTAAGAATACAACTCAGCAGAATTTCGCGCAGTGGCTTGTTCGAGCTCTTCGCAATGGAACGGCGCCGGCTGTTTCTGAAGCGCTTCGAAGACACCTCCCTCCTCTCCAGGCGATCTAACGAACTTAACGTTAGCGAGCCTCTGGCCGTGCTGGGGGCACCGAGCCTCCGGCGCTCCCCGGGACCTGGCCGCGCACTCCCGCAAAGCCGGCCTTCGCGGCAATGCGAAATGTTCTTAGCATGGACCTTGGCTCGACGTCCCCTCCTGGCGCATCGTCGCCGTGGTGATTCACAGGCCTCCCTCCGCCAACGCTGTCGTTCCGAACCGCTGCCCAAGGTGGTTTGCGGACATAGCCACGGAGCCGATCATCGATCGCCTATTGTCAGAGCGTGGCAGACTTGTTTCAGTGCCCAGCGCAAAGAGCAGCAATAAGCAACCGCAGTCGAAGACTCCTTAATTACAATCTGTGCATGTACTTGGAAGAAAAAAGGCGCGGCGACTTGAGCATCGCGGCTATTGTACCCCTTTGCGCCGGATTGCCGCCTCGTAGTTACGCACATTGGCAATGTAGATCTCTGCGCTCGGGCCAGTGCCGTTATATGCCTCGGCGGCTTTCCATATATCCTTGGTCACGGCATATTTATCTTCCAGTTCGGACAGAAAGACGTCGGCGCATACGCCCACGTCGGCCCATAATCCGGTCTGCCCGGTGAGGTCCATACCTTTGATCGGCGGGGCAGCGTCCGTCCAAAAATGGGTGAAGCGCTTATCCTGAATATTCTGAAGGTCGTTTTGAAATAGGCCGTAGCCGTAAAGTAGCTTCCCAGTTCTTTTCCTTCTCCGCCAATCGCGAGACGCTTCGCTCGCGGCTATTAAGCCCGGGGCTATTGCAGTCCAGCGAGGGTCACTCAGAAAAGAGGCGGCGTGGCGCGGATAGATCGTGTTGTGCCCATTGATTTTGCGGCCGCGAGGTTCATTGGCGTCTAGCACTAGCAGACGCATGATCTGCTCTGGTGTTTTACCCACTCGATTTGCTCTGTGCCACCAAGTATAGGCGGTCTCCTGGTAAGCCATTGCTAGAGCTAGGCTGAGCGGCCAGCGCGTAGCGGCAACTTTGGGGCGCAGCGCATCGCCGAAGTGAACAAGCAGCCATTGTGCTCCGTCGGCTGCGAGTTCCGGGAAGGGATCGCGTTCATTAACGTAAGCGCGCGCTGGCGAGGTAATGAAGCCGATCACCAGCGCTGCCGACCCGCCCAATAGACCGCGTCGATCCAATATTTCGGCCATGAACCTTTTTCCCTACTCCACGCGAATTAAGCACGGCCTCCACCAAGTGGCTATCCGTTGTGGTCGACGAATGCTTAGCGCAAGCTTGAGCGCTGTGAGGGCACTCCATTGCGCCTCATCCGTCGGCCGACTTCCCGGTGCGGTCCACAGGTGCCACGATCTTTGGCGCCATCGGGTTCATAGAAGGTCCGCTGTGGATCGATGTTGCCGCTCGACCGTCCGCCTGAACGGCGAGTTCCTGGCGTTAGGCCGATGTCCCCTCCTGGCGCTTTTGGGCCTGAGCTGCTCCTCTGAGCATCGCTCATCGCCCCATGGTCGTGAAGGCGGAACTGAAGCGGGCCGGGGTCGGCTATGCGGACCTAGCCGCTCGTCTGACCGAAATGGGCTTGCCAGAGAGTGAGGGGTCGGTGACGGTGAAGATCAACCGGGGGGCGTTTCCGGCATGGTTCTATTTCGCCGCGATGAAGGCCGTTGGAACACATTCCGTTCGGTTGCGCGAAGCGGATTGATCGCCTCAGTGCTCAGCGTGGCTGTCAGCGCCCTAGGTGCCGAAAACAGTCCCAGCAAAGGCCAGTCCGTAGGAGAGCAATCCCACGGCAAACCACCCCCAACCGCGTCCGAGTTTTTTCGCCGAACGGCACGGCCCTACGTTTATTCCTATTCCTGTAATCATCCACAGAGCGCCGATCAGGCCAATCTTTGCATACAACGGAGCGCGGTGGGGCAAGCCAAGCGGAGCGCCGATTGGGCCAAGAAGGCATTCTGGACTGGTCTCGCTAGTGCAATTGGACTGTTCCTGACCCTGCTCGCCACAGCATGGGCCGCTATCGCTGCCGGCAGAAGCGCCAAAGCGGCGGAAGACGCCGTTGCGAAGAGTGACGCGATACTCACCCATGCTCAAGAGGCTTCGCAACGACAACTCAGAGCCTACGTATCGGTCAGTACAGTTGATCGTAACTTCTTCTCCGGTCCTGACTTCTTTGTCATGCGCGTTAACGTTCAGTGGGAAAACGCCGGCCTCACCCCTACTCGAAACGCCCTCGCGCAAGGCAATTGCAAAAGCTTTCCAGGAGATATACCTGTAGGTTTCGACTTTCCAGATGATCCTAGGGTTCACAAAAGCGCCAACCTCATTGGGCCGCGCCAAACGATCAAAGGGCCTGTGGCAAACGTACCTCGCGAAGCTATAGATAATATGTGCGCCGGGAAGACCAGGATATTTATGTGGGGCTGGATTGAATACGACGATGTTTTTGTGGGCACTTCTCGCCATAGAACCGAATACTGCTACGAGGTTGGTTTTATAGCGATGCTCAAAGATGGTTCCTACCATCTCTCCTTCAGCAATTATTCCCGTTACAACGCCGCAGATGACGACTGCATGAAAAAGCCAACGCCATGGGAGGCGCCCTGACGGGACGGCGCCGCCCCGCTCAAGACGATACGTGAGCCGGAATGGCGAGTTCTGGAGCCACACCAACTACCGCCTCTGGCGCATTCTCGCCGTGGTGAAATCGCAGGGCTCCCGCCGCCAAAGCCGTCGTTCCGAACCGCTGCCCAGGGTGGATAACGGTCATTGACTTCGATCTCGGTGACCCCACTACTTGGATCAACCAGCGCGCGAGGTGGAGAAGGCAGTGAGCAAAGGGTTTGCCGATTTCTTTCTAAAGGTTCCCTCCTACTGCGTTTATACCATTATCGGTCTTTCGGCGGTGAAATGGGCAGAATATGTCGTGGCGTATCACTCACCATGAATTGCCGGGAGCGAAATTTTCTATTGGAAGACTGTTCGTCTTTGTGGGTCAGCTGCGCAGAAGACGCTGTGGAAGGTCACTGATTTGGGAATTATGGCTGCCATAGTGGTCCTTGTGACCTGGATCACTGTCGGATTAGTCAACCACTGGCGACCCCGGCGGAATGTCGGTTGAGGGGTCGATGTTGCCCTTTGGACGGCCGGCTGGAACGGGGAGTTTCGGCGCCAGCGTCAATGTCGGTTGATGGCGCCGAGCTGACCCCCGACCCTCACATGAGATCCTGCCTAAGGGGCCCAAACCGTTGGCCGGAGGCCCAGCATGGCACAGCTCGATCTCTTCAGTTCTGCGCTTAGGCCCTGAAACTCGGGCCGGATCGTCGGTCCCAAGCCGCCGCTCAAGCCCAAGCACGTCTGGGCGATACGTCAGCAGTTGAAGAACGCCGGCCGCCACCGCGACCTGGCGCTGTTCGATTGCGGAATCGATGCCAAGCTGCGTGGGTGTGACCTCGTACGCCTTCGAGTCAGTGACGTGGCCCCCGGCGGCTCGCTACGCCAGCGGGCGACCGTGATCCAGCAAAAGACCGGCAGGCCCGTTCCGTTCGAGATCACCGATTCGACGCTGGCTGCATTGGCCGGGTGGTTGGCGATCCGTGGCCGCGGCGACGACGACTGGCTGTTCCCCAGTCGCAGCCGACCGGGCGATCACATCAGCACGCGTACGCACGCCTAGTGGAGCAATGGGTCGGGATGATCGGCCTTGAGCAGCGGGCCTACGGGACTCACAGCCTGCGCCGCACCAAGGTGGCGCTAGTCTACCGGCCCGCGCCTTCGAACCTCAACGACGCGGACCGGAAGGCGGGCTGGCTCAGGGCGCGATGCGAACGGCGGAGGCCGTTTCGCCTATCTCGTTGACGAGGTTGCCGCTGAGATCAAAGACCCTGATGTCGTCGACACCGGTATAGGCGTTGCGGGGGGCGACCTTGACGGTCTCGGTATCGATGAAATAGCCGGTCAGAAGGCCTGCCGTGTACTGCCAGCCATAGTGCAGTCGGCTAACATGCAAAGGATCCAGAGCCTTCCACGAGCCGAGGCAGATATTGCCGCCTTCGATGGGGAAGTTGATGTTTTCCCATTCGGTGCCGTCATCGTGCCACTGGATGAAAGCCTGGCCGATCGGGCTACCCCCGATCGCGTAGGTCACCAGCCAGGTCCCGACGATCTTTTGGGCCGCATTGGCCGAACTCTGGGGAGCCGTGCTCGGCGCCGCCGCCAACGCGCTCGCCGCCATATTGGCGATGAGGTAGTCCGGAATCAGGTGAACCGAACTCGGATCCACTTTCCCGGGGTATGCGCATCCTGCCTGCGCCGAGACTGTGCCAGCCACGAGGGCGACGGCCGCCGCGGCAAGGGTCACTAGAGGTTTCATAGCGATGTCCCTCCACTGGACGGGCCACCGATTTGGCCGCGCC
>JAQGIW010000189.1 GCA_028290905.1 Caulobacteraceae bacterium | reverse complement strand
CTCGGCGGCCGCCTGTGGATTTGTGGACGACGCTACGCCTCGCCCACAACCCCACAGGCACAGCTACTACAAGCAGCGGACATTTGATGAGCTACGAAAAGCGGACATCTTCACGTGCTCTCGACAGTTCCCGCTTGAGGGCTTGACACATACCAACCGGTTGGTATTCTAGCTCGATGTCGCGACCCGATCTCATTCAGGAAAAACCCTACAACGCCCGCGACAAGCTGCTGGCGGCGGCGCTGGGCGTGATCCGCGCCAAGGGCTACTCGGCCACGAGCGTCGACGACCTCTGCCGGGCCGCCGGGGTCACCAAGGGCGCCTTCTTCCATCATTTCGAGAGCAAGGAAGCGCTGGCGGTCGCCGCCGCCGACTTCTGGTCCGAAACCACCGGCGCCCTGTTCGCGTCCGCGTCCTATCACGACCATGCCGACCCGCTCGACCGGGTGCTGGGCTACATCGACTTTCGCGCCGGCCTGCTGAGCGGGCCGATCCAGTCGTTCACCTGCCTGGTGGGCACCATGGTGCAGGAGGCCTACGCCAGTCCGGCCATCCGCGAAGCCTGCGAGGCCAGCATCTGGGGTCATGCCAGCACGCTCGAGGCCGATATCAAGGCGGCGATGGCGCTGTACCGGGTGACCGGCGTCACGGCGCCGTCGCTGGCGCTGCACACCCAGGCGGTGCTGCAGGGGGCGTTCATCCTGGCCAAGGCGCACGGCGGTCCCGAGGCGGCGGCCGAGAGCGTCGCCCACCTCAGGCGCTATGTCACGCTGTTGTTCAAGACGCCAAAGGAGGAAGCCGATGCCCGGTAAGCCCAGCCATTTCATCTGGTATGAGTTGATGACCACCGACGCCGACGCCGCGGCCCGCTTCTATGGCGCGGTGGTCGGATGGTCGGTCCAGAGCGCCGGCCAAGGCGACATGGACTACCGGCAATGGACGATCGGCGGCGAGACGGTGGGTGGCTTGCTGCCCATATCCGCCGACGCCGGCGAACATGGCATGCGGCCCATGTGGGCCGGCTACCTCAACGTCGACGACGTCGACGAGAGTCTCGCCGGGATCAAGGCGGCGGGCGGCGCGGTGCACATGCCCGCGACCGACATCCCGGGCGTGGGGCGTTTCGCGATGGTCAGCGACCCCCAGGGCGCGATCTTCTATGTCATGGCGCCGATCGGGGACGCGCCCAGTTCCTCCTTCGCGCCCGGACGGGCCGGCCATGGCGGCTGGAACGAGCTGCACACCAGCGACTGGTCCGCAGCCCTCGATTTCTACAGCCGACAGTTCGGCTGGGCGAAGTCCGACGCGCTGGATATGGGGGCGATGGGAACGTACCTGCTGTTCAACACCGGCGGGGAGGCCGTTGGCGGCATGATGAACAGCCCCGATTTTCCGCGGCCGATGTGGGTCTACTACTTCCACGTCGACGATATCGATGCCGCGAAGAGCCGCGTGGAGGGCGCCGCCGGCGCCATCCTCAACGGACCCCATGAAGTTCCGGGCGGCGGCTGGATCATCCAGGCGCGCGATCCGCAGGGTGCGATGTTCGCGCTTGTCGGCCCCAAGGTTTGATCGGGAGGTGAAGATGTCCAAGATCGCTCCTTGCCTGTGGTTCGACGGCCAAGCCGAAGAGGCGGCGAACTTCTATGTCTCGCTGTTTCCCGACTCCACCATTCTCACGGTGTCCCACTACGGCGACGGCGCGCCGTTCCCCGCCGGAACCGCGATGATGGTGGAGTTCCGCCTCGCCGGCCAGCGCTTCCAGGCCCTCAACGGAGGATCGCAGTTCAAGTTCAGCGAGGCGGTTTCGATGTCAATCGACTGCGAGAACGCGGCCGAGGTCGACCGCTACTGGAACGCGCTCAGCTCGGACGGGGGCGAAGAAGGCCCATGCGGCTGGCTGAAGGATCGGTTCGGCATTTCCTGGCAGGTCGTCCCCCACGGCCTTGGGAACCTGGTCTCCGACCCGGATCCCGCCCGGGCGGCGCGTGCGTTGCAGGCGATGTTCGGCATGATGAAACTCGATCTCGCCGCCATGGGCGCGGCCGCCGACGGAGTCCCCGCGTGACGAAGGCCCCCTTCGAACTCTCGGTCGAGCGCTGCATCGACGCGCCGCCGGCCACCGTCTTCAAGGTCTGGACCGGGCGGCTGGAAGAATGTTGTCCCCAACGAAAAGATTGTGTTCGCCAACGCGTTCACCGCGGGCTGGATACCGCAGACGCCGTTCATGGTCGGCCTCTTCAACTTTTCCCCGGAGGGACGGGGCGCCCGTTATCGGGTCGGCGCGCGACACTGGGACGAGGCGGCGCTGAAGCAGCACGAGGAGATGGGCTTCACCCAGGGCTGGGGAATCTGCGCGGCGCAACTGGCCGAACTCGCCGAGGCGGAGGCGAACGCGGCCCGTTGAGAATAGGACTCGAAAGAGGGCGCGCCGTCAGGCGGCCTGGGCCATCTGAGCCACGCGAGCCCAGGTCGTCGCCTGCAGGCTCGGCCGGGCCTCCATCCGCGCCAGCCAGGCGGTGACGTTGGCGCGGGGCGCACCCAGCACGGCCCATTCCGGCGTCTCGGTGAAGAAGGCCACCTGAGGGGCGAGCATCAGATCGGCCAGGGAGAGGACCTCGCCGGCGAAGTACGGTCGATCGCCGAGCAGACGCGCCAGTTCTGTGAACACGGTGTGCGCCCTGGGCATGGCCTCCTGGATGACGGCTTCGTCGGGCGTCAGGCCCAGGAGCTTCGGCCCGACCACGCGCTGGAAGCCGATGACGCTGCCGACGCCCTGAAAAAGGTACCAGTCGTTGACGCCCATCGCCTGGTCCATGCGCGCCGCGGCCTTGGGATCGGCGGGCGTGAGGGCGGGAGTCGGCAGGACCCGGTCGAGGTAGCGCAGGATGGCCTGGGTCTCGTAGACGAGGAAACCCTCGTGCTCCAGCACCGGCACCTTGCCGAAGGGATGGCGGGCGAGGTGTTCGGGCGACCGGAAGGTCCCTGGCGCGACCGGCGATAGCCGGTAGGGCGCGCCCTTTTCTTCTAACGTGGCCAGGACAGCCCGGCCGTAGGGGCTGCCGGGGATGGAATGGACGGTGAACTCGGACATGTGAGGCTCCTTTCGCGCGTGGTCAGGGTTGGGCGTCGGCGTGCCTGGCGCCTGTGTTCTGAACGTCTGTCTCCTGGGCGTCGGCGTACTGGGCGAATCCGGCCAGGAAGTTCGGCCAGCCGCCGCCCAGCAGCGCCGCATGGCGTGCGGCGTCGGCGCCAAAGCGTTCGAGATCGCGATGCTCCAGGGTGACCAGGGTTCCGCCGCCCTCGGCGGGGGCGAAGGTCAGCTCCACCTCGGTGAGGAAGTCGGGATCGTAGGCAAAGGCCGAATTGAGCTGCCAGCCCAGGAGCAGGCGGCTTGGCGGCTCCCAGGCCAGGACCTTGCCCCAGTGGGTCTCCTGGCCCTCGGCGTCTCGCTCGAACCAGCGGCCCCCCGCCAGAGGCTCGATGACGATGGACTCGTGGGGATTCTTTCCGACGGTCCGGCCCTTGGGCCACCAGTCCTCCATCCGGTTGGCGAACAGTTCGAAGGCGCGGGCGGGGGGCGCCTTCACCTGGACCGTGCGCACGATGGGCGCGATGCTCATTCCGGCGTCTCCTCTTCGGCGTGCTCGTCTGCGAAATCCTGGAAGGCGTCGAGCGCGACCGTCCAATGGGTGTCCAGCCAGTCGCGCATGGCGGCGATGCCGCGCGGATCGAGGCGGTAGATGCGTCGCGTCCCCTCGGGAGTCTCACTCACCAGCCCGGCCTCCTTCAGCACCCGCAGGTGCTGCGACACCGCCGGTCGGCTGACGGGCAGTCCGGAGGCCAGCGCGCCGACCGCGGAAGGCCTGGCGGCGAGGCGCTCGAAGATCGCCCGCCGGGTCGGATCCCCCAGGGCGCCCAATGCCTCTATCGCCGCCTTCGCGTAAGCCATGACGAACGGTTAGTTTGTACGCACATAAGTGTCAAGGGCGCTTGCGCGACGCAAAATGACCGGCGGCAGGCAGGTCGCGCCAAAGGAACCCGCGATCGGTTTTCTGTCGCTGACCGCCGCCACGGCCATGCTAGGACGAATCGATGAAAGCGGCGGACATCGGCGCGGAGGGCCTCAGGGTCGCCATCGGTTTTCCCAGCGCCGTGATGCTGGTGGTGGGCGGGATCGTCGGGGTCGGGATCTTCGCCAATCCGGCGATCGTGGCGAAGGACGTTCAGTCGCCGGTTCTCGCCCTGGCGGCGTGGGGGGCTGGGGGCGTGGTCGCCCTGCTCGGGGCGTTCGTCTATGCCGAACTGGCCGCCCGCTTTCCCTCCACCGGGGGCGAGTACGTCTATCTGCGCGACACCTACGGTCCCCTGGCGGGGTTCCTGTTCGGCTGGACGACCCTCCTGGTGGTGCATACCGGC
The DNA here is from genome assembly GCA_028290905.1 of Caulobacteraceae bacterium. Classification (GTDB taxonomy): domain Bacteria; phylum Pseudomonadota; class Alphaproteobacteria; order Caulobacterales; family Caulobacteraceae; genus Acaudatibacter. Next base: position 9,288 of record JAQGIW010000189.1, on the reverse strand, counting down.
GGCCTGGCGGCGGTGACGATCGTCTTCGCCCAGAACCTCAACGTCCTGGCCGGCGGCGGCCTTTCCGAACGCGCGGTGGTGGTGGTCACCCTGGCCGCCCTCGCGGCGGTCAACTGCCTGGGAGTGACCATGGGCAACGGCCTGCAGAGCCTGCTCGGCCTGGCGAAGATCGCCGTGATCGGGGTGCTGATCACCGCCGGCCTGCTCCTCGCGCCGCATGTCCCCACCCCGGGGGCGATCGCGCATCCCGCCCTGCCAAGCGCCTTGAAGGCGTTCGGCGGGGCGATGATCCCGGTGGTGTTCAGCTACGGCGGCTGGCAGACGGCCAACTATGTGGCGGGGGAGATCAAGAATCCTGAGCGCAATCTCGCCCGGGCGCTGATGGCTGGCGTGGCGGTGGTGATCCTGCTCTATCTGCTCGTCAATATCGCGTGCCTGAGGGCGCTGGGGGTCGAGGCGCTGGGGAAAACCATCACCCCGACGTCCGACGTGCTGTCGGGATCGGTGGGACCCGCGGCCGGCCGCCTGGCCGCCGCCGCCATCGCCCTTTCCGCCCTGGCCTTCATGAGCCAGTCGATGCTGACCGGTCCGCGCGTGTGCTTCGCCATGGCCAGGGACGGCCTGTTCTTCCGGCGGGTGGCCAGCGTGTCGCGGGGCGCCCGCGCCCCCGCCGTCGCCACCCTGGTGGTGGCCGCCTGGACCGGCGTCCTGGCGCTGTCGGGCCGCTACGACCAGATCCTCTCCTACGTCGTCTCGATGAACTTCCTGTTCTTCGGCCTCAGCGCCTCCTGCCTGTTCACCCTGCGCCGGCGCGAACGTGGCGCGCCGGCGACAACCCCGCCGGCGTTCCGGGCCCCGTGGCATCCGTGGAGCACGGGCGCCTTCATCGCCGCGTCGGCGGTCATCGTCGGCTTCTCGTTCTGGGCCTATCCGGTCAACAGCCTGATCGGCTATGCGATCCTGCTTCTGGGCGTCCCGCCCTACCTCTACTGGCGCCGGCAGGGGTCGCCCGAGCCCGTCGCCGCCTTCGGCGAGCCCAGACCATGAACATGCCCATGACGATCCCCGGCCGCGTCCTGCAATCCGACTACATGCGCTTCGCCAAGCAGGACACGGCGGCGCGCTTCGCCCTGGCCAGCAGCGGGGTGGCCGACTGCACGCTGGCGGATCTGGGCGCCTCTCTGGATGATCTCGCCCTGCATGGGCCCAACGCTTATGGCTATCCGCCGCTGGTCGAGCGGATCGCCGGCCGGTTCGGGATCGACGCCGCCTGCGTCGCCACGGCCGGCGGCGCCTCCTTCGCCAACCATCTGGCGCTGGCGGCGATCGTCTCGCCGGGAGACGAGGTGCTGGTCGAGGACCCGAGCTACCAGCTGCTGGTCTCGACCCTGGGCTACCTGCAGGCCGACCTGCGGCGGTTTCCACGCCGCCCGGAGGACGGCTGGCGGCTCGACCCGGAAGCGGCGGCCGCCCGCCTGACGCCGCGCACGCGGCTGGTGGTCCTGACCAATCTGCACAACCCCACCGGCGCCCTCGCCGGCGAGGAAGAGATCGCCGCCGTCGCCCGGGCCGCCGATCAGGTCGGCGCGCTGGTGCTGATCGACGAGGTCTATCTCGAGCTGATGTTCCGCTCGGGAGAGGCGCGTACGGCCTTCCGTCCCGAGGGCAATATCGTGGTCACCAGCAGCCTGACCAAGGCCTATGGCCTCAGCGGCCTGCGCTGCGGCTGGATCCTGGCGCCGGCCGAACTCGCTCAGCGGATGCGGCGGCTCAACGACCTCTACGCCTCCCTGCCGCCGCACCTGGCCGAGCGGTTGAGCGTGCTCGCCTTCGACCGCCTGCCGGCCCTGCGCGCCCGCGCCAACGCTCTGGTAGACGCCAACCGCGCCGCCTATCGCGAGATCCTGGGCGGCCATCCCGCCCTCGACCAGAGCCTGTTCGACCAGGGCACGACGGTCTTTCCCCGTCTTGTCGGGGGCGACGCCGACGGCTTTTTCGCCCGGCTGATGGCGCGCTACGAGACCAGCGTCGTGCCCGGGCGGTTCTTCGGCCGCGAGAACCACGTCCGCGTCGGCCTGGGCGGCGATACGGCGATGACGCGAGGCGGCCTGGAGCGTATCAAGGCCGCCCTGGAGAGCCGCTGAACAAGGGCGTTGTCATGATCATAGATCTCACCGGCCGTAAGGCCGTGGTCAGCGGCTCGACCGGCGGCATCGGCCGGGCGATCGCCGAGGGCTTGGCGCGCGCCGGCGCCGCCGTGGTGATCAATGGCCGGGGCGAGGAGCGGGTGGGCGCGGCGCTGGCGGCGATGCGCGCGGCCTTCCCGAACGCCGCGATCGACGGGATCGCCGCCGACCTGGGGACCGCCGAGGGCGCCGAGGCCTTTGTGGGCCGGGCGGCGGAGGCCGACATCCTGGTCAACAACCTGGGGACCGCCTTTCCCCGTCCATTTGAGGCCACCACGGACGCCGACTGGCTGAACCTGTTCCAGATCAATGTGATGAGCGGCGTGCGGCTGAGCCGCCACTATCTGCCGGGCATGGTGAAGCGCGGCTGGGGCCGCGTGGTGTTCATCAGCAGCGAATCCGGGGTGAACATCCCCAAGGAGATGATCGACTACGGGATGACCAAGACCGCGCAGCTGGCCATCTCGCGCGGCCTCGCCGAATCGGTGGCGGGGACCGGGGTCACGGTCAACGCCGTCCTGCCGGGACCCACGCGGTCGGAGGGGCTGGAGCGGTGGCTGGGACCCGCCGCCGAGGCGCGCGGCGTGCCGCTGGAGGTGATCGAGAAGGAGTTCCTCGACGCCATGCGCCCCACCTCCCTGATCAAGCGCTTCGCGACCACCGAGGAGGTGGCGAACATGGTGGTCTATGTCTGCTCTGAGCAGGCCTCCGCCACCTCGGGCGCGGGCCTTCGCGTCGACGGCGGGGTCGTGCGCTTCCTGGTCTGAGAGACCCAACTGGTCGGCAATACTGTGCGTTTCCTCACATTCATTACTTGAATTTGATCAGCGTTCGGGATTGACGTCTTGTTCTGGTGGTGATATTGGCAATGTTTACTTCGCGGGCTCCAGACCCGCGGTGGTTCGGTGGCGTCGTTTCGAGAACATGGCGTCATTTCGAGCCGTCACATCTCGGAGGAACCAACATGAGCACTGCCCCAGCCGGCGACGCCCCGGCCAGCACCGCGCCCGTTGGCCACGTGCAAAGGCGCCACGGCATCGTCAAGGTCGATCCCGCAACCCTCATCGCCCTGGCCGCGCACAAGAGCGTGAAACGAAAGATCGCCCCCGGCTTCAAGCCGCACAAGGCGCTGAACCTTGTCAACAAGGGCGGCAAGACCCTCCCCGATATGACCTTCCGCAGCTTCTACATCGCCGGTGCGAGCTGGGCCGATTCCGACATCCACAACATCGACACGGCCCTGTCCGGAGCTCTGGCCGACCCGCACCTCAACAACGTCCTGCTGCAGTATTATCCGGGCGCCGCCGCCATTTCGGCGACCTTTTCCGGCTCGACCAAACTGCCGGGCGCGCCGCCGACGTCGTTCTCGCGCGACGACGTCAACATCGTGCTGCAGGGGCTGATCAACGACGGCACGCTGGCAGGGACGAACTTCGACACCACTGTGATCTGCCTGCTTCTGCCCCCCGGCTCGATCCTCACCACCGACGCGGCGGGCGGCGTGGGCAAGTTGCAGGCGGCAGACGACAAGGCCAGTTCGCTGCAGGGCCTCGGCGGCTATCACGGCTCCTGTCACATCGGCGCCCAGCGGGTCTATTTCGCGGTGGGGGTCTATTCCCAGTTCATCAACGGCAAGCCGAACGGCATCCCGGTCTGGCCCGCCCCCTGGAAAAACGTCGTCGCCACCTTCTACCATGAGCTCGTCGAAGTGCGGACCGACCCGGACGTGGAGGAGGCCATCCGCACCAACAAAGACGCCCTGCTCGGCTGGTATTCGGACGCCCAAAACGGCGGCGAGATCGGCGACATTCCGATCAACGAGGCCGGCGCCAACCTGCGCACCGTGATGGTCGAGATCACCCTCGCCAACGGCAAGACCGCTCCGATCCAGCTGATGTGGTCCAACGCCGTCGGCGGTCCCGAAGGCCCGTTCGCCTGACCCAGGCGAGCCCGTCGATAAAATCCAGCCGGATCGGCGATGCGACGCTACTTTCTGGGTGACCACTGTATTCGCCAGGCTGGAGTCCGTTCGGTCGCCACCATCGCGATGGGTTCGTTGGACACTCCGGCCGTGCGTTCGACCAGGCGGGTGTAGAGGTGCCAAGTGGCGTAGCCGAGCACCGGCAGCACGATCGCGAGCCCGATGAAGGCCGGCAGGCAGCCAAGCGCCAGGAGCCCGGCGACGCGAAGGCCCCAGTATTCGGTGACTGTAGGGTTCTTGCGGACGGCGCGGATCGAGGTCAGCACCGCGGTCCATGGGTCGGCCGCGCCATCGACCACCATCGGGAACGACACCAAGCCTAGCACCAGGGTGACCACCGCGAAGAGGAAACCGACAAGGTTTCCCAGCAAGATCATCGTCCAGCCCTCGGGCGTGTAGAGCACCCTGTGGATGAAGGCGGCGGCGCCGACCACGCCGACGGCGGGCCCATAGCCGACGGTGACGGCGGCGATCGTCGAGGCGGCCGCCAGCCAGAGGAAGAACAGTATGACAAAGCAGCCGGTGAGGATCTCCAGGCTGTAGCGGTTCGGTCCCCGGAAGGGATCGAGGAAGTGAATCCAGCTCGCGTCCAGCCCCGCTTCCCGCCGGCGGGCGAGTTCATAGAAGCCGGAGGCTGCGGCAGGCCCCAGGATGGAGACCCCGGCCACGAGTGGGAAGAACACCGGCAGCAGCCGGTTGTCGATGGTGACGGCCGCCGCGGCGAACCCGATCACCGGGTAGAGCAGGGCGATCACCACGATGTCGCCGCGCATGGCCCGGAAGTCGCGCCAGCCTTCGGCCAGGGCCCAGTCGAGGTCATGTTGCGTGATGCGCCGGACCGGGTGGGCCTCGGCCGCCGCGGCAAGGCCGGTGGCGTGGGTGACGGTCATGGCGGTCGCGCTCCCTTCGCATCTCGCCGCCCCCGATTGTCCGCGGTGCATTGTGCGTGCATCGGGGAGACGACGTTCGATCGCATTTTGCGAATTGACCTAACGGCGCGTCGGCCCGTCAAATCAAGACACGGTGATCTTCCAGGTTGATGAGCTTACGCGCCCATGCCGTTCAACCCTACGGCAATCAGGCCCACGAACAGGATCGCGGCGGCGATCACCGAGCCCGCGAACAGCAGCGCCATGCGGATGAGCGTGCCGAGGACGCTGGTCCGGTACACCCCGCGCATGTGGAGAAAGAGGTGCACGGGAGCGGGGAGCAGGAGGGCGAAAGCCGAGTCGTCCAGGACGGTGCTCAGCAGCATGGCCGCGATGATCGCTATCCCCATCACCGACAGGGAGTGCAGGGAAAAGATGGTGTGGTCGAAGAGGTAGAACCGGCGCTGGAAGACGAACAGCATGCTGAGCAGCAGGGCCGAAACCGGCAACATCAGGATTGCGAAGCGTTCGGCCCATTGTTCCAGGATCAGGTAGAACCGCTCAGGGTCGGCGAGCGTCCTCGACAAGCGATCCTTGAGCCAGTCGGCGGCCGCCTGGTTGGACTTGCCGAGGTCGATGCTGGAGCGCCCATGGCTCAGGCTCTCGACGATGTTCGCCCTCTCCTCGGGGCTGAGTTGTTCGAGCGGCCTGGCCGAGGTCTGCCTGACCGTCGCCGCTCCGGGACGGACGAGGCGCACACCTCGCTGGCTGGTCACGCCGCCCACGAGGAAGATCATCAGCAGCACCACCAGGAATAGGCGGAGCGGCGGGATCTGAGGGGCGCGGTGACCATCCAGATAGGCCCGGGTGAGACGGGCCGGGCGCGCCATCAGGTCGGGCAGCGTGCGCCACAGCCGGCCGTCCATATGCAGCAGACCCTCGACCATCTCGCCGCACAGCCGGAGAATCGACCGGTGGAAATCCTCCCCCGACTGGCCGCAGGCGTGACACCACGGCCCTTGCAGGGGCGTGGCGCAGTTGGCGCAGGGGGCGCCCACGGGCCGGGTGTGCTTGTTTGGGGGACGCCGGACGAACTCGCCGGCCGAGGCCACCGCCGCCGCTTCCAGTTCGTTGGACACTTCGCCCCCAGGGGTGGTTGCCGGCCGCCAGACTCTCAGAATCGGCTTCGCGGGAAAAGGGCTGCGCCGGCTTTGATGCGCAAGCGGCGATTTCTGGTATGCGGGGGCGATGAAAAGAAGACTTCCCCTGGCGCCCTGCCTTCTCCTGGCCATCTCCGTCCTGCCGGCCGCGCCTGCGGTAGCCTCGCCTCCCGCAACGGAATCGACCACCGGGATGGTGGTCACCTCCCAGCATCTCGCTTCCGACATCGGCGCCGCCGTCCTGCGGCGGGGCGGCAACGCCGTCGATGCGGCAGTAGCCGTGGGCTACGCCCTGGCCGTCACCCACCCCTGTTGCGGCAACCTGGGCGGCGGCGGCTTCATGCTGATCCACCTCAAGGACGGGAAGAACGCCTTCATCAACTTCCGCGAGCGCGCGCCGCTGGCCGCCACGGCGGACATGTACCTGGACGCCAAGGGCGATCCGATCCCGGAGAAGAGCCTGGCCGGCTGGCTGGCCGTGGGGACGCCCGGGACGGTGATGGGCCTGGAGACGGCGCGCGCAGAATACGGGACGATGCCGCGGGCGGCGCTGATCGCGCCGGCCATCGATCTGGCCGAGAACGGCTTCATCCTCCAGCCCAGCGAGGTGAAGGTGATCAACGACGGTGTGACGGCCTCGCCGCCAGGATCGACCGTGCCGGCCATCTTCTCCAACCACGGCAAGCCCTTCGTCGCCGGCGACCGCCTGGTCCAGAAGGATCTCGCCGCCTCCCTGCGGCTGATCAGCAACGGCGGGGCGCAGGCCTTCTACCGCGGCGCCAACGCCGATGCGGTGGCGGCCGCGTCGCGGGCGAACGGCGGCCTCCTCACCCGAGCCGATTTCGAGACCTACACGGTGACCCAGGACGCGCCCGTCACCTGCTCCTATCGCGGCTATACGGTGATCTCCGCCCCGCCGCCGAGCTCGGGCGGGGTGACGCTGTGCGAGATGCTGAACATCCTCCAGGGCTATCAGCTCGGCCACCACGGCTGGCGGTCGGCCGAGGAGGTGCATCTCGTCACCGAGGCGATGCGGCGCGCCTATTTCGACCGCAACCGCTCGCTCGGCGATCCGGCCTTCGTCGACAATCCGGTGGGGCGCCTGACCTCGATGGCCTACGCCGACGGCCTTCGGGGCGGCATAGATCCCGGACACGCCACGCCGTCGGCCGCCCTGGGCGAGGCCGCCGCGCCGGCCGAGAAGGCCACCACCACCCACTATTCGGTGGTCGACAAATGGGGGAATGCGGTCTCGGTCACCTACACCATCAACGACGACTTCGGGGCCAAGGTGATCGCCGGGCGCACCGGCTACATCCTCAACGACGAGATGGACGACTTCACCGCCAAGCCGGGCTCGCCCAACGCCTTCGGCCTGGTCCAGGGTAAGGCCAACGCCATCGCGGCCGGCAAGCGGCCGCTGAGCTCCATGGACCCGACGATCGTCCTCAAGAACGGCAAGCCCGTGCTGGTGGTGGGGACGCCGGGCGGAGCGCGCATCATCACCACCGTGCTCGAGATTTTGGTCGCAGTCATCGACCACCAGGTCCCGCTGCAGGAGGCGGTGGATGCGCCGCGCTACCACCACCAGTGGCTCCCCGACACCCTGCAGGCCGAGTCCGGGGCGCTGACGCCGGAAACCGTCGCCGCCCTGGAGGCCATGGGCCACAAGGTCGTGCCGCTGGAGGTCTGGGGCGCGGGCAATTCCGCCGCCGTGATCGGCATCGCCCCGCACGATTCCGCCGCCGCCCATGCCCTCGGCTTTCCGCACACGGACGTGCTGCTGGGCGCCAATGACGCGCGCACCCCCGCCGGTTCGGCCGTGGCGCCCTGAAACAAGGAGCTCGCCTTGGCCGATCTCGCGGTTTTCTACGAGCATCCCAGCTGGTTCGCGCCGCTGTTCGCCGCCCTGGACCGGCGCGGTGTCGACTGGACGGCCATCCCGATCCAGGACCACACCTTCGACCCGGCGGACAGCCGCCTCCCGGCCGGCGTGATCCTGAACCGCCTGGCGATGTCGTCGTTCCTGCGCCAGGACGAGCACGCCCTCTTCTACAGCCAGGCGGTGCTCGACCACTGGCGGGGCCTGGGCGCGCGGGTGATCAACGGGGCCGAGGTGCTGGCCTATGACACCAACAAGGCCCGCCAGCTCAGCCTGTTCCGCCGCGCCGGCCTCGCCATCCCGGTCACCCGCGTCGCCCACCGCCGCACCGACGCCCAGCGACTGGCCGCCCAGATCGGCTACCCGGTGATGGTGAAGGCCAATGTCGGGGGTTCGGGCGCCGGGATGATCCGCTATGATTCCGCGGAGGCCCTGGAGGCCGACGTCGCTGACGGCCTGACGCCGGTCGGGGTCGACGGCGTCTTCATGGTCCAGGAGTATGTCCCGGCGCGGGATGGCCGGGTGATCCGCTGCGAGGTGCTGGACGGCCGTCTCCTCTACGCCATCGCCCTGGACGGCGCCGGCGCGACCTTCGACCTCTGCCCGGCCGAGGTCTGCCTGGTGGACAAGCCCCAGATCACCGTCTCGGCCTACACGCCGCCGCGCGCGATCCAGGCGGCGGTGGAGCGCGTCTCCGACCTGGCGGGGCTGGACGTGGGCGGCATCGAATACATGATCGACGACCGCGACGGCGCGGCGAAGTTCTACGACCTCAACGCCCTTTCCAACTTCGTCGCCAGGCCGATCGAAGTGCTGGGCTACGACCCGCACGACGTCTTCGTCGACTATCTGGTCCGCCAGATCGCCGCCCGGGCCGGCGCGCCCCAGGGAGTCGAGGCGTGAGGTACGGCTTCTGGACGCCGGTGTTCGGCGGCTGGCTGCGCAACGTCCCCGACGAAGGCATGTCGGCGACCTGGGACTACACGCGCCGTCTCTGCCAGCGGGCCGAGGAGATCGGCTACGACCTCACCCTCGTGGCCGAACTCAACCTCAACGATATCAAGGGGACAGACCAGCCGGCGCTGGACGCCTGGTCCACCGCCGCCGCCCTGGCCGCGGTGACCACGAAGCTGGAGCTGATGGTCGCCGTGCGGCCGAACTTCCACCAGCCGGCCCTGTTCGCCAAGCAGGCCGCCAATATCGACGCCAT
>JAQGIW010000315.1 GCA_028290905.1 Caulobacteraceae bacterium | reverse complement strand
TTGACGATGACGATCTCCTCTGCCGCGATGGCCGAGAAGGGGCCGGCGTCCAAGACGCCCTCGTGGGCGGCCGACGCGGGCGGTACGGCGCGGATCAGCCCGCGCAGATCACTCCACCGCCAGTCCTCCTCCCGTCGCGACGGGAGGAGTGCGGCGTCGCTTTCGGCTATGGCGCGCGCCACGCTCATGCCGCCGCCTTCACGTACTTGTCGTAGCCTTCGCGCTCGAGTTCGAGCGCGAGTTCCGGGCCGCCCGAGGCGACGATCGTCCCGGCCGACAGCACATGCACCTTGTCGGGGCGGATGTAGTCCAGCAGGCGCTGGTAGTGGGTGATCACCAGCATGGCGCGGTCGGGGGCGCGCATGGCGTTCACCCCTTCGGAGACGATGCGCAAGGCGTCGATGTCCAGGCCGGAATCGGTCTCGTCGAGAATGGCCAGCCGCGGCGAAAGCACAGCCATCTGAAGGATTTCCATGCGCTTCTTCTCGCCGCCCGAGAAGCCGACGTTCAAGCTCCGCTTGAGCATGTCGAAGTCCATCTTCAACGCCGCCGCCTTGCCCCGCACCAGGCGCAGGAAGTCCGGCGCGGAGATCTCGGCCTCGCCGCGCGCCTTGTGCTGGGCGTTCAGGGCCGTACGCAAAAACGTCAGCGCCGGCACGCCGGGAATCTCGATAGGGTACTGGAAGGAGAGGAACAGGCCCTTCGCCGCCCGCTCGCTCGGGTCCAGCGCCAGCAGGTCCGCGCCGTCCAGCGCAGCCGAACCGCCGGTCACCTCATAGCCGGGCTTGCCGGCCAGGGCGTAGGACAGCGTCGACTTCCCCGCCCCATTCGGCCCCATGATCGCGTGCACTTCCCCGGCAGGCACGTCGAGGCTGAGGCCCGACAGGATGGGCTTGTCTTCGACGGCGACCGAGAGGTTACGGATGGAGAGCATGGCGTGAGGGTTCTTTTTCAACATACTGTGATCAATCAACTTCCGCTCATCCCCGCGAATGCGGGGACCCAGCGTTTTCCAGCGTGGCGCTCGCTCCGATCGCACCGGACCTCGCCACATGCGTATCCCTGGACTGGACTGGGTCCGCGCTTTCGCGGGGATGAGCGGGGTGCGGATCGCAAAGTCATCCGACGCTCCCCTCCAGCGAGATGGCCACCAGCTTCTGGGCCTCGACGGCGAACTCCATCGGCAGTTCCTGGAGCACGTCCTTGACGAAGCCGTTGACGAGCAGCTGCACCGCCTCCTCCTGCGAAAGCCCGCGCTGCATGGCGTAGAACAGCTGGTCGTCCGAGAGGCGCGTCGTCGTCGCCTCGTGCTCGAACTTCGCCGAGGCGTTGCGGGCCTCGATGTAGGGCGTGGTGTGGGCCGCGCAGTGCTTGCCGATCAGCAGGGAGTCGCACTGGGTGAAGTTGCGCGCGCCCTTGGCCTTGGGATGGGCCGAGACCAGGCCCCGGTAGGTGCTCGACGAATGTCCCGCCGAGATCCCCTTGGCGATGATCCGCGAGCGGGTGTTGGCGCCCAGGTGGATCATCTTGGTGCCGGTGTCGGCCTGCTGGCGGTTGTTGGTGATGGCGATGGAATAGAACTCGCCGCTCGACCCCTCCCCGCGCAGCACGCAGGACGGGTACTTCCAAGTGATCGCCGAGCCGGTCTCCACCTGCGTCCAGCTGACCTTGGAGCGGTCGCCCCGGCAGTCGGCCCGCTTGGTGACGAAGTTGTAGATGCCGCCCCGGCCTTCCTTGTCGCCGGGGTACCAGTTCTGCACCGTCGAGTATTTGATCTCGGCGTCATCCAGAACAACCAGTTCGACCACCGCGGCGTGCAGCTGGTTCTCGTCGCGCATCGGCGCCGTGCACCCCTCCAGGTAGGAGACGTAGGCGCCCTTGTCGGCGATGATCAGGGTGCGCTCGAACTGACCGCTCTCGGCGGCGTTGATGCGGAAATAGGTGGAGAGCTCCATCGGGCAGCGCACGCCCGGCGGCACATAGACGAAGCTGCCGTCGGAGAAGACCGCGCTGTTGAGGCAGGCGAAATAGTTGTCCGACTGCGGCACCACCGAGCCCAGGTACTGGCGCACCAGATCGCCGTGGTCGCGGATCGCCTCGCTCATCGAGCAGAAGATCACGCCCGCCGCGCTGAGCTCCTTCTTGAAGGTGGTGACCACCGAGACGCTGTCGAACACCGCGTCCACCGCATAGCGCGGCGCACCCTCTACACCGGCCAGAACCTCTTGTTCCTTCAAGGAGATGCCGAGCTTTTCGTAGACGGCCAGCAGCTCCGGATCGACCTCGTCCAGGCTCTTGGGACCGGTCTTTTCCTTGGGAGCCGCGTAGTAGTAGGCGTCCTGGTAGTCGATCTTCGGATAGCCGACCCGGGCCCAGGTGGGCTCCTCCAGGGCCAGCCAGCGGCGATAGGCCTCGAGGCGCCACTCCAGCATCCACTCCGGCTCGCCCTTCTTGGCCGAGATGAAGCGCACGGTCGCTTCGGAAAGGCCTTTGGGGGCGAACTCCTGGTCGATCTCGCTTACGAAGCCGTGCTTGTAGCGCTCCAGCTCCAGGACCTGTTCGGTGGTCTGTGCGACCGCAGCCATCTACGCAACCTCCAACCGGCGCTTGGTCCGGCGTTCGTTCAAATTCACCCAGGCCGTCGCGCAATGCGCCCAGTCGACGCCTGTCGTCGCCCAGCCGCCGCTGACCCGGATCGAAAAGGCCGCCAGGTCGGGCCGGCCCATGGCCGCGACCACCGGGCTCGCCTTGACCTTGCCGGACGAGCAGGCGGCGCCGGCGCTCACCTGCACCCCGGCGAGGTCAAGCGAGATCACCTGCAGCTCCGAGGCGTACCCCGGGGCGGCGAAACAGGAGGTCTGCGGCAGACGCGGCGCGTTCGCGCCCAACACCTGTGCGCCGGCGGCGACCACGGCGGCTTCCAGCGCATCCCGTCCGTAGCGATCGGCGGCCATCCGCGGCAGTTCTGCTAAGGCGGCGCGGGCGGCGGCCCCGAAGCCGGCGATGCCGGGAACGTTCTCTGTCCCCGCCCGGCGGCCATGCTCCTGGCCGCCACCGTGCAGGCGGCGCACCAGCCTGGCGCGCGGTCCGGCGACGAGGGCGCCGATCCCTTGCGGGCCGCCGATCTTGTGGGCGGAAAGGGCGAGGGTGTCCGCGCCAAGCGCCTCGAAGTCGATGGCGAGCTTGCCGGCGGCCTGGACGGCGTCGACGTGCATCCAGCCGCCGACCGCGCGCGTCAGCCGCGCCGCCGCGGCCGCCGGCTGGATGACTCCGGTCTCGTTGTTTGCCAGCATCAGGCAGACCAGCGCCCGTTCACCATGCAACAGCTCGCGTTCCAGCCAGGCCAGGTCGGCGACGCCGTCGTCGTCCACCGGCCAGACCGCGACGGGAAAGCCGCTCGCCAGGGCCGTCTCACGCACCGTGTCGTGCTCCGTCGCGCCGACGATCAGGCGCGCGAAACCCGAGGCGATAGCGCTCTCCATGGCCGTCGCATTGGCTTCGGCCCCGCCGCTGACGAAGGTCACCGCCGCCGGCGCCGCACCCGCCAGGGCGGCGACATCCGCGCGGGCCGTTTCGACCACCGCTCGGGAGGCGCGGCCGGCCGCATGGACCGAGGACGGATTGCCGCAGAGCTGCAGGGCGTGCAGCACCGCCGTCACCGCCTGCGGCCGCACCTTGGCCGTGGCGTTGTAGTCCAGATAGACCCTGTCTTCGGGCGAGGTCATTGGACCGCCCCCTGGCCCGGCCGCAGCCGGCCAGCCAGCACGTCGGCCAGGGAGACGCTGGCCAGATAGTCGTGGATCTGCCGGCCTGTCTCCTCCCACAGGTCGTGGGTGCGGCAGCGGGCGCCGCCGCGCAGGCAGCCGGGCCCCTCGCCCTGGCAGCGGGTGGCGCGCAGGGGCTCGTCCACCGCCGTCACCACCTCGGCGACGCTGAGATCGGCCGCCGGCCTGGCCAGGCGATAGCCGCCGCCCGGGCCGCGCACCGAACGCACCAGCCCTTGGCGGCGCAGGCGGGCGAACAGCTGCTCGAGATAGGGACGCGAGATCTGCTGGCGTTCGGCGATGGCGGCCAGGGTCACCGCCCGGTCGGCGTCGCACCCGGCCAACTCGGTCATGGCCATGACCGCGTAACGTCCTTTCGTGCTCAGCTGCATGGCGTTCTCATGTCGCTATTTTCTCGCAATGGAGGAGCGGTTCTTGATACAAACCGCCCCCTCGCGGGTCGCCGGGGGTTCCCGTGCGATCCATCACGCCCGATATATGAAAACCAACCCCGGGGGTCAAGTATTTGGCCCCGCTCCCTCATCATTCAGGATAATCGATGCCCGAGATCGTCCTGCCCGGCAGCGCCGGGCGCCTCGAAGCCCGCTATTCACCCCGCAAGGAAGACACCGCCCCGATCGCCCTGATCCTGCACCCCCACCCGCGCGCCGGCGGACACATGAACCATCCCGTGTCCGTGCAACTCTTCCATCTGTTCATGAAGCGCGGTTTCAATGTCCTGCGCTTCAACTCCCGCGGCGTCGGCCGCAGCCAGGGCGAGTTCGATGCCGGCATCGGCGAACTGGCCGACGCCGCCACGGCGTTGGATTGGCTGCAATCGACCCACCCCGCCGCCTCGCAGTGCTGGGTGGCGGGCTTCGACTTCGGGGCCTGGGTCGGCATGCAGCTGTTGATGCGCCGGCCGGAGACCGACGGCTTCATCTCCGTCTCGCCGCCGACCAACATGTACGACTTCAGCTTCCTGGCCCCCTGCCCTGCCTCCGGCCTGATCCTGCACGGCTCGGCCGACACCGTGGTCCCCTTCAACGAGGTCGAGCGCGTCGTCGCCAAGCTGCGCACCCAGAAGGGCATCATCATCGACTACGAGCTCGTCGAAGGCGGCGGCCACTTCTGGACCGAAAACCTGGTCGAGGTGGAAAGGCGCGTGGGCGCCTACCTCGACAAGCGGATCGCCGCCGAGCCGATCTGACGGTTCTGGCCGAGGCCGAGCGACCGCCACCGACCCTCCAGGTTGAACATTCACGGGGTGCCGATAATTCGATATGGTGCATGAAAGCGAGCGCACGCTGGCCGACGGCGCCCCCGCGCCTTCGCACAACATTCAGGTCTTGCGGGCGAACAGGTGGCACCAGCCAGACGGGCTGATCGGGCCGGCGACCACCTTGCAACCGTTGGGCGCTTGCCAGTTCGCGCACAGTTCGCAGCGCGCGTCGCCTTTGGGCGTAGGCTGATAGCCGGCCTCGTTAGCAGGAAGCTTGGCCGGCGCGGCAATGGTCCGGCACGGCGCAAGCCCTGTTCCCACAATTCCGGCGAGGCCGATGATCAGGGTCACGCGCCCGATGAGTTGGCGGCGGTTCGTCCCAAACGCCTGTTTATCTAGGGTTATATCAGGCATAGTTCCTGCTCCGGTCAAGACGCACGGCTATAGATCGGCGTGTCTACCCCGATTATATCAAGCGAACAGACTGTGTTGTTCGGTTGGCAGATGAAGGGAACCGTGTGGCTTCCTATGCGGTATATGTCGTGGTCGTGGACGGAGGTTCATTCGGGTCACCGAATACGCACCTTCCGCCGGCCATTGGTCTGACGCTCGCGTCCAGGTCTCTGTATTGGACAGGGACTTGTCAGCTACAGGCGCTTGGCCCTACCTCACGCCGCATACCCGACGAAGGATCGTGCGGTCTGAGACCCCGGGCGCATGCTCGCCGTCGGCGGGAGGCCGGGAGTTTACATCGCCTCAGCTCAGGTGGGACAGCAAACCGCGGTTCACCTGCCGTCCCTCGCCGTGCCGCGGTTGCGTAACCTCAGCCTGATTCTGCGCAGGAACATCGGGGAACGTCCGCCCGAAGGCCCTCGCCCTCGACCGCTAATTTTCGGGCGTCGATCACTTGTCGCCCTGCCCCACCCGCACAGAGGTGGACGCAGCCGCCACCGGCGCCTTAGCTACACGCCATGACCTCCTCCCCCCCCCGGCCGGCCGCCGCCGACGCCAGACCCCGGATCGCCCTGCCGGCGGACGACGAGGATGTGGCGGCGCTGCGCCGCGCCCTGGTGGCCAAGCTGACCTATGCCGTGGGCAAGGACCCGATCGTCGCCAGCCAGCATGACTGGTTCGTGGCCACCGCGCTCACCGTGCGCGACCGCATCGTCGATCGCTGGTTCCGCTCCACGCGCGCGATCTACGAGCAGAAGCCCAAGCGCGTTTACTACCTGTCGCTGGAATTCCTGGTCGGGCGGCTGCTGGGCGATTCCCTCAACAACCTCGGCCTGACCGAATCCATGCGTGCGGCGCTGGCTGAACTGGGGGTCGACCTCGAGCGCCTGCGCCAGATCGAGCCGGACCAGCCCCTCGGCAACGGCGGCCTGGGGCGGCTGGCGGCCTGCTTCATGGAGAGCATGTCCACCCTGGCCGTCGCCGCCTACGGCTATGGCATCCGCTACGACCAGGGCCTGTTCCGCCAGCAGATCAAGAACGGCTGGCAGGTCGAGGCCCCGGAAAACTGGCTGGCGTCGGGCAATCCCTGGGAATTCGAGCGGCCCGAGGTGCTCTACCACATCGGCTTCGGGGGCCATGTCGAGCGTGTCGAGGACGCGGACGGGGTCGGCCGCCATCATTGGCGACCCGCCGAGACCGTGGAGGCCCTGGCCTATGACACGCCATTGGTCGGCTGGCGCGGACGGCACGTCAACACCCTGCGCCTGTGGACGGCGCGCGCGCCCGATCCGCTCGGCCTGGAGGCGTTCAATCGCGGCGACTACATCGGCGCCCTGGCCGCGCAGTCCCGCGCCCAGACCATCTCCCAGGTCCTCTACCCCAGCGACGAGACGCCCGCCGGCGAGGAACTGCGGTTGCGCCAGGAGTACTTCTTCTGCTCAGCCGCCCTGCAGGACATCCTAAGGCGCCAGATGGAGCAGAACGACGGCGACGTCCGCGGCCTCGCCGACAACGTCGCCATCCAGCTCAACGACACCCACCCGGCCATCGCCATCCCAGAACTGATGCGGCTGCTGGTCGACGTTCACGGCGTCGAGTGGGACGAGGCCTGGACCATCGCCCAGGCGACCTTCTCCTACACCAACCACACCCTGCTCCCCGAGGCGCTGGAGCACTGGGCGGTGCCGCTGATGGAGCGGCTGCTGCCGCGGCACATGCAGATCATCTACATGATCAACGCCCTGCACCTGGATCGCCTTAGCGCCCAGGACCGCATCGGCGAGGGTGAACTGGGCGCGGTGTCGCTGATCGACGAGAGCGCAGGGCGCAAGGTGCGGATGGGCTGGCTCAGCTTCATCGGCTCGCACAAGGTCAACGGCGTCTCGGCCCTGCACACCGAACTGATGCGCCAAACGGTGTTCTCGACCCTGAACCGCCTCTATCCGGACCGCATCGTCAACAAGACCAACGGCATCACCTTCCGGCGCTGGCTGATGGAGGCCAATCCCGGCCTGACGCGCCTGCTGGTCGATACGGTCGGCGCCAAGGTGCTCGACGACCCCATGGCCCTGGAAGACTTCTCCGCCTTCGCCGACGACGCCGCGGTGCAGGCGCGGTTCGCCGGCATCCGCCACGACCACAAGGTCCACCTTGCCCGGCTCATCTCCGAGCGGCTGCACGTCCGGGTCGACCCGGGCGCCATCTTCGACACCCAGATCAAGCGCATCCACGAATACAAGCGCCAGCTGCTCAATATCCTGGAGACGATCGCGCTGTACGACGCCATGCGCGCCCAGCCCACGCGCCACTGGACGCCGCGGGTCAAGATCTTCGCCGGCAAGGCGGCGGCCAGCTACCATCGGGCCAAGCTGATCATCAAGCTGATCAACGACGTCGCCCAGGTGATCAACAGCGATCCCACCCTGCACGGGCAGTTGAAGGTGGTGTTCCTGCCGAACTACAACGTCAGCCTGGCCGAGGCGATCATACCGGCCTCCGACCTATCCGAACAGATCTCCACCGCCGGCATGGAGGCCTCGGGCACGGGCAACATGAAGTTCGCCCTCAACGGCGCCCTCACCATAGGAACCCTCGACGGGGCCAACGTGGAGATCAAGCAGCGGGTCGGCGACGACAACATCTTCATCTTCGGCATGACCGCCCAGGAGGTGGAGGCGCGGCGCCGCAAGGGACCCGGCGCGCGCGACCTGGTGGCCGCGTCCCCGGTGCTTCGCCAGGTCCTGGAACAGGTGTCCTCCGGGGTTTTCTCGCCCTCGGAGCCGGGACTCTACCGCGACTTCGTCGAGAGCCTGCTCGACTACGACCATTTCCTCGCCCTGTGGGACTTCGCGGCCTATTACGAAACCCAGCGGGCCGTGGCCGAGCGTTGGCACGATCAGAAGGGCTGGTGGCGGTCGGCGATCCTCAACACCGCCAACATGGGATGGTTCTCGTCCGACCGGACCATCCGCGAGTATGCGGAGGACATCTGGAACGTGCCGGTGCTGAAGACTTGACCGCCGGCGGCGCGTCCCTCTGGCGCCTGCGGGACGACGAGGTCGCCGCCGTCGCGCGAGGGGGCCACGCCGATCCCTTCGCCGTGCTGGGGCCGCACGCGGTGGCGGAGGGCGTGGCGATCCGCGCCTTCGTTCCCGGCGCCGAGAGCCTGGAGGCCCGCGCGACTCACGCCGGCTGGACCTGCGCGCTGGAGAAGCGTCATCCGGACGGGGTGTTCGAGGGCCTGGCGGCCAGGGCCGCGCCGCACGACGCCTACCGCCTTCATGCCGCGAACGCGCGCGGCGTGTGGGACATCGACGACCCGTTCCGCTTCGGCCCCGTGCTGGGGCCGATGGACGACCACCTGCTGGTGGAGGGCACGCACCGGCGCCTGTTCGAGCGCCTGGGGGCGCACCCGATCGAGCACCAGGGCACGGAGGGCGTGAGCTTCGCGGTGTGGGCCCCCAACGCCCGGCGGGTCTCGCTGGTGGGCGACTTCAACGCCTGGGACGGCCGCCGCCACCCGATGCGCAAGCGGGTGGACAGCGGCCTCTGGGAAATCTTCATGCCGGCCTTAGGCGAAGGGGCGGTCTACAAGTACGAGATCATCGGCTCGAATGGTGGGTTGCTCCCCCTCAAGGCCGACCCCTTCGGCTTCGCCGCCGAGCTGCGGCCCTCCACCGCCTCGGTGGTGGCGCGCACCGACCGCTTTTCCTGGCATGACCACGCCCATCGCGCCGCCCGACCGACCGACCCGCGCCGAACGCCGATGTCGACCTACGAGGTCCACCTCGGCTCCTGGCGACGCGGCGAGCAAGGCCGCTTCCTCAGTTACGACGAGATTGCCGATGCGCTGATCCCCTACGTCGTCGACCTGGGGTTCACCCACCTCGAGCTGATGCCGGTCACCGAGCATCCGCTCGACGCCTCCTGGGGCTACCAGCCCATCGGCCTCTTCGCCCCGACGCGCCGCTTCGGCGATCCGGCCGGCTTCGCCCGGCTGGTCGACCGCGCCCACCAGGCCGGCCTCTCCGTGATCATGGATTGGGTGCCGGCGCACTTTCCGGTCGACGCACATGGCCTGGCCCGTTTCGATGGCACGGCGCTCTACGAGTACGCCGACCCCCGCAAGGGTTTCCATCCGGACTGGAACACCGCGATCTATGATTTCGGCCGCCGGGAGGTGGCCAATGTCCTGCTGGCCAGCGCTCTCTACTGGCTGGAGGTGTTCCACATCGACGCCCTGCGCGTCGACGCCGTGGCCTCCATGCTCTACCTCGACTATTCCCGCCGCCCCGGCGAATGGTCGCCCAACGCCGAGGGCGGCCGCGAGAACCGGGAGGCGGAGGCCTTTCTCAGGCAGCTCAATGTGCTGGTCCACGGCGGCGAGGCCGTCGGCCTGACCCTGGCCGAGGAGTCCACCAGCTGGCCGGGCGTCACCCTGCCGGTCCACGTCGGCGGCCTGGGGTTCGACTTCAAGTGGAACATGGGGTGGATGAACGACACCCTGGACTACATGTCCAAGGACCCCGTCCACCGGCGTCATCACCACGACCGGCTGACCTTCGGCCTGCTCTACGCCTTCAGCGAGAACTTCGTCCTGCCGCTCTCCCACGACGAAGTGGTGCACGGCAAAGGCTCGATCCTGGCGCGGATGCCGGGGGACGACTGGCGCAAGTTCGCCGGCCTTCGCGCCTACTACGGCTGGATGTGGGCCTATCCCGGCAAGAAGCTGCTGTTCATGGGACAGGAGTTCGGCCAGCGTCGGGAATGGGACTTTGCCGGCGAGCTCGACTGGGGGGACCTTTCGCAGCCGCTCCACGCCGGGGTGCAGCGCGCTGTGCGCGACCTCAACCGCCTCTACCGCCAGACACCTGCCCTCCACGCGCGCGACTGCGAAGGCGAGGGATTCCGCTGGATCGTGGTCGCCGACTCGAGCCAGTCGGTCGCCGCCTGGCTGAGGTTCGGTGGCGAAGGCGATGCGCCGATCGCCGTCGTCTGCAACTTCACGCCCGTGCCCCGGACCGGCTACAAAATTGGCCTGCCGGCGGCCGGCCGCTGGCGCGAAGTCTTCAATTCCGACGCGGCGGACTACGGCGGCTCGGGAATGGGAAATCTCGGCGCGGTCGACGCAGCGCCCCAGCCCTCGCACGGATTGCCGGCCTCCGCGGTCGTGACCCTGCCCCCCCTCGCCGCTCTCTATTTCCGGTTAGAGGCCGGAACCTGAAAGGGGTAGCATGGCGTTGGAACTACTAAACAAAGGGAGGACGGCCATGACTGGCGGCGTCGCGCCCCTGTCACGCCAGGCCATGGCCTATGTCCTCGCCGGCGGCCGGGGCAGCCGGCTGATGGAGCTGACCGACGTGCGCGCCAAGCCAGCGGTCTACTTCGGCGGCAAGTTCCGCATCATCGACTTTGCCCTTTCCAACGCCCTCAACTCCGGCATCCGCCGGATCGCCGTGGCGACGCAGTACAAGGCCCACAGCCTGATCCGCCACCTGCAGCGCGGCTGGAACTTCTTTCGGCCCGAACGCAACGAGACCTTCGACATCCTGCCCGCCAGCCAGCGGGTGTCCGAGGAGAAATGGTATCTCGGCACCGCCGACGCGGTGTTCCAGAACCTGGACATCGTCCAGGACTACGATCCCCGCTTCATCGTCGTCATGGCCGGCGACCACATCTACAAGATGGATTTCGAACCGATGCTGCGCCAGCATGTCGAACAGGGCGCCGACGTCACCGTCGCCTGCATCGAGGCGCCGCGCGCCCAGGCCTCGGGCTTCGGGGTCATGTCGGTGGACGAAACGGATCGGATCGTCGATTTCCTCGAAAAGCCGGCCGATCCCCCCGGGATGCTCGGCAATCCCGACGTGTGCCTGGTCAGCATGGGCATCTACGTCTTCGACACCGCCTTTCTCGCCGACGAGCTGCGCCGGGACGCCCAGGACCCGGAGTCCACCCATGACTTCGGCAAGGACATCATTCCGCGGCTGGTGAAACTGGGGAAGGCCGTCGCCCATCCGTTCAGCCGCTCCTGCATCCGCCCCGAGGCGGGCGGGCCGGCCTATTGGCGGGACGTGGGCACCATCGACAGCTACTTCGCCGCCAACCTGGACCTCACCGAGGTGGTGCCGGACCTCGATCTCTACGACCACAGCTGGCCGATCTGGACCTACAGCGAGATGGTCGCCCCAGCCAAGTTCGTGCACGATCATCCGGGTCGCCGGGGCACGGCCGTGGCCTCGCTGGTCGCGGGAGGATGCGTGGTCTCCGGCGCCCGCGTCTGGCGTTCGTTGCTGTTCAACAACGTCCGGGTCAATTCCTACGCCGGGCTGGAGTTGGCCGTGGTGCTCCCTGGGGTCGAGGTCGGCCGCTCCGCGCGGCTGCGCAACGTAATCATCGACCGTGGCGTGCGCATCCCCGAGGGTTTGATCGTCGGGGACGACCCCGTCCTTGACAGCCGGCGCTTCCGCCGCTCCGAAGGCGGCGTGTGCCTGATCACCCAGACGATGATCGACAAGCTGGACGCATGACGGGGACCGGGGTCCTCGCCGTCACGCCCGAACTCTATCCGCTGATCAAGACCGGCGGCCTCGCGGATGTGACAGGGGCCCTGCCAGGCGCGCTCGCCGGCGAGGGGGTGACGGTGACCACCCTCCTGCCCGGCTATCCCGAAGTGCTGCGCGCGCTGCAGGGCGTCCGGGTCGATCATCAGTATGCGGATCTCTTCGGCGGTGCGGCCCATCTGCTGTCCGGCTTGGCCGCAGGTCTAGAGCTGTTCGTTCTGGACGCTCCTCACCTCTACGAGCGGGACGGTGGGCCCTACGGCGACGCGCGGGGCATCGACTGGTCCGATAACGCCTTCCGGTTCGCGGCCCTGTCCCGGGTCGGGGCCGACCTGGGTCTGGGCCTGCTCCCGGACTACCGGCCCGCCGTCCTGCATGCCCACGATTGGCCGGCGGGACTCACCGCCGCGTATCTTCAGTACAGCGGCCGGCCGCGCCCGGCGACGGTGATGACCGTGCACAACCTGGCTTTCCAGGGCCGGTTCGACCGCCGCCTGCTCCCCGCGCTGGGCCTGCCGCCCGCCGCGTTCAGCGTCGACGGCGTCGAGTACTACGGCGGCGTAGGCTACCTGAAAGCGGGGCTCCGGCTGTCGGACCGGATCACCACCGTCTCGCCGACCTATGCGGCCGAGATCTGCACGCCCGAGGGCGGCATGGGGCTGGACGGCCTGCTGCGCGGGCGCGGCGACCGATTGACCGGCATCCTCAACGGCATCGATGTGCAGACCTGGGACCCGGCCCGCGATCCGCTGATCGCCGCCCCCTATGGTCGCAAGAAACCATCGGCGCGGGCGGCGAACAAGGCCGAACTCCAGAGGATGATGGGGCTCGATTCCGAGCCGGGCGCGATGCTGTTCGGGGTGGTCAGCCGCCTCACCTGGCAGAAGGGCCTGGACCTGTTGCTGGCCGCCCTGCCGGCGCTGCTGGCCGAGGGCGCGCAGCTGGCGGTTCTCGGCTCGGGCGACGCCCCCCTTCAGGCCGGCTTCACCGCCGCCGCGTCGGCCCACCCGGGTCGCGTGGCCTGCCTGCTCGGCTACCACGAGGCCGCCGCCCACCAGGTTCAGGCCGGCGCCGACGCCCTGCTGGTCCCTTCGCGGTTCGAACCCTGCGGCCTGACGCAGCTCTGCGCCCTGCGCTACGGGGCCGTGCCGGTGGTGGCGCGAGTCGGGGGGCTCGCCGACACGGTCATCGACGCCTCCCCCATGGCCGTGGCGGCCGGCGCGGCGACCGGCGTGCAGTTCGCGCCGGTGAATGTCCCCATGCTGGAGCACGCCATCCGCCGCGCCGCGGCGCTCTATCGCGACAAGGCGACGTGGAGGCGACTGCAGGCCAACGGCATGGCCGCGGACGTCTCCTGGACCGGCCCGGCGCGGCTCTATGCCGACCTCTTCCGCGGCCTGATCGCCGAGCGGGCGGCCTGACTTGAGCGCGGCAGGGCCGGTCGTGGTGGTCACCGGGGGCGCGCCCGAACCCCTTGGGGTCAGCCTCACCGCGAGCGGGATCAACGTCGCGGTCTGGTCGGCCCGCGCCGAGGCCGTCGAGCTCTGCCTGTTCGACGAGGCGGGCGAGCGCGAGACCGCCCGCATCCTGCTGACGGGACGTACCGGTCCGGTGTTCCACGGTCACGTCGAGGGCGTGGGCGAAGGCGCCCGCTACGGTCTGCGGGCGCACGGCCCCTTCGCCCCGGAGCGGGGCCACCGATTCAATCCGCACAAGCTGCTGGTCGACCCCTATGCCCTGGCTCTCGATCGGCCTTTCAGCCTGCATCCGGCTATGTTCGCCTATCGCCGGGACGATCCCCGGGGCGGCGCGAGCTTCGAAGACGAAGACAGCGCGCCGGTCATGCCCAAGGCCGTCGTCACTCGCGCGGTCGAGCCGCCTTCGGCCGCGCCCTTCCTCCCGTGGGGCGAGACGGTGGTCTATGAGCTGCACGTGCGCGGCTTCACCCGCGCCCACCCGGACGTTCCCGAGGCTGTGCGGGGGACGTTCGCGGGCCTCGCGCATCCGGCGGCCATCGCCCACCTGAAGCGGCTCGGCGTCACCACCGTCGAGCTGATGCCCTGCGCGGCCTGGATCGACGAGCGGCACCTGCCGCCGCTGGGGCTGGCCAATGCCTGGGGCTACAACCCGGTCGCCCTTCTCGTCCCCGATCCGCGGCTGGCGCCGGGCGGCTGGGTGGAGGTGCGCGAGGCGATCGCCACCCTCGGGGCGGCGGGCATCGAGACTGTCATCGACGTGGTGCTGAATCACACCGGCGAGGGCGACGAACTCGGCCCGACCCTGTCGCTGCGCGGCCTCGACAACGCCGCCTACTACCGTGTGGCGCCGGACGATCCCTCCGCCTACCGCAACGACGCGGGCACGGGATCGACGCTGGACCTCAACGGCAGCCCGGGCCTGCGGCTGGCGATGGACGCCCTGCGCGCCTGGCGGCGGCTGGGCGGCGTCGCCGGCTTCCGCTTCGACCTCGCCACGACGATGGGGCGCACGGCCGGCGGATTCGATCCCGCCGCACCCCTCCTGGCCGCCATCGCCCAGGACCCCGACCTGCGCGCCCTCAAGCTGATCGCCGAGCCCTGGGACGTGGGGCCGGGGGGCTACCAGCTCGGCCGCTTCCCGCCGCCTTGGGGGGAGTGGAACGATCGCTTTCGCGACACTGCGCGTGGCTTCTGGCGGGGAGACGCGGTCCCGCTGGGCGAGCTTTCCCGGCGCCTGGCCGGATCGGAGGACCTGTTCGCGGGCCGCCGCCCGTCGCGGAGCGTCAACTTCGTGGTCTCCCACGACGGCTTCACCCTCGCCGACCTGGTCGCTTTCAGGTTCAGGCACAACGAGGCCAATGGCGAGGAGAACCGCGACGGTACCGACCACAACCTCTCCTGGAACCACGGCGTGGAGGGTCCGAGCGACGACCCGGCCGTGACAGCGGCCCGCCTCTCCGACCAGCGCGCGCTCCTCGCCACCCTGTTGCTGGCGCGCGGGACGCCGATGCTGACCATGGGCGCCGAGCTCGGCCGCACCCAGGGCGGAAACAACAACGCCTACGCCCAGGACGGCTCAATCGGCTGGGCGGACGCCGACCAGGCGCTGATCGACTTCGCGGCCCGGCTGGTGGCGATCCGGCGCGACCATCCGGCCCTGCGCGCCGATCGTTTCCTGACCGGCGCCCCGGTCGGCGGGACCCCCTATCTCGACGTCGCCTGGCGGACGGCCAAGGCCGGGCCTCTGTCCGAGGGAGACTGGAACGACCCGGCCGGCGAGACCCTGGTCATGATCCTGGCGGAACCGGTCGGCGACGGTCTCGACCGGGTGATCGTGGCCGTTCACCGGGGAGCGGAGCACGCCGACGTCGCGCTTCCCGAAAACAGGGATGGCTTCGCCTGGCGCCTGCTCGCCGACAGCGCCGACCCGGCGCGTGGGGGCGAGGCCGAGTTGGGGACGCTGAGTGTCTCACCCCGATCGGTGGTGGTGCTGGCGGAGACCGCGGCGGCCTCCCGACCGCGGCGGAGAGTCGCCGATGCGGTCCTCGCCCGGCTCGCCTCGGCCGCCGGCATCGCGCCGCACTGGTCGAGCCTCGACGGCGTGCGCCACGCCGTCGGACGCGACACCCAGACCGCTCTCCTGGACGCCATGGGCCTGCCGGCCGCGTCGACCCACCAGGCCCTGCAATCCCTGCACGCCCTCGCCGACGACCACGACCGCCGCTCCCTGCCTTTCGCGCTCACAGGCCGGGTGGACCAGCCCCTGGGCGTTCGATTGGTCGTCGACGAGCGGGCGCCGCCCCCGCGGACCTGGCTGACGATCCATCGCGAGGGCGAGGCCGGGGACGACGGGGGCCTCCGCCTGCCCGCCACGCCGGCAGCCGGTTGGGAAAGCACCTTCCACGCCCTCGACGGTCGCATCGTCCGGGCGCTGGAGCTGCCGCTCCCGGCGCTGGACCCCGGCGTCTACACCCTGCGCCGCGAGGACCGGCCCGACCTAGCCTGCCGGTTGATCATCGCGCCCGCGGCCTGCCACACGCCGGAAGCCCTGAGAGGAGATCGCCGGCTATGGGGCGTGACCGCCCAGATCTACAGTGTGCGGAGGGTCGGCGATCAGAGTGTCGGCGATTTCACCACCCTGGGCGCCCTGGCTGAAGCGGCGGCCGCGCGCGGCGCCGCCGTGCTGGGGATCAACCCCCTCCATGCCCTGTTCATCGGCGACCGCGAACGCGTCAGCCCCTACTATCCCTCCGACCGCCGCTTCCTCGATCCGCTCTACCTGGACCTGGAGCAGGTTCCGGGCGTGACCGCCTTCAGGGAGGACGCACGGGCGCTCGCCGGGCTTTCGGTCGTCGACTACCCGCGGGTCTGGGCCGTGAAGGTCGCCGCCCTCGAATCCGCCTTTGCCGGCGCCCCATCCGATCAGGCTTTCGAGGCCTTCATCGTCGCCGGCGGCGAGCGCCTGCGCCGCTTCTGCCTCTTCCAGGCTATCGCCGAGGTCCGGCCCGGGGAACCGTGGCGGCGCTGGCCCGAAGGCCTGCGCGACCCTGACGGCCCGGACGTCCGCGCCTTCGCGGCCGCCTATGCCCCGCGCCTGCGCTTCCACGCCTGGCTGCAATGGCATTGCGAAGACGAGCTTGCCGGCGCCGCCCGCCGCGCCTCAGGGCTGGCGCTCGGCCTGTGCCGCGACCTCGCCGTGGGCGCGGCGCCGGACGGGGCGGAGCTGTGGGACCAGGCCGCCCTGGTCGCCGAGGGCGCCTCGATCGGGGCGCCGCCCGATCCGTTCGGACCCCGGGGCCAGGTCTGGGGCCTGCCGCCGTTCGACCCGCGCCGACTGCGCCAGGACGGCTATCGCGCGATGAGCGAACTCTTCGCCGCCAACATGCGCCACGCCGGCGCCCTGCGCATCGACCATGTGATGGGCCTCGCCCGGCAGTTCTGGGTCCCGGAGGGGGCGAGCGGGGCGGACGGCGCCTATGTGGACTTCCCGCTCGACGACCTGCTGGCGGTGCTCGCCGTCGAGAGCGAGCGGGCGAAGTGCCTGGTGATTGGCGAGGACCTCGGTTCGGTGCCGGAGGGCTTCCGCGAGCGGCTTTGGGCGGTCGGCGCCCTCAGCTATCGCGTCCTGCCCTTCGAGCGCGACGGCGCCGGCTTCACCCCGCCCGGCGCCTGGCCGCGCCCGGCCATGGCCTGCGTCGCCACCCACGACCTCCCGCCCCTGGCCGGCTGGTGGGCCGGCGTCGACATCGCCGAGCGGCTGGACCTCGGCCTGGTGACGCCGGACGGGGCCGAGACCGCCCGCGCCGACCGCGCCGACGATCGGCGCGGGCTCGTCGCCGCTCTCGCCCGCGAAGGTCTCGCCCCGCCGGCCGCCGAGCCCGACGGGCCGCTCACCCCCGCCCTCGCCGCCGCCATCCACGCCTTCATCGCCGCCTCGACCGCGGCCATCGCCGTGGCTCAGGTCGAGGACCTCGCCGGCGAGCGGACGGCGGTCAACCTGCCCGGCACCGACCGCGAGCGGCCCAACTGGCGCCGGCGGATCGCGCCGCCGCTGGAGACTCTGTTCGAGACGCCGCTCGCCCAGGCGATCGTGGGCGCTATGAGGGCCGGACGATCCGGCCGCCCGTGATCGGGGCCCGGACGCCGGTGGTCGCGGGGAAGGAGATCGGCAGCCCCCGGGCGGTGCGGGCGGCGAGGTAGGCGAAGGCCTCGGCCTCTATCGAGTCGCCGCGCCAGCCCACCGCCTCGGCCGTCTGCACCCGCATCGGCAGGCGCTCCCGGATGGCGTGCATCAGCGCCGGGTTGAGGCGGCCGCCGCCGCAAGCGATCACCCGCGCCGGCCGGCGGCCGAGGCTGCGCAGGCCGAGCGCAACGGACTCGGCGGCGAAGGCGGTCAGCGTCGCCGCGCCGTCCTCCAGCGACAGAGGCGCAACCGGCTCCAGGGAAAAGTCGAAGCGGTCCAGGGACTTGGGACCCTGGGTCCGGAAATAGGGGTGCGCCAGATAGGCCGCCAGCACGCCATCGTCGATACGGCCGGCCCGCGCGAGGGCGCCGTCCTCGTCGCAGCGCGCCGCCGTCCGCGCCTGGACCCAGAGATCGATCATCCCGTTGGCCGGGCCGGTGTCATAGGCCTCCAGCGCGCCGTCGGGCAGGACCAGGGTGACGTTGGCGACCCCGCCCAGGTTCAGCACCGCGACCGGCCCCTCCAAGCCCGACCAGCGGACGAGGGCGCCGTGGTAGGCCGGGGCCAGCGGCGCACCCTGGCCGCCGGCGGCGACGTCGGCGGCGCGGAAGTCGTGGGCGACCGGCAGGCCCAGGGCGTCGGCCAGCCGCTGGGCGTCGATCAGCTGGACGGTGCGTCCTGAGGCGCGGTTCGCCGTCGGCGGCTCGTGCAGGACCGTCTGGCCGTGCACGCTGACGAGATCGATCTCGTCGGCGTGCACCCCCTGCGCCGCCAGGAACGCTGTCGCCGCCGCCCGATGCGCCTCCGCCACCGCCTCTGCCGCCGCCGCGAACGCCGCCGGCGGCGGGGCGTCCCACGGCCAGCCTCGCGCAGCCTCGATCGCCGCCTCGATGCTCGCCCGCGTCGCCGGATCGAGCTTGCGCTCGCCGGCCGGGCCAAAGCTAAGGATCGCCTCGCCGTCCGTCTCGACGATGGCCATGTCCACCGCGTCGAGGGAGGTTCCGGTCATGAAGCCGAGGACTCGCATCGCGCCTTGACTGCCATGGCCAAGGGCCGGTAGCTAGCGGCCATGCCGACCCGCGCGCCCCTCGCCCGCCGTTACTACCGCTCGCCCCTGTAGCGAGCGGCCGGTCAGTCACGCCCGCCGCCCACCGGTCGGCGGCGGCTCAATCAAGGAGACGGTCTCCGACCCGCATTCCTAGAAGGAGCCGTCCGATGTCCGTCCAAGACCTGCCCAATCCCGTTCACGGCGCCGCCGAAGCCGCCGCCCCGTTCAAACCGCGGTCGGATCTGGTCCGGACGCTGCTGGAACGCGGCCACGTCTACCAGGCCACCGACCTGGAGGGCCTGGACGAGGCGGCGCTGAAGGGGCCGATCTCGGCCTACATCGGTTTCGACGCCACCGCGCCCAGCCTGCACGTCGGCAGCCTGGTGCAGATCATGACCCTGCGCCGCCTGCAGCAGACCGGCCACCGGCCGATCGTGCTGATGGGCGGCGGCACCACCAAGGTCGGCGACCCCTCCGACAAGGCCACCCAGCGACCGATGCTGAGCGACGCCGAGATCGCCACCAACCTCGCCGGCATCCGCCGCGCCTTCGCGCCGTTCCTGGCCTTCGGCGAGGGTCGGACCGACGCCGTCATGGTCAACAACGCCGAGTGGCTGGAGAAGCTCGGCTACATCGAGTTCCTGCGCGACTACGGCGTCCACTTCACCATCAACAAGATGCTGGGCCTGGAATTCGTCCGCAGCCGCATCGAGAACGAGCTGCCGCTGACCTTCCTCGAGTTCAACTACATGCTGATGCAGGCGGCCGACTTCCTGGAGCTGAACCGGCGCTACGACTGCACCCTGCAGTTCGGCGGCTCCGAGCAGTGGGGCAACATCGTCAACGGCATCGACCTGATCCGCCGCGTGGAGGCTCGCGCCGCGTTCGGCGTCACCGCCCCGCTCGTCACCACCGCCTCGGGGGTGAAGATGGGGAAGACGGTCGACGGCGCGGTCTGGCTCAACGCCGAGATGCGCAGCCCTTACGACTACTGGCAGTTCTGGCGGAACACCGAGGACGCCGACGTCGGCCGCTTCCTGCGCCTGTTCACAGACCTGCCGCTCTCCGAGATCGCCCGCCTCGAGGCGCTGCACGGGGCGGAGATCAACGAGGCCAAGAAGGTGCTCGCGGGCGAGGCGACGACGATGCTCCACGGCCGCGAAGCCGCGGAGACCGCCGCCGCCGCCGCCCGCGCCGCCTTCGAGGAGGGCCGCCTCTCCCGCGACCTGCCGACGGTGGAGGCGCCGGCGGCGGAGATCGCGACGATGTCATACGCCGATCTGATGATCGCCGCCGGCTTCGCGACTTCGAAGGGCGACGCCCGCCGTCAGATCGCCGGCGGGGCGTTCCGCATCGACGGCGCCAAGGTCACCGACGCGGCGGCGCCGGTCTCGCTGGCTGGTTCCGAGGCCGAGCTGCGCAAGGGCAACGCCCGCAAGCGGCTTGTCGTCACCTGATCTGGAAGCAAAGGGCGATCTTCATGGCTGTGGAACTCAAGGCCGGCGACCCGGCGCCGAATTTCGACCTGCCGACCGACGGCGGCGGCCGCGCCGCCCTCGCCGGGCTGAAGGGCAAGAAGGTGGTGCTCTACTTCTACCCCAAGGACGACACCAGCGGCTGCACCAGCGAGGCCAAGGGCTTCGCCGAAGCGGCCGACGCCTTCGCCAATGCCGGCGCCACCGTGATCGGCGTCTCCAAGGATCCC
This sequence comes from Caulobacteraceae bacterium, assembly GCA_028290905.1. GTDB lineage: Bacteria > Pseudomonadota > Alphaproteobacteria > Caulobacterales > Caulobacteraceae > Acaudatibacter. The sequence continues at coordinate 41,438 of JAQGIW010000315.1, read as the reverse complement.
CTCCTCAGCCACGAGAAGTTCAAGGCCAAGTACGACCTGAACTTCCCGCTCGCGGCCGACGTCGACGGAGCGGCGGTGGAGGCCTTCGGCGTCTGGGTGGAGAAGAGCATGTACGGCCGCAAGTACATGGGGATCGACCGCTCGACCTTCCTCATCGACCCGCAGGGCAAGATCGCCCGCGTCTGGCGCAAGGTGAAGGTCCCCGGCCACGTCGCCGAGGTGCTCGCCACCGTCAAGGCGCTGTAGCGAGATCCATAAACCGCTCATCCCCGCTTTCCAGGCTGTGTGAAAAGTCGGAGTTGTCACATTTCAACGCAATAATATTCTGCAGTTGCCGTGATACCGGAAAATCGTTTCGCAAGGCGCGCGTGCGCGGCGCGTAGGATGAAAAATTGCGCGGGAATGTGACAGCCTCGACTTTTCACACAGACTGTTTCGCGGGGATGAGCGGAATTTGAAAGCCTACGCAGCGTCCTCGACGTCCCGGGTGGCCCCCACCCGCTGGGCCAGGGAGGCGGCCATGAAGCGGTCGAGGTCGCCGTCGAGGACGCCGGCGGTGTCGGAGGTCTCCACGTCGGTGCGCAGGTCCTTGACCATCTGGTAGGGCTGCAGGACGTAGGAGCGGATCTGGTGGCCCCAGCCGATGTCGGTCTTCAGGTCCTCCACCGCCTGGGCCGCCGCCTCCCGGCGCTGGAGCTCGGCCTCGTAGAGGCGGGCGCGCAGCATCTTCCACGCCTGGTCCCGGTTCTGGTGCTGCGAGCGCTGGTTCTGGCAGGCGACGACGATGCCGGATGGAATGTGGGTCAGGCGGACGGCCGAATCGGTCTTGTTGACGTGCTGGCCGCCCGAGCCGCTGGCCCGGTAGGTGTCGGTGCGCACATCGTTGGGGTTGATGTCGATCTCGATCTTGTCGTCCACCACCGGATAGACCCAGATCGAGGCGAAGCTCGTGTGGCGCTTGGCGGCGGCGTCGAACGGTGAGATGCGCACGAGGCGGTGGACGCCCGCCTCGGTCTTCAGCCAGCCGTAGGCGTTGGGGCCGTTGATCTTCACCGTCGCCGACTTGATGCCGACCTGATCGCCGTCGGTCTCCTCGATCACCTCGACGCCCATGTCGTGGGCGGAGGCCCAGCGGGTGTACATCCGCAGCAGCATATTGGCCCAGTCGGTGGACTCGGTGCCGCCGGCGCCCGCGTTGACTTCCAGATAGGCGTCGGCGCCGTCGGCCTCGCCGGAGAGAAGCGCCTCGAGTTCGGCCTTGGCGGCGAAGTCCTTCAGGGCGGCGAGCTGGGCCGAGACGTCGTCCAGCGAGGCTTCGTCACCCTCGGCCTGCGCCATTTCCGCGAACTCCAGGGCGTCGCTGAGCTCGCGCTGCAGCTTCTGGACCGCCTCGACCTGGGTCGCCAAGTGGGTGCGCTCGCGCATCAGCGCCTGGGCCGCTTCGGCGTCGTTCCAGAACGACGGGTCTTCCACCCGGGCGTTGTATTCGTCCAGTCGCCTCAGCGCCGGTTCCCAGTCAAAGACGCCTCCTGAGCAGTCCGATGGACTGCTCGATATCGACCGCCATGGCCTCGATATCCGCACGCATGAAGTGAGCCTTCCCGTAAAGGGGGTAAACGCAAAAGGGGCGGGCGGGATAGCGCGCCCCGGCCGCAAATACAATTGATCAGAACAGGCCGCGCAGGTCGTCGGGCGCCTTGGGGGGCTTGTCGGCCTTGGGGACGGCGGGGTGAAGCGGGTCCGGCAAGGCGGGCGGCGGCGTCCCCAGCGGCAGGGGCAGGATCGCCTGGTCGGGGAGAATCCCTTCGGCGGGCTGCGCAGGGGTGATGCGCGGCTCCGTGCCGGGCCGGAACGCCTCGCGGTTGGGGCCGATCTGGGCGAACTTGGTGTCGGGCGGCGCCTTGAAGTCGAGGGACGGCAGCCCCTTCACCGCCTCCTGCATGAACTCGATGAAGATCGGCAGGGCCGCCTGGGCGCCGGTCTCGCCCTTGCCCAGCGAGCGGTTGTCGTCGAAGCCGATAAAGGTCCCAACGACCAGCTGGGGCGAGAAGCCCACGAACCAGGCGCTGCGGAAGTCGTTGGTGGTTCCCGTCTTGCCGCCGAGGGGGCGGCCGGGGAAGTGCGCCGCCGCCGCCGCCGCCGTGCCGCGCAGCACCACCCCCTCGAGCATGGTGTCGATCTGGTAGGCGGTGATCGGATCGATCAGCTGCGACCCCGTGGGCTGGAGCTCAGGGCCGTCGTCGCCGGAGAAACCGGCCGAACAGGCGGGGCAATCCCGCGGATCGGCGCGGTAGAGCATCTCGCCAGACCGATCCTCCACCAGTTCGATCAGATGCGGCGTGACCTTGCGCCCGCCGTTCACCAGCGACGCATAGGCCGACGTCAAGCGATAGGGCGTGGTCTCTCCCGCCCCCAGCGCCATCGAAAGCTCCGGCGCCATGTGATCCACGATTCCGAAGCGCTCGGCCGTGCCGATGATCTTCCGCATCCCGACCTGCAGGGCGACGCGCACGGTCATGGTGTTGAGCGACAGCTCCAGGCCGCGGCGGAAGATCAGCGGGCCGTGGAACTTGTGCTCGTAGTTCTCCGGGCTCCAGCTCTCGCCTCCGAAGCCCGGCAGGGTGATCGGCGCGTCCAGGACGATGCTGGCCGGGGTGAACTGGCCGGTCTCCAGGGCCGTGGCGTAGACGAACGGCTTGAACGAGGATCCGGGCTGGCGATAGGCCTGGGTCGCCCGGTTGAACTTGGAGAGCGAGAAGCTGTAGCCGCCCACCATCGCCAACACCCGTCCGGTGCTGGGCTCCATGGCGACCAGGGCGCCGTTGACGATCGGCACCTGGCGCAGGCGGAAGCCGCCGCCGTCCGCCGGCTCGACCCACACCAGGTCGCCGTCCGACAGGCCCTTGCCGGCCTGGGCCCAGGCGACATCGGCGGGGACGATCTCGCCGACCATGTTGTCGGCGGCGGTCTGGACGCGCACGTGGCCGCCGCGCGATTCGATCACCAGGCCCGCCAGCCACTTCTTCCGTTCCGACGGCGGGGCGTGTTCCAGGGTGGCCGACTGCCAGCCGGGCTGGTTGGCCACATGACCCCAGGCCCCCCGCCAGCCATGCCGGTGGTCGTAGGTCTCCAGCCCGTCCATCAGGGCGATCCGGGCCGCCGTCTGCAACCGCGGGTCGAGGGTGGTGCGGACATAGTAGCCGCCTTGGGTGAGCTCGGAGCCCACCGACTTGAGCTGCAGCGCCTGTTTGCGGGCCTCGTCGACGAAATAGTCGGCGTCGTGGTACTTCGCCCGGGCCGGCGCGTTCTGGACCGTCAGGTCCTCCCGCATCGCCGCCTCGGCGTCGGCCCGCGACACCCAGCCCAGGTCCAGCATGTCCTTCAGGATCATGTTGCGCCGGCGGATCGCCGCGGCCTTGTGGGTGACCGGCTGATAGTTGTCCGGCCCCTTGGGCAGCGCGGCCAGGTAGGCGCACTGCGCCAGTGTGAGGTCCGACAACGATTTGCCGAAGTAGTTGTAGGCGGCCGCGCCCACGCCGTACGAGCGATAGCCGAGCCAGATCTCGTTCAGGTACAGCTCGAGGATCTGCGGCTTGGTCAGCGTCTCTTCCAGGCGGGTGGCGAGAAGCACCTCCTTGAGCTTGCGGCCCACCGACACCCGGTTGCTCAGCGAGATGTTCTTGGCCACCTGCTGGGTGATCGTCGAGCCGCCCTCGGGCCGGCGCCCCTGCAGGGCGTTGAAGACGTCCTTGATCATCGCCCGCGACACGCCGCCGACGTCGACCCCGCCATGGGAGAAGAAGTTGTGGTCCTCCGCCGCCAGGAAGGCGCGGACCAGGCGAGGCGGCATCTGGTCGTAGGGCACGTAGATGCGGCGCACCTTCGAGAACTCCCCGATCAGGGTGCCGTCCCACGCATAGACGCGCGTCGCCGTCGGCGGATGGTAGTCGGCCAGTTCCGCCGCACTCGGAAGCTGGTGAAACAGCAGGGCGGCGTAGACGCACGCCGACACCGCCGCCACCGCGACCGCGCCGAGCGTGGCGACGCCCGTGGCGGCGATCGGACGACCAAACAGAATCAAAACAGGCGGACCTCCGCTGAGCGTTCCAGCCGCCCCGGGTCTCCTCTAGCAACCTTCCATGGGCGCGCCAACCGAGGGGCTGGACGGGCTGTTGTCGGCTGGCGATTGCGATATATAATGTATATCAGGAGTCTGAGAGCGAGGTTCACACATGCATGTCCAGCTTTCGAAGTGGGGCAATTCCCTGGGATTGCGATTGCCGCGAGCGCTGGCCCGGCAGATCGGCGTGCGGGAGGGCCAGAGGGTCGATGTGACTACAGACGGAACCAGGCTCATCATCGAACCCGTGACCCGGGCCTGGCGCCTCGAGGATCTGCTGGTGGGCATGACCCCCGAGGCCATGCATGAGGCTTTCGACTGGGGCGACGATCGCGGTCGCGAAGTCGTGGATGAGTGACGCGCCCTATGAACCCGAGGCGGGCGACCTGATCTGGACCGACTTCGATCCGCGCGTGGGGCGCGAGCAAAGTGGACGTCGCCCCGCCCTGGTGATCTCTCCGGCCGCCTTCTCCCGCGCCTCCGCCTTCGCCATCGTCTGCCCGGTCAGCAGCAGGATCCGCGGCTTCGGCTCCAGCGTCCTGCTTCCCGGAGGGCTCCCGCTGGCGGGCGAGGTGCTGACCAGCCACGTTCGCAGCATCGACACGCTCGCCAGACCGGTGCGCTACGCCGGCGGGGCCGTTCCCGCGGCGACGCTGGCCGAGGCGCGGGGCAAGCTCGCGGCGCTATGCGGGATGGCGGGCTGAATGAGGGGTGGCAGCGGCCTTCGAGCCCTGTCGCCTGATCCCCGCCACTCCGTCGCGCCACCTCCTAGACGGTCAGCCCCGCTCGCGCGGGGAACGGACATACCTGTAAACGATTGATCTTATTCCATTTTTCGCGATCTCAAAAGATCTACCGAAGAGTTCCGTCTTTGTTCTGCCGACGTGCGCGGCGGATAAGCGCGGCGTGCGGTCTCACCGCGGGTGAACTATAGAGACGACGAACTGGCCGGCTTGAATCGCACGAGCGTCAGGCCATCGAAGTCCGCGGGCTCCCTCCGGTTCTCGCCCACGGCTTCGAAGGCGAAGCCTGAATCAGTGGGAGCCGACCAAACGATGACGGCGTTGCCGTCACCAATCATCATCAGCACTTCGGACCATATACGCTCTCGCACCCGGCGGGAAAATACACCGACGTAGACCCCGGCCCGAACCTTCGCCAGCCAGAGGGAAAGTCGACCCCGGAGGCGCGGGGGCGCGTTCTCAACCGCGATGACCATCATCTCCGGAGGCCTCCTCGGCGGGAATCGCGGGTTCGGCGGCTTCTGGAGCGTCCTCAGGCGGATCGAGTCCGTAGGATGGCCTCGATATCGGGAATGATCCGCTCGAGTAGTCCAGATTTCCGGAACAGGTCACGGCAGGCTATGCGGACCTGGCTCCCTTCCCCCAAAAGCTATCGCGCAGGGCCCGGTCTGCCGGCGCCCGACGGAGCCGCCGCGGCTACCCTGCTGCGCGAATTGCGGCTGATGGCCGAGGGAGTGCTGCCGGCCGAAGACGGCACCCTTGCCCATCCGCCCGCTGCGGCGCTGGCCGAGCCGCCCGCGCGCGCCGCGCCGCCGGCCGTGTTGCGAGTGGTGATCTCGGCCATCCGTGAGCGGCAGGCAATGGAGGCCGGCTACCAGTCGTTCTCGTCCCCCGAGCCCCGCCGCCGGCGGCTGGAGCCGCACGCCTTGGTATTCGACGGCTTCCGATGGCACGCCCGGGCCAGGGACGTGGAGACCGGCGACTTCCGGGACTTCGTGTTGGGTCGGCTGTCGGATGCCGCGCTGGTGGGACTGGCTGAAACGGACGGCGGAAGCGATGCCGACTGGAACGCGCGCATGAGGCTGGAGATCGCCCCCCACCCCGACTTGGCCGTCCACCAGCGGGCGGCCGTCGCTGTGGACTACGGCATGATCGGCGAGCGGCTGATCTTGACGCCACGCCGAGCGGTGAACTGGTACGTCAAGCGCCGGTTGGGCCTGACCGAGGGCCACGAGACGCGGCCGGCGAACGATCAGCACATCGTGCTGGTCTCGGAGCGGGAGGAGAACGAGGGGTCTACGAGGGGCTAGCGCCGTACTGCCACCCCGCCGACCGTGGCCAACACCGCGCCCACCACCACGGCCCCGATCGTCTCGGCGTGCGGACTGAGATCGAAGTGCGTCAGGGGCACGGCGGGCTCCGGCGGCGACCGCCCGGCGCGGCTCCGACCTGAGCCTGGAGCTTAGCGGTCGATTTCGCAAGAAGGCTGGAACTCGAACATGAGCCGTCCGGCGGCGGTGCGGTCGGCGCGAGCCTCCACCTGGGCCACGAGCGCGCGGCCCCAGCGCTCGATGGGGAGCTCGCGCCAGCCGTTCGGGCGTCGGTTCATAGAGATTCCCCGCAGTGCTCAATCGGATCAGACTATACGACATCGTTACGACTGCATGAAAACTTCTTAATCGAATTTATGTCAGTTTTAGCGTTGACCGTATTCAGACTCCACCGTCCGATCACTATGTATCCTCTTGGCTGAACGCAAGTTCGCGTCCCGCGTCACCTTGGCGCCGGGAGTTCGAATGGAGGTTATCATGACGATCACGTCAAAGACTCGTCTGGTCGCGGCAATAGCGAGCAGCTGCATGCTGGCGATGGCGGCGCCGGCCTTTGCCGAGGGCCACGGCGGCGGGGGCGGGGGCGGGGGACACATGGGCGGCGGCGCTCACTTCGGTGGCGGCGGCCACGTTGGCGGCGCCGCTCACATCGGCGGTGGCGCTCACATCGGCGGTGGCGCTCACTTCGGCGGTGGCGGCCACGCCCTTGCCGACCGCGGCCACGGATACGGCGATCGCGGATATCATGGCTACGGCGGCTACGGGTACGGCGGCGCGTTGCTCGGCGGCCTGGCGCTCGGCTACGCCCTCGATCCCTACAACTACGACAACGCCTACTATGACGACGGCCCCGGCCAATGCGTCGCTCCCCAGTCTGTCTGGGATCCGGCCACCGGAGGGTACGTGACCCAGCAAGTTCCCTACGCCTGCTAGGCTCGGGCATGGGTGTTAGCCACAGTCAACGGCGCCGTGCGGAGTGGACCACCTCCGTCACGGCGCCGACGACGACCCTGGGTCTTTCGAGAGATGCCTCCGATTGAACTTGACATATTGCAACTATCTTGCTGCCTTTCGGGCCTCGCACCAGTCCTCAGAGGCCCCCATGCCCGACATCTCCAACCCCGCTCTCCCCGCCCGCCACGCCAACGGGCGCTTTGGTCCCGGCAACCCTGGCCGGCGGACCGGGGCGCGGAACCGGGTGTCGCACCGGGCGGCGATGGCGATCCTGCAGGATTTCGAATTGCATAAGAGCCAGGTGCTCAAGACGCTGCGCTACGCCTACACGCCGGCCTATTTCGCGATCCTGATGCGGCTGCTGGACCGCGAACTCCAGGTCGAGGCGGCGTCGTTCGACGACTATTCCGAGGCGGAACTGGCCCGGACGGTCCTCCTGGCCCGCTCGGCCCTCAACAGCTACGCTGATCCCCGCACCGCCCTGCTGGAGCTGGACAGCGCGCTGGTCAGCCAGACCAGCCTCGATCCGGCGTCCGCCCACCGCATCAACGGTAATTAACGGTCGATTCCGGGCTCGATCGCGGGTGGTGGGCGTTCGCCGCCTGCCCGCGACCTGCCCCGCGCCTGCCTCGCGCCTGCCTCGGGTCAGAACCCCGCCGTCAGGCGTGTCGCGCCATAGAAGTAGTCGTCGATGGCGTCGGCGATGCCGGCGGTCAGCTTGTCGCGCTGCTCGGGATCAGTCAGGCGCATCTGGTCGCCCGGGTTGGTGATGAAGCCCATTTCCAGCAGCACGGCGGGCACGTCGGGGGCCAGCAGCACGAAGTAGTTGGCGTCCCGGTGGCTGCGCGGCAGCAGGTCGACCTTGTCGCCGATGTGGGAGAGCAGCTTGCCGGCGAACTCCGAGGAGCGGTTGCGCGTGTTGCGCTGGGTCAGGTCGAGCAGAATCTGCCGGACGTCGGCAGTCGTCCGCCCATCGCCCGCACGCGAGAGCCACTCGCGCGGCCCCAGGACGTAGTTGACCCGCGTCTCGCCGACGTCGGAGAGGGTGTAGACGCTGGCCCCATGCGGCGTCGGATCGGACCCGGCCGAATCGGCGTGCAGCGAGATGAACAGGTCGGCGCCGGCGCGGCGGGCGATCTGGACGCGGGTCTCCAGCGGGATGAAGATGTCGCTGTCGCGGGTCATCACGACGCGGTAGTGGCCCATCTTCAGCAGATGCGCCCGCAGGCTCAGGGCGGCGGCGAGGGTGATGTCCTTCTCGTTGCGCACGAGGCTCTGGGCGCCGGTGTCATGCCCGCCGTGGCCGGGGTCGATCACGATCACCTTCATGCCGCGTTCGGCCCCGGCCTTTTGCGGCGTCGTGCGCACGGCCACGACGGCGGGGCGCTGCGGTGGGAGCGCGGCCGGCCGCGGCGCGGAGGCGCTCACCGGCGCGGTCACCGAGTCGGGAGCGGGCGCGGGCGACCATGGAGCCCGGGTGGCGTACCTCGGCGCCCCGCTGATGGGTGTGATGCCGGACGTGACGGTGGGCGCGACGGGGGGCATGGCCGCCGGCGGATCGCTTCGCGCGCTGGCGACGACCACCGGCGGGGCCGCCGCCGGACCCGGGGCGGACGCCGCCCGCGGGGGGGCGCCATCGAGGAGCGCCGTCAGCGGGTCGGCGGCCGAATTGCGGAGATCGATGACGTAGCGCCAGTGTGGGTTGTCGTCCGACGGCGGGATCAGGAACCGGCGCACGATGGTTGCCCCAGGGGGCGCTTCGAGCATGAGGCGGGCGCCGCCCGCGTCGACGCTGACGCTCCAGCTCGTGACCAGGCCCTTCCCGGGTCCTTGCAGGGGCCCGGTGGACAACAGGGGCGGCAGGGCGATGACGATGTGGCCGGGCGTGCTTTCGTCGGCGACGAATTTCCCCGACACCGCCGCGTCGAGATCCAGCACGACACGGGTGGTCGTCGTATCGCCGCCCAGCCGGACCGCGACCAGGCCGACATCTTCGGGAGGCTGGACCGGGGCGGCCCAGGCGACCGCGCTGCTGAAGGCGACCGCGCACGCGAAGAAGGCCGCCGCGCCAAGGATGGCGCCAACGGAAAAATGCCTCGCGGCCAAGTGACGGAACCGGCGCATCCGCCTCGCAACCCCTTTGACACAATCCGCGCACCTATGGCCCGCCGGCGTAGCCAAACGGTTAAGGGCGGATAAAACCGCGACTTTCTTTTCTTGGGCGGTTCACTTAAGGTGCCAGGGCGCACGCGTTGTCACACAGACTTCAGCGACGTCGCGCGCCTTCCGCGTCGGGCCAGCGCCGTTTTGGCGTGGACGCGTCATCCTACCCGCGTCTCCGTTTCGCGAGCGCGACCTTGAGAACAACCATGGGCAGCGCCGCCTCCGCTCCGATTTTGTCCCCATTCGCCGCCGCTTACCGCGGCCGCGCGGTCAAAGACGTCTCGTGCGCGCGCGCCCTCAGCCGGCGCCCGGATCCAGGATCCGCTCGGCGCCCCGGAGATCCTGTTTATGTCAAAGAAAATGTTGATCGACGCCGCCCACCCGGAAGAAACCCGGGTTGTCGTGCTGAACGGTACACGGGTTGAAGATTTCGACTTCGAAAGTCGCGCCAAGAAGCAACTTCGCGGGAACATCTATCTCGCCAAGGTTACCCGCGTAGAGCCCAGCCTGCAGGCCGCCTTCGTCGAGTACGGCGGCAACCGGCACGGTTTCCTGGCCTTCAATGAAATCCATCCGGATTACTACCAGATTCCCCATGCCGACCGGGAAGCCCTGCTGCGCGAGGCGGAATCCGATGACGACGACCAGCCGCTTCCTCCGCCCCCCAGCGCCTCCGAGGATGGCGCCGACGAACTGGGCGGCGACGACGAAGACGAGATGGACGAAGAGGTCGCGCGCCGCCGCCGGCGGCTGATGCGCCGCTACAAGATCCAGGAAGTCATCAAGCGGCGCCAGATCATGCTGGTGCAGGTCGTCAAGGAGGAGCGGGGCAACAAGGGCGCCGCCCTCACCACCTATCTCTCACTGGCCGGTCGCTACTGCGTGCTGATGCCCAACACGGACCGCGGCGGCGGCATCAGCCGCAAGATCACGGCGGTCAACGACCGCAAGCGCCTGCGCGCCATCGTCGCCGATTTCGACGTGCCCGAGGGGATGGGCCTGATCGTTCGCACGGCAGGCGCCAAGCGCACGAAAGCCGAGATCAAGCGCGACTACGAATATCTGTCGCGGGCCTGGACCAACATCCGCGACACCACCCTCCATTCGGTCGCCCCGGCGCTGATCTACGAGGAAGAGGATCTGGTCAAGCGGGCCATCCGCGACCTCTACGACAAGGACATCGACGGGATCTGGGTCGAAGGCGAAGCCGGCTTCCGCGAAGCCCGCGAATTCATGCGGATGCTGATGCCGTCGCAGGCCAAGAAGATCCAGTACTACCGAGGCGCGGCGCCGCTGTTCGTGGCGCACAAGATCGAGGACCACCTGGCCCAGATCTATTCGCCGACGGTGCCGCTGAGGTCGGGCGGCTACCTGGTCATCAACCAGACCGAGGCTCTTGTGGCCGTCGACGTCAACTCCGGCCGCGCCACCAAGGAACGCAACATCGAGGCGACGGCCCTCAAGACTAACCTGGAAGCCGCCGAGGAGACGGCCCGGCAGCTGCGCCTGCGGGACCTGGCCGGGCTGGTGATCATCGACTTCATCGACATGGACGAGCCCAAGAACAACCGGGCCGTCGAGAAGGCGCTCAAGGACGCCCTCGCCCAGGATCGCGCCCGCATTCAGATGGGCCGCATATCGTCCTTCGGCCTGATGGAGATCAGCCGTCAGCGGCGGCGGACCGGGATCCTCGAGGGCACCACCCACGTCTGTCCGCATTGCGGGGGCGCCGGCCGGGTCCGCTCGGTGGAGTCCAGCGCCCTGGCGGCCCTCCGCGCGGTGGAGATGGAAGCCTTGAGCGGCGGCGGCGAGGTCATCGTGCGGGTTCCGCGCGACGTCGGGCTCTATATCCTCAACAACAAGCGTGAATACCTCACGCGCCTGCTGCGAAGCCACGGCCTGTTCGTCAGCGTGGTGATCGACGAGGCCCTCGCCCACGCCGATCACGAAATCGAACGCACCTCCAGCGTCCCCCATGAGATCGACAGGAGCTGGGAAGCGCCCGACCTCGAGGCCTTGGACGACGAGTTCGACGACATCGAGGAAGAAGAAGAGAACGAGGAAGACGAGGCGATCCTGAGCGCGGGAGCGTCGGAGGACTTCGACCTCGAGGACTATGACGACGAGGACGAGGACGAAGACGACCTGATCGAGGAGGTCGGCGTCGCCGCTCCGGATCACGGCGACGGCGCGCGCGCCGCCGAGGACGATGGCGGCCGCAGACGCGGACGCCGTCGCCGGCGCGGACGGCGCGGGGACGAAGTCCGCCCGGCAGCGGAACCCGCCGCTCCCGCCGCTCCCGCCGCCCCGGCCCAGGCCGCGGGCGACGGCGATTACGAAGGCGAGTCTGGCGGTCGACGTCGCCGGCGTGGCCGCCGGGGCGGACGTCGCGTGCGTGACGAGGGCCAGGCGGCGGACGTCTACGCCTGGTCCTGGCCGGCCCGCCTCAGCGGCGAAGACCCGTACGAATGGCGCGGTCCTGTCCAGCGGCCCGAGCCGTCGGAATTCGCGGAGCCCACCGCGCCCCAGGCGAGCCATGCGCCCGCGGTTGCGCCGCGGCCCGAACCCGAGGTGGTGGCGGCCAGCCCCTTGGATCATCTCACGGCCACCGGCGCTCCCGAGTACAGCAAACCTCTCGAGGACGCCTGGGTGGAACTGTCGGAAGCGCCCGAGAAACCGCCGAGGGCGCGGCGGAGCCGCAGCCGCAATCGAGGCGGGGCGCCCACAACTGAGGTCGTAAGCGACATCGGGCCCGAGCCGGGGTCAGACGCCGAGGCCGGCCGCCTTGCGCCGGTCGTGGCCTCGGAGACCGTGACAGAGGACTCCGCCCCGATCGAGCCGGAGGTCTCCCCCGCCCCCGAGCCGGCCCCCGTGGCCGAAGCCGCGGTCGAAGTGGTGGCCGAACCGGTGGCGGAACCGATCCTGGTCGGCGCCGAACCCGAGATGAGCCCCGCTGAACGCCCGGCGCCTCCTGCGCCTGCCCCCGCTCCGGCTGCGGCTCCGGCGGCCTACGATGCGGCCGAGATTTCCACCCCGCCCCCGGCGCCTCGCCGAGGCTGGTGGCGGCGGGGATCCTGACGAAAACGACGGGCGCCCGGTCCATGGCCGGGCGCCCGGACCTTGGTTCAAATCGCCCAACAACCGTTAAGATTGAATAGAACGGGGGAAGGATCGGAACGCCGCCATTGACCGCGCCAAATCCGTTCACCCGCCTGAAGATTGCCGCCGCCGGCGCCGCCATGGCCGGCATGCTGGCCTCGCCCGTCGCCCCGGCGTTCGCCCAGGGCGACCCCGGCATCTCGATCATCCGTGACACCGAGATCGAGGAGATCCTTCACGAAGACGCGGACCCGATCTTCCAGGCAGCCGGGCTCAATCCGAAAGCGGTGCAGATCCACATCATCTCCGATCCTCAGCTCAACGCCTTCTCCACCGGCGGCCAGCAGATCTTCCTCAACACCGGCCTCATCCTGGAGACCAAGACTCCGAACCAGCTGATCGGCGTCATGGCCCACGAAACCGGCCACGTCGCCGGCGGCCACATCGCGCGATCGGGCGCCATGGGCCGGGCGGCCATGACGCCGACGATCGTCAGCATCGGGCTCGGCATCCTGGCCGCCATCGCGGGCGCGCCGGACGCCGCCGCCGCGCTGGTGTTCTCGTCCGGCTATTTCGGCGAGATTTCCGTCCTCGGCTATTCGCGGGAGCAGGAGTCGCGCGCCGACCAAGCCGCCGCGACATATCTCGAGAAGGCGGGCATGTCGGGGCGAGGCCTTGTCGATTTCTTCAACAATTTCAGATATCAAGAGGTCTTCGACGACGAGCGGAAGTTTCCGTTCTTCCGCGATCACCCCCTCACCGACGACCGCATCGAGGCCCTCGCCACGCGCGTCGAGAAGCAGCCGCACTATGGCGCGGCGGACGCGCCGGAGGCCATCGCCCGGCACGCGGTCATGAAGGCGAAGCTGGAGGGATTCCTTGATGGGGCCGGCCAGGTCGTGGGAGATTATCCCGAGACCGACACCTCCTTTCCCGCTCGCTATGCGCGCGCGATCGCGCTCTACCGGCAGACCGAAACCGAACCGGCGCTGAAGGCCATCGACGCCCTGATCACCGACCAGCCAAACAACCCCTACCTGTGGGAACTCAAGGGCCAGGTGCTGTTCGAGTCAGGACGCACCAAGGAGGCCGAGGCGCCTCACCGGCGATCGGTGGAGCTGAAACCCGACGCGCCGTTGCTGCGGATCAATCTCGGCCAGGCGCTGATCGCCACCAATGACCCGGCAAAGGTCAACGAGGCCGTCCTGCAGATCCGCCGCGCCCTCGGCCAGGAGCCAGACAACGCTCTCGGCTGGCGGTTGCTGGCGGAAGCCTATGACGGCAAGAACGAGCCGGGCATGGCGCGGCTGGCGGCCGCCGAGCAGAATTTCTACCTCGGACAGTTGCTGGAGGCGCGCACCTTCGCCGTACACGCGCGAGAGCTGTTGAAAAAGGACTCGCCGGAATGGCGCCGGGCCACCGACATCATCCTGGCCTCGAAGCCCACGCCGGACCAGCTCAAGGAACTCGGGGTCACTGGATGACGCGCCTCTGGCCGTGGGCGGCCCTCGCCCGGACTCTGATTCTGACGATGACCCTGGCCGCCTGCGATTCGCACACCTCCGACGAAGCGTTCGGGCGGCGCGTGCGGGCCTATCTGCTGAGCCACCCGGAAGTGCTTCAGGAAGCCGGCCAGCGCCTCGAAGCGAAGCTCGCCACCGACCAGCTGTCGGACCAGAGACGCGCCGAGGCGCTGCTGCCGAGCCTGCGGTCGGCGGTCGAGCGGGATCCCCGCGACTTCGTCGCCAACCCCAACGGCAAGATCTCCGTCACGGAATTCTACGACTATCGCTGCCCTCACTGCGCCGACGCGGCGCCGAAGGTCCTGAGCCTGATCCACGACAATCCCGATGTCCGCTTCGTCTTCAAGGAGATGCCGATCTTCGGGCCGACCTCCGAGCACGCCGCCCGCGCCGCCCTGGCGGTGAGGAAGGACGGCGGGGACTCGCTGGGCCTGTATCAGGCCCTGATGTCCGCCCGGCCCTTGCAGGACGACGCCATCGATACGATCGCCCGGGAGAAGGGCGCCCACCCGGAGGATCTCTCTCCCGCCGCCGCCGCGCCCCTCAACGCCCAGTTGGCCGACACCGCCGCCCTCTTCACCAGACTCTCCCTCGGCGGCACGCCGGCCTTCATCGTGGGCGACAAGATCATCCTGGGCGCGGACATGGCGGCGGTGAATGCCGCCGTGCAGCGACTGCGCTCGAAGAAGGCGTAGAGCGCGTTCCGGAAAGTGGGAACTGGTTTTCGCCTCCCCGCTCTCACGCAACCTGGTGCAGCAACGCCTCGCCCGTCCCCAGCCGACGGCAGTTCTCCCGGGCCACGACCAGGCTGCGCGCCAGGGTCTCAGGCGTCAGCCACGCCACGTGAGGCGCAAGCAGCGCCTGCGGCAGGACGAAGAGCGGGTTGTCCGGCGCCGTCGGCTCACGCGCGAAGACGTCCAGGCCCGCGCCGCGAAGGTGGCCCGAGCGCAGGGCGGCGGCCAGGGCCGTTTCATCCACCAGGTCTCCCCGGGCGGTGTTGATCAGGATCGCGCCGGGCTTCATCCGCCCCAGGGCGGCCGCGTCGATCAGCCCCCGCGTCTCCGGCGTCGAGGGCACGTGGAGCGAGACGATGTCGGACTCCGCCAGCAGGGCGTCCAGGGAGAGATAGGCGTAGGCCGCGCCCAGCTTCCCGGAGCGCGCCGTGTAGACCACTCGCGCGCCCAGCGCCGTCAGGACCGGGGCGAGACGCTGGGCGGAGCCGCCGAAGCCGACCAGGCCGATGGTCCGGCCGCCGATCTCGCCGACCCGGTCGAGGACCGCCAGGTCCGGGCGCCACCCCTCCCCGGCCCGGGTCAGGGCGTCGAAGTAGACGCTCCGCCGCAGCACGCCGATCATCAACGACAGCGCCATCTCGGCGACGGCGGCGCTGTTCGTGCCGGGCATGTTGGCGACGGCGACGCCCTGGGCCCGCGCCGCCTCAAGGTCGATGGTGTTGACCCCGACGCCGATCTTCTGGATCAGCCGCAACTGGGGGGCGGCGGCGATCACCGCCGCCGTCACCGGCTCCAGCACGTGCAGCAGCACCGCTGCGTCGCGCATTTCCGCGGCGAAGGTCGCCCGGTCGGTCTCGTCGATGACCAAGACCGGGCTGGCGTCGGCGAAGGCGGCGGCGATCTGGGCGCGGAAGCCCTCGCTGGCCCGGTATTGCAGGACGACTTTCACGCGAGCGCCTCGTGGCGCCAGCGCGCGGCCAGGCCGTCGAGATCGAGATCGGCGATCGCGAGCAGCGCCTTCGCCGACCGGCGCACGAAGGCCTTGTCGGCGGGATCGGTCAGATAGGGCGCCGGCGACTTGCCGTCGATGCGGGCGAGCAGCAGGGCCGCGACCAGCGCCGCCGCCCGGACGGAGAGATCTTCCGGCGGCTCCCAGGCGAGGCCCGCCGCATAGGCGTGGCGCAGGGCGTCGAAGGACGTCATGACCGCCTCGCGCTGTGGCCTCAGCCAGATGGTCTTGAGCAGCAGGTGGGCCAGGCAGAACGCCAGGTCGAAGGCCGGGTCCCCATAGGCTGTGGTTTCGGCGTCGAGAAACACCGGCCCCCGCGGCCCCACCAGGATATTCTTCGGGCTGACGTCGCCGTGCATGAGCGCGATCTTGCGCCGTCCGAGGTTCTCGGCGAGCGCCCGCAGCCGCGGCGCGACGTCCGCGTGCCGGTCGGCCGTGAACAGCAGGAACGGCGACACCCGAAGCGCGAAGAAGAATTCGTAGGTGTCGAACGCCGAGGCGATGTCGGCTCGGCCAGCGGTGCGGGCGTGGATCAGGGCGAGGTCGCGTCCCACGCCGGCGGCGAAGGCCGGGTCCACCCGCCCCGCCGCCATCTCGTCCTTCCACACCGGATGGGTGGCCGGCTCCAGGAACTCCATGGCGAAGACGTGGGCCTCGGGAAGTTCGGCCAGCACCTTGGGCGCCAGGCGCGGATCGATGGACCGCGCGAGCTTCAGCCAGCGCACCTCACCCGCGACCCTCTCGACGGGCGCCAGCCATTCCTCCGCCACCCGCAGGCGGGGTATGGAGCGCTTCACCACCAGGGTTCGGCCCTCCGCCGTATCCACACGGTACACATCGGAAGAGACGCCCCCCGCGAGCGGCTGCAGCCTTGCCCCCTCGCCGGGTTTTAACAGGCCGCTGGCGCGAAGCGCCTCGAGCAGCCCGCGCTCTTCGACACCGTCCGACATTCCCGACCGTCCGTCCAATCCGTCGCCTAATCGATCGGGATGAAGATCGAGTGCCGGATCTGGCCCGACACCGCCTTGGAGAGGTGCCCCTTGCCGGTGACGTCCTCCACCAGAAGCACCTCCCCGGCCCCGATCACCCGCGTCTCGCCATCGCTGGTTGTGATCTCGACCCCGGCGTCGAGGTTGACGATGTACTGCCGTCTCGGAGCCGGGTGCCAGTCCAGGTCGTAGTCGCCCGCCGTCTCGCGAAAGATCACCCCCGTGGCCGGCCCGCGCGCCGACAGCTTGCCGCCCGGTCCGTCGTGCGCCCATTCCACCTGGACGTCCCGGAAATGGGTTTCTCCATCGCCGTCGACGTAGAGGTTGTGGATGCGCATGGATCGGGACTCCCGGCAGGTGAGGTCGATCCACCTTAAGCATCCGATCGCGGCGGCTGCCACCCCCGCCGGCAGGCTGACGCCAAGTCAGACTTGCCACCCGGACGAAACCCTCGGCAGATATCGCCAAACCACCAGGGAGCTCGCCCGCCATGAACGACCGCATCAAGGTAACCATCGAGGGCGGCGTCGCCGATGTCCGCCTGGTCCGCACCGACAAGATGAACGCCCTCGACGACGCCATGTTCTCCGCCCTGGTCGAGACCGGCGAGCGGCTCAAATCGGAGTCCGGCGTCCGGGCGGTGGTGCTCTCCGGCGAAGGCCGCGCCTTCTGCGCCGGCCTCGACATGGGCAATTTCGGGCGCATGGCGGAGGGTCCCCGCGCCGCGCCGGCGGGGGGTGACGGCTTCGCCGACCGCACCCACGGCATCGCCAACCGCGCCCAGTACGCGGTGTGGGTGTGGCGCGAGATCCCGGTTCCGGTGATCGCCGCCGTGCACGGGGTGGCCTTCGGCGGCGGCTTTCAGCTGGCCCTGGGCGCGGACATGCGCTTCGTCGCCCCCGACACCCGGATGGCGGTCCTGGAGATCAAGTGGGGGCTTGTGCCCGACATGGCCGGCACCATGCTGATGCGCCATCTCGCGCGCGAAGACGTGGTGCGGGAGCTGACCTACACCGGCCGGATCTTCTCCGGCGAGGAGGCCCTCGCCCTGGGCTTCGCCACCCGCGTCTGCGCCGATCCCCGCGCCGAGGCCCTGGCCGTCGCCCGCGAGATCGCCGGCAAGAATCCCCATGCGATCCGCGCCGCCAAGCGGCTGCTCAACGCCGCGCCGGTCACCGACCAGGGATCGGGCCTGCTCCAGGAGACGGTGGAACAGATCGCCCTGATCGGCAGCCCGAACCAGGTCGAGGCGGTGATGGCGAACATGCAGAAGCGCGATCCGGCGTTCACCGACTAGTCTAGTGGATAACATGCATCAAGAGATTGAGAGGGTGATCGAGGCCTGGAAGGCGGCGTTCGACGCGGGCGATCCGCAACGTATTGCCAGCCTCTACACGCCCGATGCCATGTTCATCGGCGGAATTGGAGGCGTTAACATTGGGCGACGATCGATCGAAGGTTATTTCGAGAAAAACGCGGCGCCTTCGAGCGTGGCTTTCCGCGACATAAAGACTCGTTCAATCGACGACCAGGTTGTTCTTGTATCAATGATTGGCGCCATCACGCGGGAAGGCGGGGAGCCGCGCGACTTTCGTTTCCTGCAGACCCACGTGCGGACCGTCAACGGCTGGCAGATCGCTGGACATCACGGATCACATAGCCTGTAGCGGGCGCCAGACATCAGATTTTGTCCACCAGGGTTTGCGGGCTGTTCGCAGGCCAGAACCTCGGCGGTGTACGTCTCCACCACCAGGCTGAACGGCGCGCCCCGCGCGTCGGTCAGTACGGCGCGATGGCGCAGGATGTCGTGCGGGATCGCGAGATCTTGCCGGGCGTCGCCCCCGGACGGGCGCCTCAACGGCTGGAACAGCCATTGCGCGGCCAAGGTGCGGCGATGGAAGCCCAGCGGACGGACCACCACGCCGAAGGGCGCGTCGGTCTCATCGAGACTGCGGTTCATGTCTCCGGTCAGCCGGGCGGGCCGGTACCAGTTGTCGGCCTCGGACAGCACATGGCCGCCGCAGACGAGCCGCACCCGGCGATAGCGGATCGCCTCGTCCGGGCCGGCGCGCAAGGCCCGGCGCACTGCCGGTCGGCCGCCTTGTCGGCGCCCGGTTCGCGGAGGGCCTGGATTGCCGGCGCCTGCGCGAGGTGGTGATCGGCGCACCATTGGCGGAGCACGGCCGTGGCGCTGTCGGCGCTGTCCAGCGCGCGCTCGAACCGGCGCATCTCCGCCCAGACCGCGCGGCGCCCGTCGCGGGTGTCGGGCCATGCGCTTGCCCCGCAGGCCATCGACGAAATCGCCAGAACAACGGGAATTCCGATGGAAGCACGCCTCATGGCGGTGATGTGTCAGCTCCGATAGTCGCCGTCGAGGCGTCGCCGCGCCGGTCCCGGGCTTGTGCCCAGGCGGCGATAGCGGTCAAATCGGGCCAGACGCGCCAGAACGCGGAGGAACACCCATGGCCTATGTGCAGGGTCGCATCGTCCACGACGCCGACTCCCACCTGATGGAGCTCGAGGACTGCCTCGATCCTTATTTCGACGCCAAGATGCTGGCGGCCTACCACGACCTGCCGATCTACCATCACAAGGTCGGGGACGGCCGGTGGTCGGCGGCCGCGCGACATAAGCACGACGATCCCGACTTCCGCGCCGGCGAGGACGACAACATCCTGCTGCGCAAGAACTACGAGGCCATGGGGTCCTTCCGCCGCGCCGACCGGCCCAAGGCCCTCGACCTGCTGGGCTTCGCCAGCCAGCTGGTGTTCACCACCTTCTGCCTGGGCAACTTCGGGCTCGACCAGACGGGCCCGCTCGACCTCTGCTACGCCGCGGCCGAGGCCCACAACCGGATGATGACCGACTTCTGCGCCGTCGACCGCCGGTTCCTGGCCACGGCCTATGTGCCGCTGGCAGACTTCGACCGGGCGGCCGCGACCGCGCGGAACGCCATCTCCCTGGGCGCCAGGGCCCTGCTGATCCCCTCGCGCTGCCCGCCCGGCCATTCGCCGAGCCACATCGCCTTCGACCCGGTCTGGGCCCAGGCCCAGGAGGCCGGGATCCCGATCCTCTTCCACGTGGGCGGCGAGGAGAAGCTGAACCCCGACTATTTCGAGAACGGCCTGCCGCGGGTGAAGGACTTCCACGGCGGCGAGGAGAACTTCACCTCGGTCAGCTACATGACGATCCCGCTGTCGGTGATGCAGACCCTGGCGTCGATGATCATCGACGGCGTCATGGACCGCTTCCCGCGTCTCAGGTTCGGCGCCATCGAACTGGGCGCCTCCTGGCTGCCTGGATGGATGAAGTCGATGGATTCGGCTCACCTGGCCTTCTTCAAGAACGAGGAGCGCCTGCACCGCCTCTCGGCCAAGCCGAGCGACATCGTCCGCCGCCAGGTACGGGTGACGCCCTACCCGCACGAGGACGCCGGCTGGCTGATCCGCGAGGCGGGGCCGGAGACCTGCCTGTTCTCCTCCGACTTCCCGCACGTGGAAGGCGGCCGCAACCCGCTGAAGCGCTTCGGCGACTCCCTGATCGGCGCGCCTCCCGACGCCGTGGACCGCTTCTACGCCGGCAACTTCATCGACCTGATGGGCGAAGGCCTGGCGGCCGACCTGCGCCGGCCGCGCCACCTCGTGGCCGCCTGACATAGCGGTTTCGGCGGCGGCGCCCTACAGGGGCGCATGACCGACGAACCCGTGCAGATCATCGCCCGCGGCCCCCGAAGCGTCGCGGAGAGCGCCGCCTCGGCCATGGACGGCGATCCGGCGCTGGAGGCGGTGACCTACTCGATCATCGAGGAGGATGAGACGCGGGGGCTCTGGCGGATCGACGCCTTTCCGACGTCGGAGGCCGAGGCTGACGATCTGCGGCGCCACCTCAGCACGTTCGACGACCTCAGGCTCACCGTGGAGAGGCTCGCCGACGCCGACTGGCTGGAGATGGCGCTCTCGGGCCTGCCGCCGGTGCGGGCCGGCCGGTTCTTCGTCTATGGAATGCACGACCGGGGCCGTACGCCGGTCAATGCAGTCAACCTGCGGATAGAGGCGGGGGCGGCTTTCGGCACCGGGCACCACGGCACGACGGTGGGCTGCCTGCTGGCTTATGACGCGCTCCTGAAGGCCCGGCGGTTCCCCAGGGTGCTGGACGTGGGTACGGGGACCGGCGTCCTGGCCATCGCCGCCGCCCGCACCGGCTCGCGCGTGATCGTAGGGACCGACATCGACCCGGTCTCGGTGCGCATCGCCCGCGAGAACGCCAGGATCAACCACGCCGCCGGCCGCTTCGTCCGCGCCAACGGCCTGGCCCACCCCGCCGTCAGAGCCGGCGCGCCGTACGACCTGGTGTTCGCCAACATCCTCGCCCGCCCGCTGGTATGGCTCGCCTCCGACATTCGGGGCGCGCTCAAGCCCGGCGGCGCCGCCGTCCTCTCCGGCCTGCTGCGCTCCCAGGCCCGCTTCGTGCTGGCGGCCTACCTGTCGCGAGGCTTCCGCCTGGAGCGCCGCCTGGGCCGCGACGCCTGGGCGACCCTCGTGCTGCGGCGGTGAGGCGGCTCACCGCGGAAGCTCCCGAGAAAAGGAATCGAACGTGAACGTTTCCAGAGGACCAACACTTCCATCCGGGCTCACAGCAACGGCCCTGCTATTTCTTGGGTCCTCGGCCACATACGCGCGAGGTCTACACAATCATATCGCGATCGGCGGCTCACCTTCCGACACCGACTTTTTAGTCCTGATGGCCGTGGTGGCGGGATTTATTGTGTTGGATTTTCTATTTGCCATGATTCTATCCAGGGTATTCAATGTAGATCACTCAGTCACCTTGGTGACGATCGTCCTGATATTAGTGTTCATGATATATGCGATCGCTTCGCCTTTGCCTTCCTGATGGGAAGCCCCGGGCCGTCGAGGTCAGCCTTCGCCGCCAACCTCGATTTCGTCGAAGCCGACAAACACCACAGCGTCATCCACCGATTTGCGGCGTGAAACGACCGCGTTCGCAGGGAAGCTGTCGTCGGGATAGCCCATCGCGACACAGATCATGATGACCTGGTCTTCGGGGATGCCCGCGTGCTCGCGAACGACGGGAGACTGCATGATGCCCTGGCTGTTGACCACGCAGCCCAGGCCCCGCGACCAGGCTGCGTTGACCAGGGCGTTGGTCACCGCTCCGCAATCGAAAGGCCCGATGTCGCCGCCGTGGATCGATCGATCATAGGTCACGACGATGGAGACCGGCGCATCGAACTGCCGAAAACCGCGGAGGACCCAGTCCGTGCGCTTCTCCTGGTCATGCCTCTCGATGCCCATGGCCCCGAACAGCTGCTTGGCGATCTCGATCTGCCGCTCCCTGTGCGTCCCCGCATATTCGCCATGGCTGCGGGACTCGCGCGATGCCGGGACACCCGCCAAGTTGCGTTCCGTATTGCCGGCCCGGATGCGGTCGAGAGCGGCTCCGGTGACCACGTAGAAATTCCAGGGCTGCGTGTTCAGCGACGACGGCGCGCGCATCGCCATTTCTATGACCTGCCTGATCAGGGCCTTGGGCACGGGGTCGCGCTTGTAGCCGCGGATGCTTCGGCGCCCCAGGACGACATCATCGAACTTCGATGCTGGATCTTCGAATGAGTTCACTGGCTCGTCCCCATGCAGACCTATGCGTCGACGCCGGGTTGGTGGCGGGCGCGCAATGGCGCCGGTTCGCCGGAAGACGTCTCGCGCCGGCTGCGTTACAGCATAGGCCGCTCTCGCGTAAACCCACCCGGCGGGAAGGCCGCCGGCTACGCCAGGCGGCGAAGTAATCGCGCCGCGCCGCGGCGCGAAGCTTGACTCCACGGTTTTTAGCGCGCCATATGTCGTTACAATTTAACTTAGATTGGATTGACTTAGCTGAGATAGAGTCTGACGTCCTGTGGGGGATTTGCCTATGGCCAGCCGTGTCATACTGTCTATCTGCCTGTTCGCTTTGACGATCATGTTCGCGCCGGATATTTCGCTGGCGAACACGCATCCGGCGATGGACGAAATGGACATGACGGGCGCCATGACGGGTGCGCCTGTCGACTACGGCCTTGGTCCCGGGCGGGGCCGAGTCTGGGCGCCTCCCCCCTCGGGTCCCGGCGCCGCCAAGCGCGGACTGACCGCGTCGGCAAAGGCCGGATATGTTCTCGGCTCCGTTTCTCCGGGGCCCTCGAACGCAGGGGTCGCCGGGTACTTCGATCCCCCGGTGTCCTGGCCCATCAACGGTCTGCACGAAATCCTGCTGCCAGACGGGCGCGTGCTCAACTATGGCAGCAGCCCGACGGGCTCTCAGACCGCCCAATTCATCTATGACGTGTGGACTCCCTCCCTGGGCGTAGGGAGTAACGCGCATACGGTCTTACCGAACACCACCCAGACTGACATCTTCTGTAGCGAACAGTCGATGATCTGGAGCACGGGGCAGGTTCTGATCACCGGCGGTGATATGACGACGTCCGGCACCAGAAACTACTCGAATAATGCGACTACGATATTCTCGCCGCAGACCAACACCATCGCGGCGGCCGGTTCCATGACGTACGCTCGGTGGTATCCTTCCATGGTCGCGATGCCGAACGGCGATATGGTTACGCTCGGGGGTCGCCTTGCCCCGTTCGTTCCGGCCACCACGCCCGAAGTCTATAATCCGGCCACGGGCTGGCGCGTCCTCACCGGGGCCAACAGCACGGTGGCTTTTGCAAACAACTCATATGGCTGGTACTACCCGCGCGCGTTTTTGAAGTCGGACGGCACAGTATTCATCCTCGACGCCTATGGCCACATGTGGTCGGTGAACACGGCCGGCTTCGGTACGATCAGTCAGTATCCCGGGTACACAGCCGCCCACAGCGCCTTGTTGCCGGTGGTGATGTATGCTCCCGACAAGATCCTGTTTTGGGGTGTAAACTTTCTGGCGACGACAGTGAACTACAGCGGCGCCAAGCCTGTGAGCACGCCGGCAGGCGCGATCGATCAGATGCGCTACTACTCAAACGCCACCGTCATGGCCGATGGCACGGTGCTGGTGAACGGCGGTTCGGCCGTCGCGAATCAACTTCCGGGCGACCTGACGGCGCTGATCTGGAGTCCCGTCACGCGCGCCTGGACCACTGGAGCCAGCGCCGTCAAAGCACGGCTCTACCACTCCATCGCCCTGCTGCTGCCGGACGCCACCGTGCTTACCGGGGGCGGCGGCTCGCCGGGCCCGGTCACCAATCTCAATGCCGAGATCTACTATCCCCCCTACCTCTACCTCAACGATGGATCGGGCATGCCGGCGCCCCGGCCGACCTTGGCCGCCGCGCCGCCTGCCGCGGTGGTAGGCCAGACGGTCGCCGCAACGGTCGGTCTCACCGATGTCATCAGCCGGGTGACCTTCGTGCGGACCGGGTCGGTCACCCACACGCACAACAACGATCAGCGTTTCATCGACGCCGCGTTCGCCCAGAACGGCAATGTGGTGACGGCGACCTTGCCGACGAACGCGAATGTGATGGTTCCGGGCTACTATATGATGTTCGTGCACCAGAACGGTGTGCCTTCGGTGTCGCAGATCATTCTCGTCACGGCTCAGTAGACGGCCTGGCCTTCGCCGTCGCGCTGGCTGCGCTCTTCTCCAGCAGGCCAACGAGGCTCGGCACGTCCTTCGTTCGGATGTCGGCGACGCGCCATCGCCCTCGCCGCGAGACGAGATCGAGCCTCACCTTCGTGGCTTCAGCGGGGAACCTGAGGGTGACGGTCGCCAACGCGCGGCCCGTAGCCACGTTCTCGATTTCGATGCGCTCGGCCTTCAGGCCGGCGTCGTCCTGGCAATCGCAGATAGGATCCCCATCGAGGACCCCCACGTCTCCGGGCGAAGCGGCGGCTTCGTCATGGCGGATCAGGGCAAGCAGGCGCGGCGCAAAAGTCACACGCGCCAGCGCGCCCAGGTAATCGGGGTGGCCATGCTGGTACGCTTCGTACAGGCGCTCGGTGAACGTGCGAGCGGTGTCGAGACGCCCGGCCTGGGCCTGCAACGGCGCGAGCAGGGCGGCAAACAAAACGGCGCGTGGCGCTTTCGCCATCTCGGCCCTCCCGAACGTGCCCAGCGTAATGGCGCCCGCCGATCCCTCATAGATCCGCAACCAGGCGGCGCACCGTCCATCGACTCCGGAGCCAAAGGATGTGCTAGCTCTATTGCGGGGCGCCCCAAGTGGCGAGGTGTCACTATGGAACAGACGACCTATCGGATCCGTCGCGCCGCGCCGGAGGACGCCGCGGCGCTCGCCCATGTCCATGAAACCACATGGCGCGAGACCTATATCGGCCTGATGTCCGAGCAGCTGCTCGACGCCCTGACCGCCGACGCCCGAACCGAGGCCTGGCGGCGGATACTGTCCGGAGAGACCAGCTATCTGGCGACGACCTACGTGGCCGATCGGGCCGGAACGCTGGTGGCCTTCGGCTCCTGCGGCGAACAGCGCGACCCGGACTTCGTCGCGGCGGGCTACAAGGGCGAGTTCGCGGCCGTCTATGTGCTTGCGACCGATCAGAGACGGGGCCTGGGCACGCGACTGATGGCGGCGATGATGGACGATCTGACCGACCGGCGGCTGACCGGCTACACCCTCTGGGTGCCGCGCAACAACATCCCGGCCCGCTCTCTCTATGAGCAGCTCGGCGGGACCCTGATCGGTCAGCGCGAGGACGCCCGCGAACAGGGAACGCTGGTGGAAGTTGCCTATGGGTGGCCCGGACCGGCCATGCACGGGGAAGCGCGGCGGCCCGAACGAGCGCGCTCGCACGGTCTCCACCCCCCTCGGTCATTCCACGACGACGCATACCGAGGATTGTAGTGACGGACGCCTGTTCCTGAATTCGGGGCGGCTCCAGAAACTGGACGTTCGTCGCGGTGCGCTGACGGCGTGAAGCCGGTTGTCCATTAACGCTTCGCCGGCGCCAGGGCGCGGAAGGCCACGGGCACGAAGCTGATGCCGACCGTGCGGCCCAGCCGAACCGTCTCGCCGTCGAGGATCACGGGAACCTCTCCGTGGCCGGTGACGGACAAGGTCTTGACCTTGGCCAGCGATACGGACGCGCCGTTACGCCAATTGTCGAACGCCGCGTGAAAGGCCAGTCCGAACAGCCCGGCGGCGGTCTCCGGATCCACGGCGGCGGCCTCCAGCGTGGGGTCGTCCGGGTTCATGTCCTTCGCGATCGCGGGGCAGATGACCACCACGGCTTCGGAGGACCCGGTCAGGCCGCCGCCGAAGTCGTAGTCGAGCGACTCGGTGAGGCTTCGCCGGGTGGCGGTGATCGAGCGCTTGATCGCCTCGACCACAGCGCCCTTGCGCGCCGCCTCGCGAGCCTGGGCCCACAGCGATGGCGCGCCGAGGATGGCGGCGCAGAAGAATGGCCGATCGTCGGCCTTTCCGCCGCTGACGTCGTGGACCTTGGGATTGGCCAGGGTGTCGGCCAAGGCCTCGCGCCAGGGCCGCCCGCCGTAGAGGGCCTTGGGAAGCATGTTCATCGTGCCGCCCGGCAATGGGATCAGCAGGGCGCCCGCGCCGCCGCACCGGGTGGCCGCCGCGGATATCGTCCCGTCGCCGCCCAGCACCACCAGGACGTCGGCATTCGCCACGGCGTCATCGAGCGCCTTGTCCAGGTCGGCGGGCTCGACGGCGACGACCTTGGCGTGGGACAGCCCGGCCTGGTCGAACACCGCCTTGGCCTGGGCCGCCGAGTTGGCGTCGCAGCTTCCGCTGCCGATGTTCAGCACCGCGACGATCCGCTTCTGCAGGATGGCCCTCGCGCCGTCCGGCGTCGGTTCCGCGCTGACGCCCGACGCGCCGATCGCACCGCTCATTGGGCAAGCACCTTGCGAAACGACAGCAGTTCCCGCCGCCGTTCTTCACTGGTCTCCGGATAGCTCATCTTCAGCCGCTCCAGGGCGCGGACGACGATCTGCGCGACAATCAGTCGGGCGTTCTCCTTGTCGTCGGCGGGGACGACGTACCAGGGCGAGTCCCGGGTGCTGGTGTGCTTCATGCACTGCTCGTAGGCCGTCATGTAGCTCTTCCAGTATTTGCGCTCCTCGATGTCGGCCTGGCTGAACTTCCAGTTCTTGTCGGCCTCGTCGATGCGGGCGAGGAAGCGTTTGCGCTGCTCGTCCTTCGACAGATGAAGGTAGATCTTGACGATGCGCGTGCCATTGGCGTGGAGGTGGCTCTCCAGGTTGGCGATCGACCGGTAACGGCGGCGCCAGACCGTCTCGTCGTCGAGCGGCGCGTCGGGGACCACTTCGCTGGCGAGCAGTTCGGGGTGCACGCGAACCACCAGCACCTCTTCATAGTAGGACCGGTTGAAGATGCCGATGCGTCCGCGCTCGGGAAGGTCGCGCGTCGTGCGCCACAGGAAATCGTGCTGCAGCTCGATCGGACTGGGGTGCCTGTAGCTGAACACCTGGCAGCCCTGCGGATTGACCCCCGACATGACGTGCCGGATGGCGCCGTCTTTTCCCGCCCCGTCCATCGCCTGGAAGATGATCAGCAGCGCGTAGCAGTCGGACGCATAGAGCAGCTCCTGCTGTTCTACGAGCCTGGCGACCTGCCCGTCCAGGATCGCCTGATAGTCCTCCTTGGACGAGTAGAAAGGATCGATGGCGGTCGGCAGGTTCTTCAGGTCAACCGCTGCGCCGCGCCGAACGCGAAAGTCCTTGGGCTTGATTTTCGTGGTCATCGCGAGGGTTAGCGTTCGCCGCCCAGCTTCCGTTCCATCGCCGGCCCGTTCGCCCCCACGCGGGGGCGACTTGCGCAGCGCGCAAGCCATCCCAGGCCGGCGCTGAAAAGCCGGCGCTCGGCTGTGACTTGCATTTTGCAATGGTCCAACATCTTCACTGATCACCCTGGGCGGACACCCGCGGCGAACGGTTGGATGCTCCCCCGCGCACCTGCTAAGCATCGGGCCGTGGTTCAGGACATGCCTGAACCTGGGGATAATTCAGAATGCAGCGCCTCGCCCTCGTTTCCGCCGCCGTCCTGGCCCTCGCCGCCGGCTCCGCCGCCGCGCAGCAGCGGTCCGCCGATCCGCTGGCGCCCATCGGAGCCGCGCCGCCGCCCGCGCCGCCGCCCGTGCGGCCGGTCGCCCAGGCCCTCTATGGCGTGCCGGTGACCGACAACTATCGCTACATGGAGACCCAGGGGCCCGAGACCATGGCCTGGATGAAAGCCCAGGGCGCCTACACGCGCGCCGTGCTCGACGCGATCAAGCCGCTATCGGGCCTGCGTGGTCGGGTCGCCGCGTTCACCGGCAGTTTCGGCTTCGTCCAGGACTATTCCACCTACGGGGGCCGGAGCTTCTACGAGGAGCGGACGCCCGGATCGGACAATTTCGACCTGATGGTCCGCGACCGGGACGGCCGCGTGCGCAAGCTGGTCGACATCGCCGCCCTCCGCGTCGCGCACGGCGGCACGCCCTACGCCATCAACTACATCCTGCCCTCGCCCGACGGCGCGAAGGTCGCGGTGGGAATCTCGCAGGGCGGCTCGGAGGCGGCGGAGCTCTATGTCTACGACGCCGCCACCGGGACCCGGATCGCCGGACCGGTCGACCGCGCGCAGTTCGGCGCCACCAGCTGGAGCAGCGACTCCGGCACGGTGTACTTCATCCGACTCAAGGCCCTGGGGCCGAACGACCCCGGCACCGAGAAGTATCGCGACCCCAGCCTGGACGCCTGGAACCTGACCTCGCCGCCCACGCCGCTATACGGTTCGATCACCGGCCACGGGCCGAAGTTCGGGCACGACGAGACCCCCGTGCTGGAGATCTCGCCCGGTGTGTCGGCGGCCTTGCTCGGTTCCCAGAACGGCGTGCAGCCCGAGATCAAGGCGTGGGTCGCGCCGGCGGCGCAGGCCGGATCCCCCGACGCGCCGTGGACCCTGTTGGTGGATCGGGACGATGGCGTCACCAGCGCCGACGCCCGTGGCGACCAGATCTTCCTCCTGTCGCACAAGAACGCGCCAACCTTCCAGGTGCTGCAAGTGCGGGCCGGCGATCCCCTGTCGTCGGCGCGCGTCCTGGTTCCGGCACGGACCGACCGGGTGATCGAGGGCGTCCACGCCGCCGCCGACGCCCTCTACGTGGTCGCGCGCCAGGGCGTCTATTCGCACCTGCTCCGCATCCCCGCCGGGACCGACCGGATCGATGAGGTCGCCCTGCCCGAGCACGGGCATATCGGCGAGGTGTTCACGGACGCGCGCGTTCCGGGCCTCACCCTCGGGATGTCGAGCTGGGTCTCCCCGCCCACGCAATATCGCTTCGATCCGGCCACCGGCGCGTTCGCCGATCTGCGCCTCGGCGTCCACGGCGACATCCACGCCGCCGACTTCACGGTCTCCGACCTCCAGGCCAAGGCCCGCGACGGGGTGAACGTGCCGCTGTCCCTCGTCCAGCCCCGCGGAGCCTCCGGACCGCAGGTCACCGTGGTGGAAGCCTACGGCTCCTACGGCATCTCGGAACTGGCGGACTTCTCGTCCCGGCGCGCAGCCTTCATGAAGGAGGGGATCACCTACGGCGTCTGCCACGTCCGCGGCGGGGGCGAGCTGGGCGAAGCCTGGCGGCTCGGCGGCAAGGACGCCAACAAGCCCAACACCTGGCGAGACCTGATCGCCTGCGGCGAAGACCTGATCGCCCGCAGGATCACCACCCGCGGCAAGCTGTTCATCATCGGCGGCTCGGCGGGCGGCATCACCATGGGCCGCGCCATGGAGGAGCGGCCGGACCTGTTCGCTGGCGTCATCGACGTGGTCCCGGCGGCCAACACCGTGCGCTCGGAGTTCACCCCCAACGGCCCCGACAACATCCCCGAGTTCGGTACGGTCACCACTGAGGCCGGCTTCCACAACCTCTACGAGATGGACTCGGTCGTCCACGTGAAGCCGGGCGTCGCCTATCCGCCGGTGCTGATCTCCACGGGCCTCAATGATCCGCGGGTCGCCCCGTGGGAGCCGGCCAAGTTCGCCGCCGCTCTCGAGGCGTCGGGCGATCCCAATCCTGTCCTCCTGCGCATCGACGAACAGGCCGGACACGGCATCGGCGCCACCCGCAGCCAGGGAGACGCGCTCGACGCCGACCAGATCGCCTTCGTCTTCTGGCGCGCCGGCCGCTCCGGCTGGAGGCCAGAGGCCGGAAAATAAGAATTGGAGCCTTGATCGTCGCCTGCTGCCCGGTGCGCGGCCTCAGGCCGGCGGCAGGAGGCGGTCCGCCTGATGGCGGGCGAACCACTTGCGGAACATCTCGTCCGAGTAGAGCGTCTCGTTGAACCCGGCGCGACGGATCTTGATCGTCGACATCGGCGTCGAGGGGCGGGGCGTTCCCTGGCGCTGGGCGAGGACGACGTCGGCGAGCTGCGCCGACGACCCGACGAAGCTGGCGAGATCCCCGCTGACCAGGCCGTGCTTCGCTCGAATCTTATCCCACTCCGCCGCCATGCCGGGCAGGGTTTCGGCAAGGCTGAGGGGCGTGTCGGGTCCCACCTCCATGCCGACCGCTTCGGCGATCACCGGCCACTGCTCGCGGAACGAGAATAGCTCGCCGTTGGTGACGTTGAAGGTCTGGTTCCGCGCCGCCTCCGTGTGCGCCGCCCAGTCGAAGCACAGCGCCATCAGGTCGGTGTCGGTGGCCTCGAGGGCGTAGCCGGCCCCGCCGGGATAGGCGAGCGGCAGGCCGCGCGCCTTCAGCACCGCGGCGTAGACGCCCACGGCGGCGATGAAGGACAGCGAGCTGTTGGGCGACATGCCAATGACGAGGGCGGGGCGGATGACGTTCCAGCTCCACGGCCGCCCCGCCTGCCTGGCCGTCAGATAGTCCAGCTGCGGCCAGTAGAAGTTCGGGATGTCGCGCGTCTCGTCGCGGTCCTCCCGCTGGGCGACCGGGGCGGCGCGGACGTGCACGCCGTAGGCCTTGGGCCCCTGCAGGATGGTGGCGTTACGCAAGGCGGGGGAGGCGCGGTCGACGACCTCCAGGGTGTTGCGCAGCATCAGGGCGTTGCGCTCGACATGGCTCTCCTCGGTCCACCCCGCCACCAGCGCCGGCTCCTCGTAGACCGCCGCGAAGATCAGCTGGGTGACGTCCGAGAGGCCGCCGAACGCCGCCTCGCACGCCGCCGCGTCGGCGAGGTCGACCGCGAGGTGCGTCGCGCCGTAGGTCTTGGGCGGGCGCCGCCGCGAGACCGCCGTCGTCTTCACCCCCTTCTCCGCGAAATGCTGCATGGCCGAGCGGCCGACCAAGCCCCCGGCCCCCGTGATGAGCACGTGTTCCGCCATCGCCTTCTCCCTTGGTTTGTCGATCTCCTGTCAGTAAACATGCGTTTGAAATACGTTCCAAGGATGTGGAGGATCCATGCCAGACGATCTGACCGGCGTCCCCGGCGCGGCCGCGTCCCTCGACGTCGAGGCCCTGCGGGCGAAGTATGCGCAGGAGCGCGACAAGCGCCTGCGCGGCGAAGGCAACACGCAGTACGTGGAGATGACGGGCGACTTCGCCCACTACCTCGACGACCCGTACGTCGACGGCCCCATCGACCGCGCCCCCGTCCGCGAGACGACCGAGGTCCTGATCGTCGGCGGCGGCTTCGGCGGCCTCCTCGCCGGAGCGCGCCTTCGCGGGGCCGGTATCGACGATTTCCGCATCGTCGAGAAGGCCGGCGACTTCGGCGGCACCTGGTACTGGAACCGCTATCCGGGCGCGGCCTGCGACACCGAGAGCTACATCTACCTGCCGCTGCTGGAGGAGACCGGCTACATCCCCGAGCGCAAGTACGCCCGGGCGCCGGAGATCCTCGAGCACTCCCGCCGCATCGGCCGCCACTTCAACCTCTATGAGCGCGCCCTCTTCCAGACCGTGGTCACCGAGATGCACTGGCTGGAGGAGGAGCAGCTCTGGCGCATCGCCACCGACCGCGGCGACGAACTCCGCGCCCGCTTCGTCATCCTCGCCGCCGGACCGTTGCACCGGCCGAAGCTCCCCGGCATCCCGGGCGTGGAAACCTTCAAGGGCCACACGTTCCACACCAGCCGCTGGGACTACGCCTACACCGGCGGCAGCTCGGCCAGCGGCCTGACCGGGCTGGCCGACAAGCGCGTCGGCGTCATCGGCACCGGCGCGACGGCCGTACAGTGCGTGCCTCATCTCGGCGAATGGGCGAAGTCGCTGCATGTCTTCCAGCGCACGCCCTCCTCCATCGACGTGCGCGCCGACCGGCCCACCGACCCGGAATGGGCGCGCGGCCTGCATTCCGGCTGGCAGCGGGAGCGGGTGGACAACTTCACCACCGTCATCTCCGGCGGCCAGTTCGACGTCGACCTCGTCAACGACGGCTGGACCGACCTCATCGGCGGCATCCTGCTGGCCGCCCGGCGCGCCGCCGCCGCCGGCGAGGCCGTCGACCACCCCGAGGCGCTGATCGAGCTCGCCGACCACCAGAAAATGGAGCGCGTCCGCGCCCGCGTGGACGAGATCGTCAAGGACGGCGCCACCGCCGCGGCCCTGAAGCCCTGGTACAACGCCTTCTGCAAGCGCCCGTGCTTCCACGACCAATACCTGCAGACCTTCAACCGCCCCACCGTCACCCTGGTGGACACCGAGGGGCGAGGCGTCGATCGCATCACCGAGGACGCGGTGTGGGCGAACGGCCAGGAGTACAAGGTCGACTGCCTGGTCTACGCCACCGGTTTCGAGGTCGGCACGGAGCTCAGCCGCCGCAACGGCTTCGAGGTCACCGGCCGCGGCGGCGTCACCCTGACGCAGAAGTGGGCGAACGGCGCCGAGACCTTCAACGGCTACTTCATCCGCGGCTTCCCCAACTGCTTCCTGATCAGCGGGACGCAGTCCGGCCAGAGCGCCAACTTCCAGCACATGCTGGACGTGGCCGCCGGGCACCTCGCGTTCGTGCTCGGCAAGGCCAAGGCCGAGGGCGTGCGGACGATCGAGCCCACGGCCGAGGCCGAGGCCGACTGGGTGGCCCAGGTCGTGAAGGCCGCCCACGGCCGGGCTTCGTTCCTGGAGAGCTGCACCCCCGGCTACTACAACCTCGAAGGCACGGCGACCGCCAACCTCAAGACCCTGCAGAACGGCCCGTTCTGGCGCGGCCCCAACGCCTTCATCCGCATCCTTGGCCGCTGGCGCGCCGACGGCGGCTGGCCGGGGATGGACGTGACGACCCGTTCACCGACCTGACAGGAGGGCGCCATGACCAGGCCGCCGTTGCGCGTGGGCGTCGCCTACGACTTCCGCAATCCGCCCGAGTCCGGGATGAGCCACGCCGCCTTCTATGCCGCGATCATCGAGCAGGCCGCCTGGCTGGACGGCCTCGGCCTCGACGTCGCCTGGTTTACCGAGCACCACTTCGTCGAGGACGGCTATCTGCCGTCGTGGACGCCGGTGGTGGGCGCGATCGCCGCCCGGACCCGGAACCTTCGCTTTTGCAGCGACGTCTGCCTGATGCCGTTCAACCACCCGATCCGCCTGGCCGAGGACCTCGCGGTGCTGGACAACATCAGCAACGGCCGCGTCGAGCTCGGCGCCGGCATGGGCTACGCCCCGCACGAGTTCCGCGGCTTTGGCCTGCCGGTGGCGCGCCGCGTGTCGCTGACCAACGAGGCGCTGGAGGTGCTGGTTCGCGCCTTCACCGGCGAGACCTTCAGCTTCGAGGGCAAACGCTACAGCTTCAAGGACGTCAGGATCACCCCGGGCTATGTCCAGCCGGGCGGGCCCCCGCTGTGGATCGCGGCGATGGGCAAGCCGGGCGCCGAGCGGGCGGCGCATCACCGCGCCAATCTGCTGCCCCAGGGCCTGCGCTCCGACACCCTGGACCACTGGAGCGCGACATTGAGGGCCGCCGGCGGCGATCCCGAGACCCGCCGCGTGGGCATCATCCGCTCGTGCCTCGTCACCGACGACCGCGAGCGCGACTGGCCGGCTGTGCGCGAGGGCGAGCGACGGCGCATGGCGGTCTACAACCGCTTCTTCGCCGAGGCCGGCGGCGGCAGCGGGGTCGAGGGTATTACCGCCGATGCGCGCATCCCCCAGACTTGGGTGGTCGGCGACGTCGACCACTGCGTCGCCGAGCTTTCCGCCTTCGTCCGCGAATACGGCGTCACCGACCTCGTCACCTGGGGCGTGCCGCCGGGCATGAAGCCGGACCAGATGGCGCCCAGCCTGGAACGTTTCGTGCGCGACGTGGCGCCACGGTTGCGCGCCGCGGCCGCGGCTTGATCGGACGGGACCGGCGCCATGGGAAGACAGCTGTTCGTTTCGATCGTGCATCCGGATGAAGGCCGCGCCGGTGAATGGATTGCGGCTCTCTGGCAGGGGCCGCGCCCAGAGAACGCCGTCGTGCGGGAGTGGCTCTATCTGCCAGGCTCGCCCCGGCGGATGATGATGGTCTGGGAGGGCGACGAGGCGGCGAAGGCCTTCGTCGACCGGACGTTTGGCGACTTTTGCCGCGTCGAGACGGAGATCGTGGCCGACGGGACGACGGGGATGCAATGCGCCTTCGCCCGCGACCTCGAGGGTTTCGAGACATGGATGAGGGAACGGGGCGATCCCCCCGAGACGATCCGACGCTGGGTCGACTTGCGGCGGCGCGGAAGCGACGCCTCGAGCCTGACTGAAGCCTTGGCCGCAGCCCGCGCATGGGCTGCCGAAACCTGAAACCCGATCGTCCTTATCACGGTGTTGTGAACCGCGATCCTGCGCGCCCAAAAGGTGCGAAGGCTGGACGCGGCGGCCGCGCGCACAAAAGAATGGCGACGGCAAGAGAATGAGAGGGAGAGACCATGACCATCGCGGCATCCAGCTGCGCCGTACCCAGTCGGCGCCCGCTGCACGTGACGGGCCGCTCGAGACATCAGGGGCTCGTCGACTTCGATGGCCACATCCTCGAGCCGCCGGACCTCTGGGTAAACTACATCGATCCCAAGTTCCGCGACCGGGCGATCCGCGTCCGCACGAACGAGAAGGGCCTGGAGTACCTGGAGTACGACGGCAAGCCTTCCGTCAACATCGCCGCCGGCTCGCTCTCGCTCATGGGCTGCATGCACCATGACGATCCGCTGGGCCTCGCCCTCGATCCGGCGTCCACCTACCTCGGCGAGCATCCGTTCGGCTCGATGGACCCGGCCGAGCGGACCAGGATGCTGGACGCCGAGGGGATCGACGCCGTCGCCCTCTACACCACCATCGGCCTCCTCTGGGAATCCGAGGTCGACGATCCGGCGCTCGCGCAGGCCTACACCACGGCCTACAACCGCTGGATCTGCGAGTTCTGTTCCGGCAGCCTCCGCCTGTTGCCGATCGCCCACATCTCGCTCAGCGACGTCGACGGGGCCACGAAGGAGCTGGAGCGGGCGGTCAGGGAGGGCGCCCGCGGCGCGATGATCTGCACCTTCACCCACGAGAAGCTGTCGGTCGCCGACAAGCGGTTCGACCGCTTCTGGGGCACGGCGCAAGACCTGGGCGTACCTGTCGCCATCCATCCGGTGATCGAGCCGCGCTGGGCCAGCGACGGCCGCTTCGGCAACCCCAAGGCGTTCGAGGACTTCAGCTTCGTGATGGGCAACCTCGTGGCGGCCGGCCACGGCGTGCGCCGCCAGTTCGCCAGCCTGTTCGACCACGCCCTTTTCGACCGCTTCCCGACGCTGAAGATCATGGTCGTGGAATCCGGCGGCGGCTGGATCGGCCACTACCTCGACCGCATGGACGCCCTCTACGAGCGCACCCCCGTCGGCAAGGGCGCCCAGCTCAAGCACAAGCCCAGCGACTATCTGCGCGCGGGCCGGTTCATCATGTCGGCCGACCCGGACGAGCGCACGGTGCCGGACCTGGCGGCCCGCTATGGCGCCGACAATTTCGTATGGGCGTCGGACTTCCCCCACTTCGATCACACGCCGGCCTACATCGAGTCCCTCGACGGGCTGCTCGACCTGCTGCCGCCCGGAGACCGCGAAAAGGTCGCCGGCCGCAACGCCAAGAAGCTCTATCAGATCGACGAAAGGGCCGTGGTCGGAGCGCATTGAGGAGCCGTCGGGAGGCGGTTGCCACAGGCGGCCGGCGTTGCGAGGTCGCCCCTCGTCGCGCCGACTAGCACTTGTCGCCCGGGGCGATCCGGGCGCGATCTAACAGAAGGGAACGAGCGCCATGCATGACATCGTGATCAGGGGCGGCGACCTTGTCGACGGGACCGGGGCGGAGCCGCGGGTCGGCGACCTCGCCATCGACGGCGGGCTGATCAGCGCGGTCGGCGAGGTCGCCGGCGCCGGCCGGCGCGAGATCGACGCCTCGGGCCTCGTCGTCAGCCCGGGGCCAGGCGACGGGCGAGGAGCTGGAGCGCATGTGCGCCCTGCTCGATGACGCGATGGCCGGCGGGGCGCTGGGGCTGTCCAGCAACCGCTTCGAACCGCACAGGGCGCCGGACGGGCGATCGATCCCCGGCACCTTCGCCGACCTCGCCGAACTGACGGCTCTGGCCAGGGTCGTCGCAGCGCGCCGCGGGCTGGTGCAGTTCGTCGGGGCCAAGATGGAGGAGCTGAAGCGGATCAGCGACGAGAGCGGCGCGCGCCTGCTGTTCAGCTACGGCGTCGGCCCCAATCCGGGTGACGGCCGGTTCAGCGTCGGCCGGCTCGAGGAGCTCTGCGCCGGGCGCGACATCACCGCGATCACCCACGTCCGGGGATCGGGCTTTCTTTACAGCCTCTTCGGCATCCTGCCGTTCCGCGGCCCCGCCTGGAACGAGCTGCGGGCCAAGGACGCCTCCGGCCGCCTCGCCGCCATCTCCGATCCGGCGTTCGCCGCGAGGCTGGTCGCCGAGGGCGATACGCGCGCGCCGCTGAGCCAGGTCTTCTTCCTCGGCTCGGGCGAGACTCCGGTCTACGCGGCCGCCGACGAGGTCAGCGTCGACAGGCTGGCCGCCCAGGCCGGCGAAAGCTTCCCAGAGTTCTTCCTGCGCCTCTCGCGAGAGAGATCCGGCCGAGCCTTCTTCTGCTTGCGCATGTTCTCGCAGAACATCGACGAGCTGGCCGAGGTCATC
This sequence comes from Caulobacteraceae bacterium, assembly GCA_028290905.1. Classification (GTDB taxonomy): domain Bacteria; phylum Pseudomonadota; class Alphaproteobacteria; order Caulobacterales; family Caulobacteraceae; genus Acaudatibacter. The sequence goes on along the minus strand of JAQGIW010000315.1, from coordinate 4,685 downwards.
GGCGGCGACCATTGCTTCCCGAGCCTCGGCGACGCCGGCGCGCACGTCTCGCAGATCATGGATGGCGACTGGGCCACCTTCGTCCTGGCCTACTGGGTGCGCGAGCGCGGACTCTTCAGCGTGGCGGAGGGCGTGCGCCGGCTGACCTCCGGGCCGGCGCGGGTGCTCGGCCTCGCCGACCGCGGCGTGCTCACGCCCGGCAAGCGTGCCGACGTCGCCGTGTTCGACCTTGCGAAGGTCGCACAGCTGCAGCCCGAGATGGTCAACGATTTCCCCGGCGGCGCCCCGCGCTACATCCAGCGGGGCCGCGGCTATCGCGCGGTCCTGGTCAATGGCGAGGTGTCGCTGGAGAACGACGAGCTCACCGGCGTCCGCTCGGGCCGCGTCCTGCGCGAGCGGACGCCCGTCATGGCGACGGCTTAGAGGGAGGCGCCGCCGCAGACTTGGCGTCGACGGCGGCGCGGCCAGCGTCACCGAGCGGCCTCCGGTGATGAATGAGAAGAGCTACCCCTGAACCGGCGGATGGCGGCGGCGCCAGTCCGTCGCCTGCTCGTACAATAGGCGACGCGGCAGAGCATCGCCTCGCTCAGGCGCCGCCCCGTGAACTGAAGGCTGTATGGCAGGCCGTCGGGCGAGAAGCCGCAGGGCAGGCAGATCGCCGGCACGCCGGCCAGGTCCATCGGCATTGTGAACTCGGCGCTGCGGGGCTGGGCTGCGCCCCAGGCCCGGTGGTACGCATCGAGCGGCCCGACCTGCAAGGCATGGGTGATCGGCCAGGCCGGGCGGTCGCTCGTCGGGCAGGCGAGTACGTCGATCGTTGCCAGCAAGGCGTCCAGCTGCACGGTGAGGGCGGCTCGCCGCGTCTGCGCCGTAGCAAGCTGCTCCGGCGTGACAGCTGCCCCGGCGGCAAGGAACGCGCGCAGGTAGGGTCCGTATTCCGCAGCCCGCGCCGGAAAGGTCGCCGCGTGCGCCGCCGCCATCTCATGCCCGCAGATGACACGCCAGAACTGCGGCACGTCCGAGACGTCGGGCATCCGCACCTCGACGATCTGCGCCCCCTGGCTTTCGAGCACATTCAGCGCGGCCTCGAGCGCCAGAGCCTCGCCCGCATCGATCCCCTTGAACGCATAACCCCGATCCAGACCGATCCGCACGCCGCGTATGCCGCCGCCCAGCGCCTTCGCGGCGCTTGCCGGGGCGGCGTCGAGCGATGTCGGATCGCGCAAGTCGGGCCCGGCCATGACGTCGAACATCAGGGCGGCGTCCGCCACCTCCCGCGCCAGTGGGCCGACGTGGTCGAGGGAGTCCGCCATCGCCATGACGCCGTAGCGGCTCACCCGTCCATAGGTCGGCTTCAGGCCGACGACGCCGTTTGCTGACGCGGGCATGCGGATCGAGCCGCCCGTGTCCGTGCCCACTGCGCCCAAGCACAGCCCGGCGGCCACCGCCACGCCCGAGCCGCTGGACGAGAGCCCCGGCCATCGGTCGTGGTTCCAGGGGTTCAGCGGCACATCCATCGCGGGGTTGTAACCGGCCGCGGCGCCCTCGGAGAGGTTCGTCTTCCCCAGCACGACGGCGCCGGCGCGGCGCAGCCGGACCACCACCGTGGCGTCCTCCCGCGGTGTGAAGGAACGCCGCACCGCCAGACCGCCCATGGTGCGGACACCCTTGGTCCAACAGAGGTCTTTCACGCCGATCGGGATGCCGTGAAGCGGCCCGCGATAGCGCCCTGCCGCGATTTCGCCGGCCGCCGTCTGAGCCTCGGCCATGGCGCTGTCTGCCATCACGGTGGCGTAGCTCTTCAAGACCGGATCGACCGCCGCGGTGCGGGCCAGCATGTCGCGGGTCAGATCGACCGGCGAGAGCTCCCGTGTCGCGATGCGCCGCGCTGCCTCGCGCAGGCTGAGATATGGCTCGAATCCAACGGACGCCCGAGCGACCCCCGCGTACGTCGCCGACGCGACGGCCGTCCCGATCACACGGCGCCGCGAAACGCCACTTGGCTGCTCTGACATGCGTCCCCCACCGATCTGTCAGTGAAACCGCAAAGCTCGGGCGGCGCAACCCGGTTGTGGTCGAGCCCGATTCCGTACCGCGCCAGGAAGCTGACGCCGGGAACGTCAGCTTCGAGCCACGTCCCGCCATGAGGCGCGCCCGTGGCGGGTGAGAGGCGACCTCAGCGCCGGCGCAAGGCTTGACATACATTGCAAAATGCAACATATATATACCCTCTCTCCAACGCTCAGCCCAAGGCGACCGACGCCCCATGCCCACCCTCACCAACACCCGCTACGAATCCTTCGCCCAGGCCCGGGCCAGGGCCGCGCGCCTGGATGACGCCTATGAGGACGCCGGGTTCGTGCTCAACAAGGGTCATCCCAGCCGCCTGGCCCGGCGGCCGGAGGTTGCCCAGCGGATCGCCGAGCTGCGGGTCCAGCGCAACGAGGCGGAAGACATCAGCCCTCACAAGGTGATCGCCACGCTGCTGCGGATGGCCAAGGCCGGCGAGGCGTCGGAGAACGCGTCCCTGCTCAAGGAGGCGCGCCTCGCCCTTCTCGACGCCTCCCGTCTGCACGGCGCCATGGCCGACGCTCGCCGCCTCGATCAGGCTGATATTGCTGATGAATTCGGCAACCTGGCGAAGGCGGCGGCGGGGAGGGCGGTGGAATGAGGCGTGGAGCGGGGGCCGGGCGCCTGCCCGAAACCTGCCCGGCGCCTGCCCGACGGAGCCGGGGAACTGCCAGGAGCCGGCCCGCCGCCAGCCGCGATCGACATTTCGCCTGCCCGGGGCCTGCCAGGACCCTGCCGGGAACCGGCCAAAACCTGCCCGTCTCCGCCGCGCCTGCCGCCTCAGAGCACGCCCTTGGCGGTGAGGGCCGCGATCTCCCCGTCCGAAAGGCCGAGCACCCCGCCCCAGACCTCGCCGTTGTCCTGGCCCACCGTCTGGGGAGCGATCGAGCGCACCGCGCCCGGGGTGCGGGAGAGCTTGGGGAAGACGTTCTGCATGGCCACCTCGCCCCAGCGGGGGTGGGGGAGGGTGACGATGGCCTCGCGCGCGGCGAAGTGCGGATCCTCCAGCATCTCCGGCGCGCGGTAGATGCGGCCGGCGGGGACGCCATGGGCGATCAGCAGCTCTTCGACGTCGGCGATCGTCCGGGTGCGGGTCCAGGCGTCTATCAGGCCGTCGAGTTCGGCCTGGTTCTCACCCCGGGCGGCGTGGGTCGCGTAGCGGGGATCGTCGGCCAGTTCCGGGCGCCCCATGGCCTGGCAGAGGCGCCGGAAGATGCCGTCCTGGTTGGCCCCGATCAGATAGTCGCCGTCGGCGCAGTGATAAACGTTGGAAGGAGCGATCCCCGGGAGGAAAGCCCCCGACCGCTCCCGCGTTAGGCCGGCGATGGTGTACTCGGGGATCAGCGCCTCCATCACCTGCAGCACCGCCTCGTAGAGGGCCGAATCGACGATCTGGCCGAGGCCGGTGCGCTGACGCTCATGCAGCGCCGAAAGGGCGCCCAGCGCGCCGTAGGTCGCCGCCAGGCTGTCGCCGATGCTGACGCCCATCCGCGAGGGCGGCCGGTCCGGCTCGCCGACGATGTGGCGCCAACCGCCCATGGCCTCGCCGATCAGGCCGAAGCTGGTGCGCTCCGCGTAGGGTCCGGTCTGGCCGTAACCCGACATCCGCACCACGATCAGGCGCGGGTTGTCGGCCATCAGGCTCTCGGGCGCGAGGTTCCAGCCCTCCAGTGTGCCGGGGCGGAAGTTCTCGATCAGGATGTCGGCCGAGGCGATCAGGCGACGCGCCAGGGCCTGGCCCTCCGCCGCGCGCAGGTTCACCGACGCCGACTTCTTGTTGCGGGCGATCACCTCCCACCACACCGGCTGGCCGCGGCCCCACTGGCGCATGGGATCGCCGACGCCCGGCGGCTCGAGCTTGATCACCTCCGCGCCCATGTCGCCCATCAGCTGGCCGCAGAACGGCCCCGCGATCAGCTGGCCCATCTCCACCACGCGCAGGTCGGCGAGGGGGCCTGTGGAGTCGGTCATGCGCACTTTCTCCTCCCCTTCTGGGGGAGGGGGACCCCGAAGGGGTGGAGGGGGCGACGCTGCGGAGATCTCGCCCGGTCAGCCCCCATCCCGGCCTTCGGCCGTACTTCCCCCAGCGGGGGAAGAGAGTCTAGCGCCCTGTTCGGCCGTAACGCCCGCCATCCCGATTGTCGTCTCTCCTCGCGAAAACGATGCGGCCTTCGGCCGATGCGCTCTTGATTGTGGCCCTGGATTTCAACGCTGGACGGGCGGCCGCGTCAATCGGCTGTGGCGGCGGCGGGCGCGTCCCGCTATCGGGCTCACAAAGACAAAGGGAGGCGTCCTCATGATCGATCTTCAGGCCATACGGAAACTGTCCGACATCCCCCGCGCCCAGGCCCGGGCCCGCGGCGAGCAGGCGGCCCTTCTCCAGGACGGCCACATGACGAGCTTCGCGGAGCTCGAAGCCCGCTCCAGCCAGGTCGCCCAGGCGCTCCTGGCCCAGGGGCTGCAGCCCGGCGAGCGCGTATGCGTGCTGGCGCGCAATAGCGTGCGCTTCTTCGAACTGTTCTTCGGAGTGGCCAAGGCGCGCGGCTGCCTGGCGCCGATCAACTTCCGCCTCGCCGCGCCGGAGATCGCCTACATCCTGCGCGACGCCGGGGCCC